>CAMBGJ010000320.1 GCA_945865805.1 Bordetella parapertussis
CCGCCCGCATCAGTGCCGCCGCTGAGCGTCACCAGTTTGGCAGTGCCCCAGGTCGAGGCATTTTTCCAGTCGAAGTCCTGCGACGAAAAATACCCGGCACCGGCGTTGTCGTTGGCCAGCGTACTTTTGTTGGCGATTAGCCACGTTAACGCCTCGGATACGCCGATGTCAGTTGCATGCAAGGCGCGTTGCTTGAATGCCAGATTGCCGGCTATGAGTATGGTGGTATCCACCGAGCGCAAAATGGCAATGCCGCCGAGGCTCATGGCCACCAGAACAATCAGCGAAATGAGTAGAATCAAGCCACGATTGGCGCGACGCATCTTGTGCGAATGGTATGGATGCCACGAATGGCGCGATGCGGCGTAAGGGTCCTTGCTCATGATGCGGCTCGCCTCCAGATGATGTTGCGTAGCGGGATGATGGTATCGATGACGTGATAGCGGTAATGTCGTTCCTCGCTGGTCAGCGTCCATACGGGGCCGCCGCCCCATAGCAGAATAGTTGCGGGGCTGACCTCGGTTTTTTCGTACTGTCCTACGCGCGCGGCGAGCGCCACGCGTATCGTCAGCACCTTTGCCCAATTGGCTGGCGTGGTGGGGGTGATGTCGTCATACACGTCGACAATGTTGTCCGTGCCCGTATCCTTGCCGTAACGCACTTGCATTTGCACAACGCCGTCCATTACCGGCTGGGCTGCGCCGCGAAAGCTTTGCAGCATTAGTCGGCCATTGTTCACGCTATAGGTGTTGACCACGGGCGCGCGTCCGAGATTGAACACACGCGTGGTCTCCGCAGTGTAATTGGGGCCGAGTCCGGCATAACTGAAGCGGGTGTTCAGGGTGATTCCACCCTGGTCGTAGCTGCCGTTCGAGTGGTCAATCACGTCCAGGTTGCCCACGATAGCCGGCAAACTACGAGCCTGACTCATCGCGCACACCGGCGCCAGCGGAGTGCCACGCAGTTCGGCAAGCACCATGACGTCGCCGACTTGAAATCCATGCCGGTTACTCACCCGGTAATTCGAGGCGGGCGAGGCCAGGTTTTGAATCAGCTTGGGCGGGAAATGCGCCAGATCGCTACTGCCATACATGAACGTCAGCGTATCCGCCTTCAGGGCGCCGCCGCTAACCGAATCCACCGTACTGCTGCCTTGGACAATATTGACGGGCACGAGCGTCAGTGTGAACGAGGTACCGCTGCCGCTGCCCAGCGGGTCTTCTTCCCCGCCACTGACCGCGCAACCAAAAAAGGCTGGATCATTGATGCCAAACCCAGCTTGCCTAGCGTCGGTTTCGATGCGATGCATGGCAATCGCCAGATTGGCTTGCGCATCGCCGCCCGTGGCGGTGGTGCGTTTTTGTCCTTCAAATACGGAAAAAACCTGAAAGATCACCACGCTGCCAATTAATCCGATCACCGCAGCCACCATCAATTCGACGATGCTGAACCCGGACTGTGATCTACGAGTTGTACCCATGTCGCACCTAGTTGAAATCAAGATAAGCGATGGCGATGTGGTTGCTGCGTGTGGTGGCGCTCGGTGCCTGCCAGTACACCGTCACGGTGTAGCGATTGCCGCTGACCACGACGGTCGGTGCGTTCGCGCCGGTAGCGTTGGGCAGCAGCGGCGTAGCGCCGCCGGATATCTCGGTGGCCCAATCGGCCGCCAGGGTCGGCACATTGGTGCCGCGATTGGCCCAGATGGTGCCGATCATGCGATCCGCCAGATGTGCCGCTTCCGTACGGTATTTGGCGTCGGTCAGCCTGGCGATCGCCGTGGCCTGCATGGCCACTATGCCCAGCACGCCCAACGAGAAAATCAGTATCCCGATCAGCGCCTCGAGCAACATCACACCCTTTTGTGCGATGGGTGCACCGCTACGCATACGCAGACGGCGGCTCATGGTGTGGGCGTGCATATGGCGGGCACTGCGGGCTGACAGCTTTGCGGGTCCGTGGTGGTAATGGTCGATCCCCCCGCTTCGAGGTTGGCCGTCGCTAGCTGGGGATCACAGACACGCGAACTGCCGGTGACTGAAAGCATTACGCACATTTCGCGCGAGTTCGCCGCACTTAGCGTCACCGAATCAACCTTGAGCGCCGTAATGGGCGTGGCATCGGTAACGGTGCCGAGCGAACCAAAGGTGATGATTCTTACTGCGGCGGGTTCAAACGTGACGGCCACCGTATTGGCGCGGCCTTCTTCACCGCGCTCCTGCAATACGGAATTATCGCTGACGAACCTTATGCGCCAGGAAGTGCCGGCCGCGCTCATCTCGATTTTTACGGCGGCGTTGCGGCGTATCGCCTCGGCGCGTGCGAACTGAATGGCGCTGTTGATCGCCTCGGCATTGGTACGCACCGCCATATTGCCGATGATGTTCGTCAAGGAAGGTACGCCGATGGCCAGCAGCACGCCCAGAACCGCGACCGTGATCATCACCTCGATCAGCGTAAAGCCACTGCGGGTGCGCATTCCGCCTAACATGACCCACTCTTGTTGGTGACCCAGCAGGTTGCTGAGCCGGTCCACGTGGACGGTGCCGTCATCACGCTGGTCTTGGCGTTGTTTTGATCAATCGTATATTTGAATCCCCCCATCTTTTCGGATGTCACACCGTTGGCTTCGATCAGATACGTTGTCGCCGTCAACGTGCAGGTATAGGTGAAATACTTGGCTTCAGGGGCGGGAACCACCTTGCACGGCGCCGTTACCGAATCGTAGGTGCGGTTGTCCTGAAAGAACTGTTCCATCTTGACCCGCAGGGTGCCCAGCGTGGACGTGGCTTCCGTAACCTTGCTGCGGGTAACGTGCTCGGCGTACTGCGGCACCGCGATGGCGGCGAGGATGCCGATAATCGCGACGACAATCATGACCTCGATCAAGGTGAAGCCGTTTGGCCGTGTCGTGCTGCGTGGTTGCTGCGCTGCGGTGCGTGTCATGGGCCTCTCTCGTCTTTGCGTCTTGGTGGCGCGAATACTAGAAAATCGCTGGACGCCGTTCAGCGCGGCCCGACAAACGGTAGGAAATTTGCTACAAACGGTGGAAAACTCGGTAGTGCGACCCAGAAAACAAGTGTTATTACGATACGTGGTAACACGTGTTCGGTGTTGGCCGCAGGTTAGGCGGCGCGCACGTCAGAGCGCGTAATCAGGCAATCCGTGAAGGTGACACGCGTGAAGAGCCGCGCTGTTCGAACGATCTCAAAGGGAAGTTGGGCGCCGTGGCACCACAAACGAACGCGGCCGGGGTTGATGCGTCGCACACGTGACCGTCGCTGCGCAGACCAGTAATGTGTTCGTCAGTCGACTATTTTAAAATACTCAATATTTTCAATGAGTTACCTCATCTTCCGCGGAGGGCTATCCGGCAAACCTGAGTACGTGCGGACCACATCAAGCATCGAACGGGCATCGAGCTTTTTGAGGATGCTCGACTTATGCAATTCGACCGTTCGATGGCTGACGCCCAGTTCGTCCCCGATCTCGCGTGATTGGCGGCCTTGCAGCACCAAATCCAGCACTTCGCGTTCGCGCGGCGACAACGAAGTAAATGCCGCGTCGCGCTGGGTGTTCCGAGCATTCGTGTCAAGGCGCATGAATTCGCGCGAAAAGGCGGCCTCAATGGCATTGATCAGGTCTTCGGCACTAATCGGTTTTTCGAGAAAATCCACCGCGCCGGCGCGAAATGCAATTCGAGCGGCCTCCATATCCCCATGCGCGGTGATGATGATCACGGGCAGCTTCGCGCCTTTAACAATCAACGCTTCCTGCAGCTTCAGCCCGCTCATGCCCGGCAGGCGTATGTCGGTGAGCAAGCATCCCGCTGTGTCGTCGTAGGCGCGAAGAAACGATTCCGCGTCGGCAAACCGCGCCGTAATGTAACCCCGTTCTTCCAGCAGCATACACAGCGCATCGCGCACGGACTTGTCGTCCTCGACTACAAATATCGTGAGATGCGCGCGCGGATTGTCTGTCGCCAGCCGTACTTCGCCGGCGATCATGACATCACCTGCGCGGCGTCTATCGGCAGCGTAAAGCAAAGCAGGCCGGAGCCGCCAGGCGTCACCCAAACGCGCCTGCCGTGGGCATTGACGGTTGCACGGCTGATGGCAAGCCCCATGCCCGATGTTTTTGTCGAGGTATGGGCGTCGAACATGCGTGTTGCGCGGGTCGCTGTCACGCCGCCGCCGCTAGCGGCGACCGCGACCGTTATTTCGTGCGTGGCACCTTGCGAAATTGCAACGTCTACCGTCCCGCCGGTCTTGTCCGCAGCGGCGCTTTCGATGGCATTCGCAATGAGATTGCGCAACACCAGATCAATCTGCACCGGGTCAATCAACAGCGGTGCGATACCCGGCGTACTACGAGAGCTTAAGGTGACGCGCGCGGACGCGGCGCGTGCGCGTTGCGACGTCACGGCACGTGCGGCAAGTGCCGCCACATCCACCCATTCGAGACGCGTTTTACCCGAGCGGAAAAAGTCACGTAATCGCCGCACCAGGCTGGCGGACCGGTTTGCCTCGTCCGAGATTTTGCCCATGATATCTTGCAGCCGTTCCGCGTTCGGCGGGGAGCGCGCTGCCAGTTGCTGCCCCACGCTGGCATAGTTGACTAACGCGGTCAGCGGTTGATTGATTTCGTGCGTCAGGGCGGCGGCCATTTCCCCTGCCGCCGCAAGTCGCAGAGATTCGTGAAGCTGGGCCGTGACTTGACGCTGTTCGTCAGCCGCGATGCCGAGCAAGAGTCCGGTGACCCCCAGCATGATCGCGAAGAACTGGAATTCAAAAAACCGCCTAAAAGCATCGTGGTCGCCAGCCTCGCCGCCGCCGCTCATCATGATCAACAGCACAAAAATCGAGCCTTTCACAAAAAGCATTTGCGACACGGCGCCCACCATGCCAAAACGGATTGCAGCCCACGCCATTGGCACAAATAACAGGTAGACATCATGCAGGTGGTCATTCGCTGAATCCACGACGCTCCAACTCCACCAGAGAATGGCGAGCGCGGCGGCGAACTGAACCCAGGTAATCCAGTCACGCAGAAAGCTTAGGAATTGTCTGCGGCGTTCGGCATCCTGCAGCATGACCCATGGCGGCAGCCACGCGAGTATGGCCGCACCGTAGCCTATGTAAAACTGCTTCAGGCTCGATAGAAACTGGTCTGAGGGCACGCCGTCAATCGCAACCAGCACCCAACAGTAAGGCAGTCCTATGACGAAGATGCCCATCTGCGTGACGCCAATCAGGCGCAGCACATCACGCTTTGATGTGAGCGCCGCTTCTAGGCGGTATTGCCGCGCGAGCAAATAGGCCGTCAAGCAGATCCCGGTCGCCATGATGCTCGTGGCGATAAACCCTGAAGGCCCTTGAAGCCGATCAACGTTGATGACGCACTCGCCCAAAAGATCGCGAGCACCACGTGGGGTATTTGTCGCAAACCGCGCCAGACCAGAAACGCCAGCGCCAATGCGGCCTCAGGATTAAATGCACTAAAGCCAAATCGCGAGGCGTGCACAGTGGACGCCCAGTCAAGGGCGACATACACCACAATGAATAGCCAGCCTTCCGCGAGATATCTTAGCGGCTTGTTGAAAACACTAATAGCATAGACCGCCATGCCATATACCAAAAAATAAATTGTTACAAATTTACAAGAATCGTATTGGTGAAACAACGTAAGACTACCAGTTTTTTGGTGGCACTTTAGTATTTTAAGGAGTTGTAAGTTACAACGGCGTGACAAAGGCGAGTCGGCGGTAGCCGCGTAGGCTGGTTATTTCCTTGCGCGCCGATGAATCGGACCGTACCGGCACTGGCAGTGCCGGGAAGATATTTCTCGATATACTGTAACTAATTGTTTTATAATGTATTTTTATGAATTCCTCGTTGTTGCCCAGCCGTATGCGCGGCGTCATGCTGATGCTTGGCGCGGGCCTGTGCTGGAGCCTGGGCGGCATCATCGTGCGCAGCCTCATACTCAAAGACGTGTGGGAAATCGTCTTCTGGCGGGCGTTGTTCATGGCGGCGTTTTTGGGTGTGCTGCTGCTCGCGCTGCGTGGGCGCGGCGCGTGGGCCAGCGTGCGCGGCATCGGGCGCGCCGGGGTGCTCGCAGGGGCTTGTCTTGCGGCGCAAATTT
>CAMBGJ010000321.1 GCA_945865805.1 Bordetella parapertussis
AGCCCCATCCCCTGCGATACGCCCACGGCGGCACTGTAACTGTCGTTGCCCGATACATCGCGCAGCACGCCCACGGCCTCGTGCACACCGTTACCCTGCGCGTAACGCACCGCCTGATAACGATCATTGCCGCCGCGATCCCACAGCAATCCAAGGCCGTAGTAATACCCCACGCCCTGCGCGAACATTTCAGCGATGTAGCTGTCGTCCCCCGCGTCGTCGCGCAAAATGCCGATACCGCCGCCGAGGCTGGTGCGGTATCCATAGGCCGCGCCCTGCGCGAAGCTGACACTGCCACCGCGATCAAACGTATCGGGCAAACCCGATGCGGTGTAACGGTCTTTTCCCGCGCGATCCCACAACAAACCCACGCCGCCCGCCATGCCGTAGCCCTGCCCGCTGGTGCGCACCTGATAACGATCATTCCCCGCAAGATCGATCACCGCGCCCCAACCAAACGCCGCCGCGCCCTGAGCGAAGAAGCCCGCTTCATACACATCGTCACCGGCAAAATCCACCAGCAACGATACGCCAGCGATTGCCGCGCCCTGCCCCGCGCCGGACATCACGTAACGGTCATCGCCCGCAAAATCGACGATGGCTGACAAGCCATGCACCACCACATCCGCGCCGCCGTACTGATCGTTGCCCGCCAGATCAACGATGATCGAAATATTGCCGTCCACCGTCGGCGCGCGCGTGTAGCGATCGTTGCCGCCTGGATCGATAATCAACGCGGCATCGGCACCATGCACGTCATCCCTGGTGGTGCCGATAACCACCAGACCGATCGGCGATTGAAATCGCGTCACGCTATCCGGGAAACTCGCCTGGGGCACCGCCCGCAGCGCCGCGATCAAGCCCGCCACAGCATCGACGAAATGCGCATTTGCCCGCGCCAGCCGTTCGCCATCCACCGCGCGCATCACGCCACGCAAATCTTCTGCCGATGGCGCGCGGCTGTTGAGCGTTTTTAATATGGCTGGCGCGCCTATGCCCTCGGGTGCCGCCGCGCGCAGCAGGCCTTGAGCCGCGGCGAGTTTGTCGAGGTGAGGTGTCAGCCGTTCGGTTATCGCCAGGGCGCTAGGCTGACGCGGCGGGCCGACCGCGGTTTCCACCAACCGTCGCAGCGCCACCGGCACGCCTCGGTCGAACAAGGTGGCCGCATCCACCGCAGACAGGGGATGTTTCAGCAGCTCGCGCACCAGCGTCGGCGCTGCGGGCGGTGGCGGTCCCTCGTGACTGACCAGATTGTCGATTACATTCAGCGCATCCGCCCCCAGCCCGCGCCGCTCGAGTATCTGCCGCACCCGTTCGCCGAGCGCTTCGGCGCCATGCACGGGCATCGTTCCGGCAACGATCAACATCGCCAACACTATCCCCCAAAAACCCAGTCTCTCCATCTTGCAAAACCCATCACGCATTTTTACTCCCGATGAGCAAAATCATCGTGGCTCCGCTATAGTAACTGCAGCGTCGAATTTGCCGGTTTTTCGTACATGAGCACATAATTACGCATTCGTATCCGAATGAGGTTTCAGAAGCCCTGATTGATAAGGCTAACCTATCGCCCCTGTCAGCGGTCTCGTACAGCGGTTTTGCACGGCGTAGTTCGATTTCAGCCCCATCTTAATGGTCAATTTGCGAAAGGAGCACCCGCTATGAGCAATCGTGCGACGGAAATACGCGCCGGGTTGAAGCACCCGGTTATCGACGGCGACGGACACTGGATGGAGCCGATTCCGGTTTTCCTCGAACACCTGGCCGAAGCGGGCGGCCCCAAGGCCGTGGACGAAATGCGCGCACGCTGGAAGCGCAACAGCCGCTGGTACGGCGCCACGGTGGAAGAGCGCCAGCACCAGCGCCTGCGCCGCACCATCTGGTGGGGCGTGACCAGCCAAACCTACGACAAGGCCACCGCATTGCTGCCCGCGCTGCTGAACGAGCGCCTGCCGGAGCTGGGCATCGATTTTGCGTTGATGTACCCGACCTTCGGCCTGGGCATCAACATCATGCAGGGCGATCTGCAACTCGCCGCTGCGCGCGCCTATAACCGTATGACCATGGACATGTTCAAGCCCTACGCCGCGCGCTTTGCGCCGGTGGCGACCATCCCTTCGCGCACGCCGAAGGATGCCATTGCTGAACTGGACTACGTGGTGAAAGAACTGGGCTACCGCGCCATCATGCTGCGCGGCAATCAGGAGCGCGTGATCCCCAGCGCCGCCGAAGGCATCGATGCACAGAAGGCCGCGTTCTACTGCGACAACATCGCGCTCGACAGCCCCTATGACTACGATCCGTTCTGGCAACGTTGCGTGGACCTTGGCGTGGCGGTGACGCAGCACGCGGGCAGTTCCGGCTGGTCGGATCGCGCCTCGATCAGCAACTTTACCTATAACCACGTCGGCCATTTCGCCGAGGCGAATCATGCGTTCGCGCGCGGCGTGTTTCTCGGTGGCGTGTCGCGGCGGTTTCCGACACTGAACTTCGGTTTCATGGAAGGCGGCGTAAGCTGGGCCTGCCAGATGGTCGGCGACATGATCGAGCACTGGGAAAAGCGTCAGCGTGCGGCGTTGCAGTATCCGAATGCCACCGATATTCCTGAATTAAAACAATACATCAGCCGCTACGGCGACGCGCGCCTGAAAGCCCGCAGCGATGACATCCTCGGCAGCCTCGATGCCTTCCGCCCGGAATGCAGCATCGAAGAACTCTCTAGGCCCGAACACGTCACCGACGATTTCGACGCGTCGGGCGTGAAGTCGAATGCGGATATCCGCTCGGTGTTCTCGAACAATTATTTCTATGGTTGCGAGGCCGACGACCGCGCAACGATGTGGGCATTTGATCCACGCATGGGCGTGCGGCTACGCCCGGTGTTCAGCTCCGACTTCACGCACTTCGACGTCCCCGATTTCAACGACGTGATGCCCGAGGCCTACGAGAATCTGGAAAAAGGCTTCATCACCGAGCAGGATTTCCGCGAGTTCACCTTCACCAATGCGGCGCTACTGCACACGCGCAACAACCCGGCGTTTTTTAAGGGCACGGCGGTGGAGAAAGCGGTGGCGGATGAGTTGGGGTTGAAGGCGGCGGTGGCGGCGGCTTAAAATAATCCGCCGCGTGCCGCACGGAGCGTTTCAAGCCAATTACCGAAACAAAAACTCCCGGTAACCGCCATCGGCGACTGCCTTGGTCTTGCTGCGGTAGTGCTTACCATTGCCGTTGTAACCCAGCACGCGACGTACGGTGTGGCCCTCAATGTTGCGGTTGACGCCGTTTTGCCATGAATCGACTTTCCACGACAGTAAGCGCTGGGCGGCGGTGACAACGGTCTGCGTCCACTCCACCACTAACTCGGGGCGAGTCTCTACGCGTGTGTAGTTGTGTTCGCGCATATAACGCAGCAGACCGGTTTGCCATTCGACGCTGTGCTCGACTGCACGCGGAATATTGCCGCGCGCGGTGTGTGGCCCCAGCACCATCAGCAGGTTGGGAAAGCCCTCGGCCAACTGGCCGAGATAGGTGCGCGGCCCATCGGCCCACACGTCTTTTAGCCGCACGCCGCCGGGGCCGCGAAAATCGATGCGATCAAACGCCCCCGTCACGCCATCGTAACCAGTGGCGTAAATCAGTATGTCGAATTCGTAGGCTTTTTCACTAGTCTTCAGCCCACTTGGCGTGATCTGTTCAATCGGCGTGTCGTTGACATCCACCAGCACCACGTTGTCGCGGTTGTAGGCCTCGAAATAGCCGCTCTCCAGTGGCAGGCGGCGCGTGCCGAATCCGTGGTCTTTGGGGATCAACTTGTCGGCGACCTTGGGGTCCTTCACGCGTTGACGTATTTTTTTAGCGATGAATTCGCTGATCACGGCATTGGCTTTTTCGTCGACCGTGATGTCGCTGAAATTTCCCATCCAGATGCCGAAGCCCGGCTCGGCATACTTCTTTTCCCAAAACGCTTCGCGCTCGGCTGGCGGCACGTCCAGCGCCTTGCGCGGATCGGGCTCGTGGATGAACCAGCCCGGCGTCTCGGCGCAGCGCGCGTAGATTTCGCTGTAGCGGGTTTTGATGTCTTCCATTTCCGCTTTGCTGATTTTGCTGTTGTGCAGCGGTGCCGCCCAGTTCGGCCGACGCTGAAACACGGTGAGATGGCCTGCCTGTTTGGCGATCTCCGGGATCGCCTGTATTGCGGTGGCCCCGGTGCCGATGACGCCGACGCGCTTACCGGTGAAATCCACCGGTGTGTGCGGCCAGCGCCCGGTGTGATAAGCGGGGCCGCGAAACGTTTCGACGCCCGGTAGGCGCGGCAACGTGGGCGTCGACAGGATGCCGATGGCGGTGAATAAAAAACGCGCGCTGGCGGTTTCGCCGCTGTCGAGCGTAACCGTCCATTGATTCGCGGCATCGTTCCAGTGCGCGGCGGTCACACGCGAGTGAAATTGCATGTCGCGGCGCAAGTCGAATTTATCCGCGACGAGGTTCAGGTATTCCAGCGTATCCGGCTGCGGCGAGAAATGTTCCTTCCAGTCCCACTCCTTCAACAACTCTTCCGAAAACGAATAGCCGTAGGTCCAGCTTTCCGAATCGAAGCGCGCACCGGGGTAGCGGTTCCAGTACCAGGTGCCGCCGACATTGCTGCCGGCTTCAAACACGCGCACGGTCATGGCCAACTCACGCAGCCGGTACAGCTGATGAATGCCGGAGATGCCTGCGCCGATGATGATCGCGTCGTAGGTTACTGATGCTTGCTGTTTTTCTTGCCGGCCGGTGGTGGCTTCCGTGGCATCCATGAAATTTATTCCTTATAAATCAGATATTTACTCGATCTTGATGCCCACGGTTTTGACCACTTTGGTCCAGCGCGCAATCTCCGAAGTGAGGTATTCGGTGAGTTCAGCCGGTGTGCCGCCCACCGGCACCAGGCCGTGTGTGGCGATGCGCTCGCGCGTTTCGGGCTGCTGCAAAAAGCGATTGAGTTCGGCGTTGAGAATTTTCACCACATCGTCCGGCGTGCCCTTGGGCGAGAGCAGTGCGGTGCGTGACATCACCACCGAATCCGGGATGCCTGTTTCGGCCAGCGTAGGCACCTCCGGCAGATCGGGCGCGCGTTTGGCAGCCGTCACCGCCAGCGGACGCACCTTGGTGCCCACGCGCAAGTACGGCAAACTTTCGGCGATCGGGCTGAAGATCACCGGCATCTGTCCGCTTAAAAACGCCAGCAGCGCCGGTGCGCCGCCCTTGAATGGCACGTCCTGCATTTTGATGCCGGCGTTCATCATGAACAGCTCCACCGCCATATGCGTGATGGTGCCTTGCCCGGCCGAGGCGTATTGCAAATGCTTCGGTTTGGCCTTCGCCATCGCAATCAGTTCCTGCGTCGTCGCCACGCCCAGCGAGGGTTGCACAATCAGCACGTAAAACGATTGCCCCACGGTGCCGACGGGCGTGTAATCCTTCACCGGATGAAACGGCAGCTTGGGATACAACGGCACGTTGGTGGCGATCGACGCGCTGGCGAACAACAGCGTGTAACCATCAGGGCTGGCACGTGCCACCAGCTCGTTGCCGAGCGAGGTGCCCGCACCAGGACGGTTATCGATGATGAAGGTTTTACCCAGGCCGTCAGTGTATTTTTGCGCCACGATGCGCGCGAGTATGTCGGTGGAGCCGCCTGCCGGCAGCGGCACGATCATGCGCACCGGTCGCTGCGGATAACGCGCGCCTTGTGCGGCGACTTGTCCGGCCAGGGCAAACGTCGCGGCAGTCATGCCTGCCGCAAGACAAACCTTGAACATCCGATGACGCAGCGCAGCATCCGGGGTGCCTTCCTTTGCGCGCGCAGGTAGCGTATTCATTGCAGTCTCCTTATTGTGCTTAGGGTGAGTGGCAAAAGTATAGGGCAAATAGCGGCTGGTGGCGCGGTTCGCGCGTTTCGTATTGCAGACTCGCGGTGCGGTGAAACGTGATTGCGAAACACAACAGCCTATCCTGAATTTTGCATAAAAAGGGCAAAGAACACTGTAAGTGATTGGTACAATGTGAGTTATTGAGAAACACATTCGTCAACACGAACAGGTCTTTGCCCACCATGGATTCTACGCCAGAACAACTGCGATTTGCTTCGATTCCGGG
>CAMBGJ010000322.1 GCA_945865805.1 Bordetella parapertussis
TTCCGACTTAATGGGTAAGGTAGACTGCGCTTGTCGTTCTCAAATGCAGCGATTTCAATTCCACATGATGTCAAACGCTTGAGAGCGGATTGTTTATGCAACATTCGGGATAGATACTCGATCTTTACACAGGGTTATAGCTCTCCGCAAATATCTGTCCCAAGCTACGAATACTACATAGGAAGCTTAATCGGCTGGTTCGGCTCGGAAGCTGTCATCGGAAAAAACACTTTCATCTCCTTCAACTACGACACGCTCGTAGAAGATTCACTTTCAAGTTTGGGGGTAGATTTCAGCTATGGCCTCAAGCTGCAAAACACTATCGTCAATGAAACTGCCAGCGCATTGCGTTTACGCGACGACGCCGAAATAAAAGTATTGAAACTGCATGGTTCAATCAATTGGGCTCGCACTCGACAATCCAGAAAACTCAGCCTATTTGGCTCCTACAGTGATGTGAGAACACATGGCCTAATACCCGAGATCGTGCCACCCACATGGCGAAAAATTTTTGGCGAACAGCTAAATGACGTCTGGACAGAAGCGCTCGTGGCACTTGAATCTGCAACTCGTATCATTATTCTTGGTTTTTCAATGCCGGTTACCGACCTGCACTTCAAGTATCTTTTGGCTGCGGGGCTACAAGACAATCTTTCGCTACGGCAAATTGTTGCGGTAAATCCAGACAAAGACGCCATCGAGCAACGGCTATCGGAAATACTGCTGAAAAGTCCCCACGACTTTGAACGATGGGTTGTGACCGGGACATCCATCAGCGATTTTATCGGGCCGCGTAACGACAAGATCGGGTTAGCGGGCTATGGACGCCCCGTGTCGGTGCAAGGCCATCATTTTTAAACCTCTATTCTTCAACGTTGACGGCACGAAACATGTTTCGACGCTGCATTTTTCTCGTGCTGTTCATCGCCTTTTGCACAGGCGCCTCTTTCGCCCAAGACCCCTTCCCTCTCGCCCAGGAACTCATCACCCAAAAAACCGGCTACACCGACAAAAAACGCGATCTCGAAGAACTGCGCGTGCGTGCCTACATTCCGGTGCTGCTGAAAGCCGTCGGCAAAGGCCCGGCGTGGAATCCGCAGCACCCGAACTGGGCCGCCACGGAAAAACGCATTAACGTCGAGTGGCGCAAGCTCTACGCCGATTACCTGGCGCGCATGGGGCGTGAAGCGGGGTTTGCGTGGATCGACGAGGCGCTGGCGCGGGAGTACGCGCAGCGCTTTACCGTTGAGGAGCTCACTGCCCTGCTGGCGTTTTACCGTTCGCCAGCGGGCGCCACACTGATTGATCTGGAGAAAAATTTTCTGCTGTTTTACCCGGCTGAACTCACGCGTGCGCTGTCGCGGGTGATGATCGGCAACGATAGGCTGTCGGCGCAGGAGCAGGCCGCATTTCGTTCGGCGGAAAATCGCTTGCGGCGCGAGTTCGTGGTGCTGTTCGAGAGCGAGACGATTCTGTACGAGGAAAGCCTGCGCATCGGCGGCAATTTCGTCGCGGCGAATTCCAGCTTTGTGCAGATGGGCGCGTTGGCGACCGCCGCCGCCGAAATCGATACGCTGCGGCAAAAGCTCACGCCCGAGATGCGCACGCAAGTGCTGGCGTTTCTGAAAACCGATGCCGCGCTAAAGGAGCGCGAATTTCTCGCGCTGGCGCTGCGCATCGCCGCGCCCGCTGGCGAAGATGCCGCGCTTGCCAAGCGGGAAGAAGCGGCGTTCTACAAGGGGCTGGCGGAGCTGTCGGCGCAGTGGCGCACGGCAGCAGCTGTTGACAAACCGCCAGAATAATTTATCAATAAAATCAAATACTTACATTTTTTTCTGGCACGCATCAACGCGTCTTCAAAAACAACTCCGGATCCACATACACGCCGTTCAGCACCACGGCCCAATGCAGATGCGGGCCGGTCACCTGGCCGCTGGCGCCCGACAAGCCGATCACGCTGCCACGCGCCACGCTGTCGCCCTCTTTCACGTCGATGCGGCTCATGTGGATGTAGAGCGTGATGAAGCCTTGCCCGTGATCGAGCCACACGCTTTTGCCGGAATAAAAATAATCGTCGACGGCAATCACGCGCCCCGCCGCCGCCGCGCGCAGCGGCGTGCCCGTGCCGATCGCCACATCGAGGCCGCCGTGCGGCCAGCTTTCCTTGCCGTTTAACACGCGGCGCAAACCAAATCGCGCGGACAAGCGACTTGCTGCCGGTAAATCGAGAAAAAAACTGGCCGGCGGCGTATCGCTCCAATATTTTTTCGCGGCGACGATCAAAGGAAAATCGCGCTCGACACGTTTTTGATTCTCGGGTGACAACTGCAAAAAGCGCGGATCGATACGCAGTTGTTGTGTTGCGTAGTCCTTGGGCTTGATCTCGAACGCGGTGGAATAGGACACGCGCACACCGTCCTTCGCCGCGTTGATTTGCAGTTGCTGCATGCCCGGCGGCGCATCCAGCGGGATGCCGACAACACCGAACAAGCCTTCATCCAGCGTCACCGTCAGCACGCGATGGCCACCGTACGTGACTTCCAGCGTCGGCGCATCGCCCTCGCTCAGCTTCACGATGGCCACGCCGCCGGGATACGGCGAGTGGCGCGGCAGCGAGCCCAATTGCGCCTGTGCGCTGAAGCCGAGGAGTGCCAGCAGCAATGCTAAGCAACGACTACATAGCCTGTTAGCCATAAATTTCACCTTCAACTATTCAATAGCCGCGCAGCTTTGACGCAACACGCCGCCTGATGTGCGATCGCCGCCGGCACCGGATGCTTACCAGCAAGCGCGTCATTGATCCACTCCGCTGTCACCAGCGCGTCGCGCGATGCGGGCAATGGCGGATTATCTTCGGCGTCCGCACGCCAGGTCTCAACCGATTTGCCGTCCAGCCAATCGATGGCTGGCTCGCGGCGGGGATGCGCCACGGCCTCGCCCTCCGCTCCGCGCAGCAGCAGGGCGTTTGCGCCATTCGTATCAGCGAGGGTAAAAAACTCGCGCATGCGCACCACGTAATCGGGATGCGTAACACTCACCAACCGCACCGCCGGGCCGTTAAAGGGCTGCAACATCTTGGCCAGCGTGTGGCCGGAACTGCGCACGCCCATCAGCCGCCGCAGCGACAGCACGCGCGCGAGCGCCGGTGCCAGTCTGTCGATGCTGATGAACGCCAATCGGCGTGTGTGCAACTGCGTTTGCGCCTCGGCAATCGATGCGGAGGCGCCGATGCCCATCGCCGCCAGCACTTCATGCGTAGTCACTCGGCCCGCATCACGCAACACGCCTTGCACCAACACCGGCACACCCTCGCGCGCCACGAGATGCGCCAGCAGCGGCGTCAAATTCGGCAACTGCCGCGCGCCGTTGTACGCCGGAATCACCAGCGGCACCGTGCCGGCCGGTGCCGTCAAGTGCGGGTAACTCGCCTCGCAGGCATCGATAAAACCCGCCAGCTCGTCGAGCGATTCGCCCTTGATGCGCAACGCCATCAGCACCGCGCCCAAGGGCAGATCGGACACCTCGCCCGCGAGCACGGCGGCGAACAACGCCTGCGCATCGTCACGATGCAAATCACGTGCGGCATTTTTGCCGCGGCCGATTTCCTTGATGATACGAGTGAGTTCAGTCGGTTCCACGCACGGATGATCGCATGCCGCTTAGCGCGATGGTATGATTTTCTGCTACAGCAACCGGGCAGGCGCGGTTTTGGAAGGCGGCCTTGGGTAAGGTGCTGCGGAGTGCGCCGCGTAGAGGGAAGCAGTTTTGTGTCCGGCCATTTCATCATCACACACAAGGCTTATGGCCGCATCAACGCGCAACGCATTTTAAATAAGGCACGCCATGAATATCAAACCCATCAAGACCAAAGCTGACTACCGCGCGGCCCTCAAGGAAATCGAATCCCTGATGATGGCCAAGCACAACACACCCCAAGGCGAGCGCCTTGATGTGCTCGTCACATTGGTGGAGGCATGGGAACGCAAGCACTACCCCATCGACTTGCCCGACCCAGTTGATGCCATCAAATTCGCCATGGAGCAACGCGGCCTCAGCGTCAAAGACCTGGTGCCGATGATCGGCGCTCCTAACCGTATATACGAAGTGCTGAACCGCAAACGGCCACTGTCGCTCAAAATGATCTGGCGACTGCACAAACATCTGGGTATACCGGCGGAAAGTTTGATCAGGCCGCCGGAGGATGCGATTGCTGCGTGATGCTTGCTGGCGTAGAGATGCCGCTGTAGTTTTGCACGTTGAGTTGATGGTGGGCACGCTGCGTTTTGCCCACCCGCGCGCTTACACGACGCCCCACATATGGCGCATTGCCCTTCGGTTAATGCACCCTACGCTCGCTGTTAGCCGCCGCCTTCCCGCGACGCCCAACGAGAAAACCAATGGCAGCCGCGATTAGGCAGCCCAACCACCATTCGAGAGCGAGACGCCAGAACATCTGCGACTGCTCAGCCAACCGCGTTGTTACCGATACCGCTGCGTCTCGCTGCGCAATGTCTTCCGCTGTTGGTCGAAACTCCACCCAACTACCACCGGCATCGAGATGCTTTAGCAACACACCTTCTCCTCTGAATGCCACTGTCGCATAGGCTTTGCTGCCCTCACGACCCGCCGTGATAGGTTGATCTTTCCCCCAGCCCTGAGGCAGCTGGGTGTGACTGCGCTGCATTCCCGCAATAAGTTGCACTTCCTTTTGATAGACCCAAAAGTAAAAGCCTCCGACTAGCCCACTCACTACGACGTATCCCGCGACATATAGCGCGAGACGCTTGGAGTAGCCGAATGCTGCCAACTTGCGCGTGGCGTCAAAAACACCAACTACCACTAACCTGAATTTTGCATAAAAAGGGCAAAGAACACTGCAAGTGATTGGTACAATGTGAGTTATTGAGAAACACATTCGTCAACACGAACAGGTCTTTGCCCACCATGGATTCTACGCCAGAACAACTGCGATTTGCTTCGATTCTGGGCTGCACCATCCGCGCGGAGTTTGCCGGCGGCGGCTTATCATCGGACCTGGGGCCGCTGCTACTCAAGGGCGTTGATCGCCAGATCGGTCTCACCGAGCGCGTGTGCGCGGCCATTGACGACACCCGGCATCCCGGCTACATCACCCATACCCTGCACGACATCCTCAAGCAACGCATCTACCAGATCGCCTCCGGCTACGAGGATGGCAACGACTGCAACAGCTTGCGCCATGACCCGGTGTTTCGGCTGGGAGTCGGAGGCAAGCCATTCGATACCGATGACACGGAAGGGGCGCTCGCCTCGGGTTCGACCATCTCCCGTTTCGAGCACGCTGTCAGAGCCAAGGATATCTATCGTCTGAGCGAGGCCCTGGTCGATCAATTCATAGCCAGTTACACCACCCCGCCGCAAGCCCTGGTGCTCGACATTGACCACTCAGAAGATGCCGCCTACGGCCAACAGCCACTGGCTTTTTACAACCATCATTATCAAAGCACTTGTTACTTGCCGTTGATGGTCTTTGAGGGGTTGTCTGGTGCACTGGTGGCCGCGGTACTGCGGCCCGGCAAGCGGCCCACGGGCGCGGAAAACGCCATGATCCTCAAACGCGTATTGAAGCGTATCCGCGAGCACTTCCCGGATACCCATATCTTGGTGCGCGGCGACGGTCATTTCAGCGCCCCGGAATTGATGGCCATGATCGACCAGATGGAGTACACCGAGTTTATCTTCGGTTTGCCCAGTAATGCAGTCATCAACCGGCTGGCTGAACCGGCCATGCAGCGCGCGTGTGCGTTGTGGGCCGAGGTGCAAACACAGGACGTGGTGCCCGATGCGGTGCGGCTATATGAAGAATTTCGTTACGCCGCTGCCTCTTGGCACAAGCCGCTGCGCGTGGTGCAAAAGGCCGAAATTATGGGGTTGGGCGAGAATCCGCGCTTTGTGGTGACCTCGCTTGAGGCGCCGGAACCGGTTCGTGTTTATGAAGAATTGTATTGTGGCCGAGGGCAGGCAGAGAACTGGATCAAGCACCTGAAAGCCGATCTGGCTTCGGATCGCACATCGTGCACCACCTTTCTGGCCAACTTTATGCG
>CAMBGJ010000323.1 GCA_945865805.1 Bordetella parapertussis
CTTTGGCTTCGTCTCGGTGATTTAACCTTACAACGTACATACCCGCCCAACGTTTACAATGTGCCTCGAAATTAAGCTATTTTTAGAGGTGCCCGGTAGTCATATCATCCTGCGGCAAAGCATCGCGCCCTAACGATGGTTGACGGTGCCCGATCACAAAGAATTGGCCACGGGTACGCTGCGCGCGATCATCAGGCAGGCGGGATTAGGCCTAGACGAGTTCAATACGCTGCTGAATTAGCCCAATCGCGCGCCAGATCTGCGCACCGTGCTCAATGGTCAAATGGCAGAAGCCCTGCCCCCCAGCCACGTGCGCTGGTGCTGATCAGCACCGGCGAGCGGCACGCCATTGCCTCGTGGGGGCCGCTGGCGGTTCACGGCAATTGGGTTTGGCGGTGGAAGGACTCGATTGATCGGGGGTTTATGGGGAAGTATCAGGATTTCCGGTCGTGAAAATTCATCCGAACGTGCAGTGAGCATCCACGCTATCTACACAGTTTCAAAAAGTCTCCCTGTCATTCCCGCGAAAGCGGGAATGACAGGGCAAGTGATTTTCGATTTTCACCGCATGTTTCGGCTCGCATGGATACCGCTATCTTAAGCGCCGCTTGTAGGTCGTTACTCTACCGAGACCGCGAGACCGCCATTACCCCACCGCCTCCGCCAAAAACACCGGAATCCGCCGCGAGGTTTTTAACTGATAATCCGCATAAGGTGGATAAGCCGCCACTGCCAGCGCCCACAGCCGCGCGCGCTCGGCGTCGTTCTCAACCTC
Organism: Bordetella parapertussis; assembly: GCA_945865805.1. Taxonomy (GTDB): domain Bacteria; phylum Pseudomonadota; class Gammaproteobacteria; order Burkholderiales; family SG8-41; genus UBA5216. Next base: position 776 of record CAMBGJ010000323.1, read on the forward strand.
GCGCACGCGCATGGACCGCACCATGGCACGGTCGCGTATCTCCACCAGCGGATTGGCGCGCAGGTTGCACACCCACACCGGATGCTTCGGCGCGCCGCCTTGCGAGCCGACCAGCACGTAACTGGTGCCGTCTGTCACGCGCATCAGCGGCGTTTTACGAATCGCGCCGGTTTTGTTACCGGTGTTGGTGACGATGATCACCGGCAAGCCGGTGTCGCGCAGCGTGGTGCCTTGCGTGCCGCCGCTGCGTTCGTAGAGTTCGACTTGTTCGCGCACCCAATCCCTGGGGCTGGGGATGTATTCCGGCATGGGACCCTCCTTGATGTCAGGCGGAGTTTACACCGGCGCCGGAGGTCCTCGGAGGTCGTATTGCGGTGTTACGCTATCGGCTGGCGCTTCTCGCGTATCCACTGCGACAGCAGCCATTTTTCGCCGCGCGTGACGGCCAGGCCCGTGTGCAGAGTGTTCATATCGCCCGCGCCATCCGCGCCAACATTGTCAAACACCAGTGCCTCGCCGGGCTCGCCGCGAAACTGGATGCCGAGCTTGGGGAAATCGGTTTCGCCGCCTTCGTAACCCGCATTGAGGTAGACGAGGCAGGTTTTCACACGCTGGCCACGAATGCGCATTTCCTCGGCGTAGCCGGGACGCGAAGGATGAAAAAAATCGATGTGCGGCTTGTACATTTCACCGCCGCTGTAGTGCAGCACTTCCATTGGTTCCAGCGCGTCGAACGCCACGCCCGCCGCACACGCGATGCGCGCGCGCACGAGTTGCATCACCACGTCGGTATCGATCACCGAATAGGCGGCGTTGGTGTTGGTGCGCATGGGGTCTGTCTTCAACGTGCCGCTCACCGCGTCGAACACCTGTGCACGTGCAAGGCGCGGCCGGGCGTGTTCGATCAGGTGCTCGCACAAGGCGAGCGGCAAAAAACCATTGTGCGCGGCAAAGCGCGGGGCCTCGCGTAGCAGGCGCGCGTCAAATTGGCCAATCCAGCTTGCGGCGCTGGCCTCGTCCGCCACGCTCAGCGTGTTCAACAACTGCTGCTGCCGGAAAGCGGCCGCGTGATTCAGACTCGCCGCCTTTTCCAGTGCCGCGAACGCCTCGGCCCAACTTTGCGCGCGCCCCACGCCCGCTGCCGCCGTCACCGCGAGACACGCCCAGGCCTCCGCATCGTTTTGCCGCGCGGCTTCGTTCAGCAGTTCCAGGCCATCGGTCGGCGACAACGGGCAATCGCGGCCCACCATCAGCCGCGCGCCGAGCGCACCGATCGCTCGCGGATTGCCCGCGTAGCGCTCACGTACGAGTCTCTGAAATTCGGCGTCGGGCTGGGCAGAAGTTTCCGGCATGGCCGCAACCTTTTCCGGTATCACAGACTCGCGAGCACCTTGCCCCATTTAGCATCCGGCCGATGCAACATCTTGCCCCCCGCCGCATGCAGCGCCGCCCAGGTGGTCGACAAAATATTCAGTAGCACAGGCTTACCAAATTCCGCTTCAAGCATCGGTACGGCGTGGATGGCAAACCACAGGCCGCCGGGCATCAGCAGCGCCTGAGCCGCAGGCGCGTCGTGCATCACCTGACGACCGAGTTCCAGCGCGAGTTCGTGATCGTCGCCCGCGATGGAGTGTTTATTTTGATCCAGCGTACGCGCACGTGCGCGGCAGGCCAGCACTTCAATACCGGCTTCGGCGAGATAACGCGTCAGCATGCTGTTGACCGCGTCGGGCCAGCGGGTGGCGAGCGCGATTTTGCTGGCACCAAAATGTTTCAGCGTGGCGATATGCGCCTCCAGATCGGTGTCACACGGCAAGCCGGTGCGCTGCTCGGCCTCGGCGAGAATTTCGAGCATGCGCTTGCGCCCCAGGGCGGACGCCACCGGCACGCCGGACAGCGACATTCGATCCACCTTTTTCTTGGCCAGCAAATCAAAGCGATCCCACAGCGTGGGGAGATTTTCTTCCACGGCGGCAAGGCTGTATTCACGCAGATTGAGCCCCGTGGTCACCAGCATCATGCCCTCGGGGGCGACGCGGTAAAACTGATAGGCATCCTGATCGGTATACAGATGCGGGATGACGTAACCTAGCTGATACCACGGGCTGATGATGCTCATGTTGTGCAGTCCTGATGACGGGGTAACACGGTTATTATAGTATGAGCGTTACTTCTCTCACGACGAAAGCCCGCCGCCATGAACGCACCCGCAACCCGCTCGGATTCACACTTTCAATATTTTCCCGGCAACTACCGCTGGTCAGCGGAGATGCTGGTGGTGCTGTCCACCGCGCCGTTTGGCGGCTGCGAAGTTTCCGAAGTCATGCGTATCGGCGCGCGGCTACAAAGCAAAGTCGGCGACGATGAAGCGTGGTTCGACGAATGGGTGAAGGGCGCGGATTTGCGCCTGCAAACCGCACGCGACGCCGAGGCCAAAGGCCACAAATTTACCGCCGCACAAAATTATCTGCGTGCGAATTTTTATTACCAGATCGCTGATCACGCGCGCCAGCCGAAAGACGATATCGCGATGGCGGCATATCAAAAGTCGCTCGAGTGTTTTCGTAAATTCGCCGCGCTGACCGATCGCCCGCGGATCGAGGTAGTCGAACTGCCGTCGAAGCATGGCGCCTTCCCGGCGTATTTCATTCATGCCGAAAATGCCACCGCCCAGCGTGCGCCGTGCGTGGTGCGCTTCGGCGGCTTTGATACGCAAAAAGAAATTCAGTATCTGCGCGGCGTGCCCGACCTGGTGCGGCGCGGCATCTCGTGCCTGCTGGTGGATGGGCCGGGACAAGGCGAAGCGATCCGTTTTCGCGGCATGCACATGCGTTACGACTTTGACGTCGCGGGCACCGCAGCACTCGATTACCTAGAAAAACGCGACGACGTGGATATGAAAAAAATCGCCATCCTCGCCATGAGTCTCGGCGGCTACTACGCGCCGCGCTGTGCGGCGATGGATAGCCGCTTCAGCGCCTGCATCGCGTGGGGGCCGATCTGGGATTACCACGCCACCTGGGTCAAGCGCCTGAAGGCGATTCAGGAAGCCGCACTGCCGGTGCCCGCCGAACACCTGCTGTGGGCGACTGGCACGGAGAGCTACGACGACGCGCTGAAGGTGCTCGAAGGTTTCAAAAGCGGCGATGTCGCCGGCAAAGTCACGGTGCCGTTTTTGTTGATGCACGGCGAGGAAGATGCGCAAGTGTCGCGCGCCGATGCCGACAAATTGTTTGCGGCTATTGCTTCAAAGGACAAAACCATGCGGGTGTTCACGGCGGCGGAGGGTGGCGCGCAGCATTGCCAACGCGATTATTTGACGCTGGCGTGCGATACGGTGGCGGATTGGCTGCTGGATCGATTTACAAAATAGTCACTAAAAACAAATAGTTACGATATTCCCCTCAACATCAACACCACCCCTGTCATTCCCACGAAAGCGGGAATCCATACATAGATTCAAGTGGCACGTGTGTTATGGGTTCCTGCTTTCGCGGGAATGACAGGGGGATTTTTTTACTCCACCCAAAAGCCACGCATGAGCCACCCATGATCGAAATCAAAGAAAAATCCGTCACCGGTAAAACCATCCGCCTGCACGACGCCGACAACGTGGTGATCGCGCGGATTGACCTCGCGCTAGGCACAAAACTCGATGGCGGACTCACGTGCCGCGGGCAGGTACAAGCCGGCCACAAAGTCGCCTCACGCGCCATCGCGGTCGGTGAGCCGATCCTCAAATACAACGTGGTGATCGGCTTTGCCTCCGTGGACATTCCGGCGGGCGGCTACGTGCATGCACACAATATGCAGTTCCGTGAATTCGATCGCGACTACGCCTACGCCGAGGAATTCAAGCCTGTGCAGATGGTGCCGGATGCCGAGCGCGCCAGCTTTATGGGCATCGTGCGCGCCAACGGGCAGGTAGCCACGCGCAACTTTGTCGGCATTTTGTCCACGGTGAATTGCTCCGCCACCGTCGCACACAAAATCGCGAAATATTTCACGCCCGAGCGGCTGGCCGAATACCCCAACATCGACGGCGTCGCTGCGTTTTCGCACGACACCGGCTGCGGCATGGAAATGACCGGCGAGCCGATGGATCTGCTACGACGCACCATGGCGGGCTACGCGCGCCACGCCAATCTCGCCGGATCGATGATCGTGGGCCTGGGTTGCGAGCGCAATCAGATCAAGGGCTTGATGAAGGAGCAAAAGCTCGACACCAGCGACCGCCTGCACTTGTTCACCATGGAGGACACCGGCGGCACACGCAAAACCATCGAAGCCGGCATCGCGGCAGTCAAAGAAATGCTGCCCGAAGCCAACAAAGTGAAACGCACGCGCGTGTCGGCAAGCCACTTGATGATCGGCCTGCAATGCGGCGGCTCGGATGGCTTTTCATCCATCACCGCCAACCCCGCGCTGGGCGCGGCGATGGATGTGCTTTGTCAGCACGGCGGCACGGCGATATTGTCCGAGACGCCGGAAATCTACGGCGTCGAACACACCCTCACCCGCCGCGCGCGCAACCGAGAAGTCGGCGAAAACTCATCGAACGCATCCGCTGGTGGAAAGATGTCTACACCGTGGGCCGCGATACACAGATCAACGGCGTAGTTAGTCCCGGCAATCAGCACGGCGGGCTGGCGAATATCCTCGAAAAATCGCTGGGTTCTTCAATGAAAGGCGGCACCGGCCCGCTGATGGAAGTCTACCGTTACGCCGAGCCAGTGACGCAAAACGGTTTCGTGTTCATGGACACGCCGGGCTTCGACCCGTGCTCCGCCACCGGGCAAATCGCGGGCGGCGCCAACATGATCATGTTCACCACCGGCCGCGGCTCGATGTTCGGCGCCAAGCCCGTGCCATCGATCAAACTCGCCACCAACACACCCATGTTCCGCAAGTTAGAAGAAGACATGGACATCAACTGCGGCGAAATTCTTGACGGCACCTCGAGCCTGCGTGAGATGGGGCAGAAGATTTTTGAATTGATGCTGCGCACCGCCTCCGGCGAGCAGACCAAGAGCGAATTGCTGGGGCTGGGGGATCATGAGTTTGTGCCGTGGAATATCGGCGTCGTGGGATAGCCGCGCGCAGCGCGCTAACCAGGGTGTGCTAACTAACCTGAATTTTGCATAAAAAGGGCAAAGAACACTGTAAGTGATTGGTACAATGTGAGTTATTGAGAAACACATTCGTCAACACGAACAGGTCTTTGCCCACCATGGATTCTACGCCAGAACAACTGCGATTTGCTTCGATTCCGGG
>CAMBGJ010000324.1 GCA_945865805.1 Bordetella parapertussis
CCTGCGTCATCACGGCAGAAATAGATAAGTTATTGTTTCCTACGGATATTTTTTCGTTGACCGAGATACCGAGCTGCGACAGGATGCGTTCGTCCACCCACACTGTGCCAGGGGCCGGAATCCCAGTCGCGCGGCGGTCTTCGCCATACAGTTTGTCGGCGATGCGCACTTCGCCGCGCAGCGGGTAACCCGTCGCCACGACTTTGATATCCGCCAAAACATTTTTGCCGTCGCTCATGGCCATGCTGGGAAAGCGCAGCATCTGCGTCACGTTAAGCTGGCGTCGCCGCGCCTCATCGACCATGGTCGCCGGCAAGGCACGGTCGTTGGACACCACCAGATCAGCGCCGAGCAATTGATTCGCCTGCCGGTTCAACGCCAGTTGCACGCGGTCGGTGAAAAACCCGACCGTGGTCATGCCGGCCACCGCGATGATCACGGCAACGGCGATCAGCGTCAGTTCGCCGGCGCGCAAATCGCGCAGGAGCAACCGCAGCGCCATGCCCAGTTCATGCAGCATTTTCATGCTTGCATCCTGCCGCCCGCGAGGCGAATTACGCGCCCGCAGCGTGCCGACAGGGTTTCGTCGTGTGTTACGAGTACCAACGTGGCGTTGCGCTCGCGGTTCAACTCAAACATCAGATCGATCACTTGCGCGCCGTTGGCGGCATCGAGATTGCCGGTGGGCTCGTCCGCCAGCAGGATCGCCGGCGAAGTGACGAACGCACGTGCGATCGCCACACGCTGCTGCTCGCCGCCTGACAATTGCTTGGGGTAATGATGCAGCCGCTCGCCCAGCCCCACGCGTTGCAACAACGCGGTGGCCGCAGCCTTGCCATTGGCGGCACCCGCGAGTTCCAGCGGCACCATCACGTTTTCCAGCGCCGTCATCGACGCCAGCAACTGAAACGACTGAAACACGAAACCCATCATGCGCCCACGCAGCGCCGCGCGGCCATCCTCGCTCAACGCGAACAGTTGTTGCCCTGCAATGGACACGCTACCGGTACTCGGCGTATCCAGCCCCGCCATCAACGCCAGCAAGGTCGATTTGCCCGAGCCGGAAACACCTACCACCGCCACCGCCTCGCCGGCAGCGACGTTGAAACTCACGCCATCCAGAATGGTCAATGCCGTGCTGCCGGTGGTAACCTCCTTGCCGAGCGCGCTGACTTCAATCAGGATTTCATTCGGAGGCGTGCGATCATTCGCGGGAGAGCCAGGCATGTTGCGGGGTGTCTTGTTGTTGGTGAGTATGATGGTTTTTGCCGTTTTTACCCTGAGCGCGCAGGCGGCCTCGCCGCGCATAATCCTTGTTTTTGGTGACAGCCTGTCCGCTGGTTATGGCCTGCCGCAGGACAAGGCCTGGGTAAGCCTGCTCAGCGCGCGTCTCAAGCAGCAACGCATTGATTATACGGTAGCCAACGCCAGCATCTCCGGTGAAACCACACTCGGCGGGCTAAAGCGCATCAACGCCGCGCTGACCCAGCACAAACCCGCCATCGTCGTGCTCGCGCTCGGTGCCAACGATGGCCTGCGCGGGCAAAGCACTGAAACCATGCGCAGCAATCTGCACGCCATGATTCAGGCGTGCCGCAAGGCGAATACGCAAGTGCTGTTGGTCGGCATGCGCATACCGCCCAACTACGGCACCGCCTACACCAGTAAGTTCCACGCGGTTTTTCTGGAACTCGCCCAACGCGACAAACTGCCGCTGGTGCCGTTTCTCCTGGAAGGCTTCGCTGACCAGCCCGCCTGGTTTCAGGCTGACGGCATTCACCCGGAATCACGCGCCCAGCCAGTGATGCTGGACACAGTGTGGAAGGCGCTGGGGCCTCTTGTAGCGTCGGATAAAAAAGTCGATAAAAACAAATAGTTACATATTATCGCTGCGGATCGCGTCAAGCCGCGTATTGTACACCCGAAGCGGTACCTGTTAGCGCTGCGTAGCCGCGCTGGGGCGGTACCGCCGACGCACCCAAACCATTCCATTCGCTATCCATGCGTAGCGTCACGGATGCAGCCGCCTGTAAAGACGTGTCCGCCGACTGTGGCGATTGCCGTGCGATCCAATATCCGCCCGCAGCCACGACGACGACAAGCACGCCAGCAGCCACGCGATTCAGCGGTGCCATCGCAGCGGGTTTTCGTGCGCTTGCCGCGGCCACCCGTGCGGCATTCAACATGCCCGCCTGCGTATCGGCCCCCTCGCGCGAGCGAGCCAGCGCCTTCTGCTCCAGTGACAAACGTTCCCTGACACGTGCCAACGCATCGGCTTCGTCCTGCGCTTGTTGTGCCGCAAGACCTGCGGCAGATTCTTCCGCCGCCAGCCTTTCGGCGGCCAGCCGCTGGCTTTCAGCCGTAGCCTGCGCATCGGGCGTTGCAGTCAACCGGGGCGGTGGTCCGCGAGTGATGACTTTCCGCAAAGCCGTCGCGGCTTCCGATTCGGCTGCGCCATCGGACAATGCCCTGCGCGCACGCTCGGCCTGCTTCAGGTTGTCGATGAGCTTACTCAATGCTGGCGCCGGTCATGTCATGGGGATTAAGGCGGATGAACCGTGGAACCCGCGGCAAATTATCGCAACCTCAGGCGCAGCATAATGTCTGTCGAAAGAATGCTGGATTTGCAAAAATCATCCGGTCTCAATGCTTGCTCAGTTCGTGCGGCAGACTACCGACGACTTCCACACGATCGGTGGGCGACGCTGCAGCTCGGGTAGTTTTCACTATCACGTAAACGCCAAAAAAAATTCGCGCAGGCTAAACCGTGCGCGAGTTTTTATCCGAAAAAAAATTGTAACTATTTGATTTTAATAACTATTTATCGCCCTTTAAAAACGGGCTTGCGCTTTTCCATGAAGGCCGTCTGGCCTTCCTTGTAGTCATCGGAGGCAAAACAATCATTGACCATTTTGTCGCAAGCCGCGAGGTCGCGCGCGTTGTCGTCCTTGGCGTATTCCTGCAGCGAACGTTTGATGGCGGCCAGCGTGAGCGGCGCGTTGCGCCCGATGTTATCGGCGTATTCGCGCACCGTGGTTTCGAGCTCGGCCACCGGCTCTACGCGGTTGACCAGGCCCATCATCAGCGCTTCCTGAGCGTTGAACTGGCGCGCGGTGAAGAAAATCTCTGCGGTGAAATGCGGCCCCACCAGATCGGTCAGGCGTTTCACGCCGGGATAGCGGTAGCCCAAGCCCAACTTGCCGGCGGGCACGCCGAATTTGGCGTCGTCGGCAACGATACGGATATCGCAGTTGGTGGCGGTCGCCGCGCCCCCGCCGATGCAGTAACCGCGCACCATGGCGATCGTGGGCTTGGGGCAATTGCGGATAGCTTCGGCGGCTTTGTCGGCAGTCGCGTTGTATTCAGCGATGCCCTCGGCGCTGGAACGGCGTTCCTTGAACTGCGAAATATCCGCGCCGGAAACAAAGGCTTTTTCCCCCGCACCCTTGAGTATGATCACGCGCACATCGGGGTCTTTGTTAAACGCGTCGAACGCCATCGGCACCGACTGCCACATTTCCATCGACACGGCATTGTGTTTGTCGGGATTGTTGAAAATGATCCAGCCGATGTGGCCTTCTTTGATCGCCAGCAGTTTTTCGGTGAGCGTGGGTAGGGTGGTTCCGGGTTGATTCATGATGGGCCTTTTTAAACCGGCTGCAATGAGCCGGGCGTTGGAAGTGAAACGTGAAGCGTCGAACGTGGAGCGTTGCGCGCCCGGCATTGAGCGCACCCCTTTGCCGCCGGGATGCTAACCCGGAACGGGCGCTTTAACGACTTCAGTGCGCGACTTCAGTGCGTTTTTGACGTGAGCTGCGGCGGCACGGGCAGCGATACGACTTCGATGCCTTCTTCGCGTAACGACTCGACATCGCGCTTGGTAGCGGTGCCGCGTATGTGGCGCTCTGGCGCTTCGTTATAATAAATTTTGCGTGCTTCTTCGGGGAATTTGGTGCCCACATCTTCCGTGTTCTTGAAGATGTGTTCGATAATTTTGGCAACCATTTCCGGCGACACATTGGCGTATTGCTGCGGCACGCTCACTTGCTCGGATTTTTGTTTGGCGCGCGGTGGCGTTTCAACCGCACCGGTATTTACGTAAGACGCGCTCGGGCGACGCACCACGTTACCGCTGGCGCACAGCGGGCAACTCAATAGTTTGCCCGCGAGCTGCGTATCGAAATCGCCTGCCGAACCGAACCAGCCTTCGAAACGGTGACTGTGCTCGCACTCCAGATCATAAACAATCATTTCAATTCCAGACAAAGCAAAAACTTAAGGCTCAACATTCGTTGAGGTTTTTTCGTAACTTATTGTTTTAAAACATTTTCTTATGACACGCTTAAACTTCAAACGTCGCGCCTTCGAAGCCGGGGATCACCTGATACGGCGGATTGGCTTTTTGTATGGCTTCGTCAAACATCTGGTCCAGGATCACGTCGCTATGCTCGGGATCATGGTGAAACGGCACCAGCTTGCGCACCTCGGCGAGCTTGGCAAACTCCAACACATGTTCTACCGTGCTGTGGCCCCAGCCGAAGCGCGTGGCGTATTCGGCATTGGTGTACTGACTGTCGTGGATCAGCAAATCCGAATTTTCAGCGAGTATCGCGCCGGAGGTCCACTGCCGCGGCAACGACGGAAATCGCAGCACGCCGAGCGCGGGCTCGTGATCTGGCAGATACGTCAGCACGCGGCCCTTTGGCGATGTCACACGGTATCCCACCGTCGGGCCCGGATGACAGACCAGCGCCGTTGCGACACGGAATTCACCAATGTCCACGTCATCGCACGGCACTTCATGGAAGATCGGTTTGCAGGCAAGATCGGTCACTCGCACGGGAAACAACGGCGGCGACATATAACGCTTCAGACGCGCATGCAGATTTTGCGTGGTGCTTGCCGGGCCCCAGATATGCACTTCCATCGCCGGATTGTGTAGCGGGCCAAAAAATCCCAAACCCTGAATATGATCCATGTGCAAATGCGTCAGCAGGATATCGACGCGCTTCAGGTTGCGCGGCAGCAAACCACTTAACTGACGTATGCCCGTGCCGGCGTCCAGCACCAGCGCGGTGCCTTCGTCGCCAATCACTTCGACGCAGGAGGTGTTGCCGCCGTAGCGGACGGTATCCGGCCCCGGCGAGGACAGCGAGCCTCGTGTACCGCGCAGCGTTACGCGCATCTCACACTTCCCAAAAAATTGTCATGGCACCTTCAAAGCGGCCATGCTGGCCGATCAACGGAAACGCGGTAAATGAAATATTGCGCCACGCATCATCGCGACAGCGCAACCAAACAATCTGCGACACCGCGTGCTGTTCTTTATACGCCAAAACCAGAGGCCAGGACTCAACAGGGACAGGTTTACGATCGATATCCTCGACCGCGAAAAATGTCGTCCACTCGCTGGCTTTCATGTCGCCGGTTTCGTCAAACCGCTGGCTTAGTATCTGCTCGGCCTGTTCGTTGTAATACACCAGCGTACCTTCGGCATCCACAATGCCAACCGGCATGGCCAGACAACTCGCTAACTGGCGCGCCAGTATGAGTTCGATGGATTTTTGGGATGAAATGGCAACACCTCCGCTACGCTTTTCTCTCACTGGACGCCAAATCCACCCGCGAGAGAACGGCGCGATGGACATACAGCTTACGGTTAGAATTCTAGTATATTCTTGGTATATATGGCGAGTCATGAATTTATGCGTAAGCCGCTCGCCTGCGTTTACGGGAAGGCTTACCGGGTCGAATGGTCTGTGGCGGTAACCTGTGGTTGCCCCGGCGCAGCGGGCGCACCTTCAGAATGTCAGCCTCTGCCGATACGGGTCGATTTCAATTCGGCCGTCCGCTCCCCATAGGCGATACTTAGCCTGAATTTTGCATAAAAAGGGCAAAGAACACTGTAAGTGATTGGTACAATGTGAGTTATTGAGAAACACATTCGTCAACACGAACAGGTCTTTGCCCACCATGGATTCTACGCCAGAACAACTGCGATTTGCTTCGATTCCGG
>CAMBGJ010000325.1 GCA_945865805.1 Bordetella parapertussis
CATCGCGTTGACCGCCTCACTGAGCTGCTGCCGTTTAACTGGAAACCCAGGGCGGCCTGACTTCGACCTGCCTTCGACTCATCTCTGGTCGAAAATCAGCAATCTTCATCGCGCAGCTCGGCGTCAATACGGGATTCCCGGACGCTTACCTTTAATCTTGCAGGGAATGCTTGGTCGGGGAATGTGAATGCGAAGTCCCGACACCCAGGCGTCACCCCAGTCGGTTCCGGCGAACAACAGTGATGCAACTATTGCAGTTCTTCGGGATGCAACGGCGGACTCACACGCCCGGCCATGAGCCGCCGGCTGAAAACACCCGCACGCACGACTGTTTCTCGGCCATTGCTGACGGTGGCGTTGCTCCAGGCAAGTGACCGGTGTCGCACAGGATGCTGACGTTGGCGGGTTGGATCACCTGACCGGCCGCTTTCATATGCGGTGTCGGTCAGCACACGACCCACTGCGGACGCCCAGCTTTCTACATAGCCGCCACTCCCGCGCAAGCTGCTACCCGTGCGAGATCCCGCTACTAATCTGCCTTAATGTTTGCTCCTTGCTAATGCATTGCGCGATGTTGCCGTTGCTCCCCGGAATACGCTCCGCTCCTTCCAGGCTACGAGACCTTCACCTTGCTCACGGGTTTTTGAGCGTCCCTATCGCCGCCAAAAACTCGCGCTGCTCGACCAGCCGCTTTTGCATGTAATCCGTGAGTTCGGCGCTGGTGAGGTACTTTTCTTCGTACATATTGCGTGCAGCGAATTCTTTCCACGCTTTGGTTTGATGCAGCTTGCGCAGGATCGCTTCCATGGTGGCCGCGGCTTCCTTCGGCACGGCCGCGGGCATGGAAAAGCCGCGCCCGGTGGTCAGCACCATCGAGGGATGACCGAGTTCCACCAGTGTCGGTGTATCGGGCAATGCGGGCATGCGCTTTTCGCCCGTTACCGCAATCACGCGCAGTTTCCCCCCCTGCACGTGGCCGGCCATTTCGCTCAGGTTCTCGGCGGTAAAACTCACATGCCCGCCGGCCGCCGCGGTGGTCGCTTCGCCGCCGCCCTTGAACACCACCAGCTTGAATTTTGCGCCGGCTTCCTTATCCATCAGATACAGCAGTTGCCGTCCCACGCCCAGCGTGGAAGACATCGCCATGCTGAGGGTATTTGGCTCGCGTTTGCCCGCGTCGAGAAGGTCCTTGAAGGTTTTGACCTTCAAGTCACTATGCACCGCGATCACCTGCGGGTCGTGCGCCATGAAAGAAAGGAAGGTGTAATTCTCCAGACCGAGATTGAGCTCGGGGCGCGCAGCAGCGAGCAATACGCCGTTAGTGGCCGTGCACAAAACGACATACGGATCGCCGCGCTTGCTCTTGATGTAGTTGTACGCCACACCCCCAGCACCGCCGACGCGGTTATTGACCACGATCGACTGCGTGATGAGCTTCTCGCGCACCAGCATGTCGGTGACACCGCGCCCGAACACGTCGGTGCCGCTGCCGGGGGACGTTTGCACCACGAATTCGATTTGCTTGGACGGGTAGGTTTGGGCTGAAACAACGCTGCTTGCGGCAAGCAGTGCCAGCGCGGCACATGCCATCCTGTGCAGACGCTTGCGATTGACGCGAGGCTTGCTCATGGCTCCTCCTTGAGGGGTAAGGCAGGGTGGGTCAATATTCAATCAGCGCCAACACAATCGGCACAATATCCCCAGGGGGGAATAGGTTTTTAAACGCCCTTTTTGCAAAAATCGCAATGTATCCTCGCACAGCCCAAGCGGTCAACCACACGCACTGATCAATGTCGATGTCGATGTCGAACGTCAGCTTGCTGGCACTGAATTTTGACTATGGTAAGACCGCTCTTGGCCGTTATGAAAACGTTTTCATAACGGCCATTATGAGAACTTCCCAGTTATGGCAACTTGGGCACTGGCGAGCGCGTGAATTACGTCGTAGGGAGTGTATCCAACGCGCTCGCGAGGTTTTCATAATTTCAGGTTCTTCAGAGATTCGAATATTGCACCTTGGATTTGAAATCGCTGAGCAATCACCCCCGATTGATGGGTTGTGACGCGTAATATTTGACGTGGTGGTGGGCACGCTGACGATACCGCAAGGACGGAAATTAAGTGTACTTTTCAATGCTATCGACTGCCAACGCCACGACTGAAGGTCGCGGCTACTGGATCAATGAGTTTTCATAACTGGGAAGTTTGCATAATGGCCGTCAAGCGTCAGCCCGTATAATGCCAGAAAGCGGCCGGACGCGGTTTTGCCTATTTTCGCCACAGTCCGCTATCCGGACGAAATATCTACTTCAGTACCCGGCCAATTCCAGACGGTGGCTGTTACGTTTCGTTTTGCCGATTAATCGACGCTGCGCAACCGCCCGCCGCCAGAAAACTCGCTCACCTACCACCATTGGCGTGATTTGGCATAATGTATGCCTCACTGGGGAGGGAGAATGAACAATCGCCGCAAACTGGCCATTGCGCTGGGCGTGGGCATGCTCACCATGCTGGCGCTGATGACTTACCTGATATGGTCGGGCTATCGCGACGCCATCAAAGACGCCGAAACCAGAACCAAGGACTATGCCGAGATACTGGAAGCGCGGCTGGAGGCCACGCTGCGCCGTGCCGATGCCGAATTGCAGCAACTGGTGCGCACCACCCCGCTTGCGGCGCTGAGCAAGGATGCGGTATCCGCTAACGCCCACCTGGACGCCTCGTTGAAAAACAGTCTGATTAATTTCCCGGAAGTGGCGGGTTTGTCGATCTTCGATGTCAACGGCGACACGCTGTACAGCTCCTATGATAATCCGCTGCGCCCGATTAATGTTCACGATCGCCCACACTTCCGTGCATTGCGCGACAACCCGCCATCGACAGCGTGTTTACAGAGGTTATCGTTGTGCGTAACACGAACCGGCCCTCTGTTTTGTTCGCCAGAGCGTTGCGCGACGGGCAGGGCGCATTTCGCGGTTTAGTCGCGTTCGTGATTGAACTCGAACACTTCCAGAAATTGTTTCAGGCGCTGGATGTTGGCGCCCAGGGCAACGTCGCCATCTACCGCAGTGACGATTTCACCCAGGTGCTGCGCTGGCCGGCGGTTGAGGGCAAGCTCAATGTGCCGTTGCCGCCAAACAGTCCGACACGCGCGGCGTTAGCCGGCGGCCTCAGGCAGACTACCCTCTCGCTTACCTCCGCCACCGATGGCCAGGTGCGCATTTACAGCTACCACGCGCTTACTGCCTACCCGTTCTTCATTTCAGTGGGCGTGGCGCACAACGAGGTGCTTGCAGCCTGGCGCACCCGCTCGCTGGTGACTGGACTGTCCACGCTGTTGCTACTGGGGTTGCTGATTGGACTGTTGTATCGGTTATTGAGCAGCGAGTCAGATCGCATCAAGCTTGCCTCTATCGTCGAGAACTCGAACGATGCCATTTACAGCCGCACCTTCGACGGCACCATACTCACGTGGAACGCCGGCGCGGAAAAGATGCTCGGCTACAGCGCCGCCGAAGCTATCGGCAAGTCGTCCGACTTTCTTATACCGGGTGACAGAGCGTCCAACCGCGCACAAAATACCGAGGCGTTGCTTGGCGGCTCGATGGTTACGCGCGAGACCGATCGTTTGAGCAAGGATGGCCGGGTGATTCCCGTCCTCAGCAGCCAATCTCCCCTCAGGGACAGCGCCGGGAACGTTGTCGGCGCTTCCATCATCCTGCAGGACATCACCGCGCGCAAGCAGGCGGAAGACAAATTGCGCAATCAAGCTGTGCTCTTCGATCTGGCAAACGATGCGATCATCGTACGCAACCTAGAGAGTGAGGTTGTGTTTTGGAACCGCGGCGCGGAGCAAACATACGGCTGGACGAATGTCGAGGCATTCGGCAATGTGACTCATGATTTCCTACACACTGTTTTCCCTGTATCTCTTGAAACGGTAGATCAGGCACTGTTCAGGGAAAATATGTGGGAGGGCGAACTCACTCACACGCGGCGCAGCGGGGAACAGATCATCGTCACCAGCCGACAGGTGCTGCAACGTGACGAACACGGTCAACCGATCAGAATCCTTGAAATCAACCGCGACATCACCGCCCGCAAACAAGCCGAGGCCGCCCACGCCTCCCTCGAAGCGCAACTTCGCGAATCCCAGAAGATGCAGGCCATCGGCACCCTGGCCGGCGGCATTGCCCACGACTTCAACAACATCATCGCCACCATACTCGGCAATGCCGAACTCGCGCGCCAGGACGCGACCAGCGATCCGCGCGCGACGCAGCAGAGCATCGAAGAAATTCGCAAGGCCGGCACTCGCGCGCGCGACCTCGTGCGGCAGATTCTCTCGTTCAGCCGCCGTCAAGCAACTGAACGCAAAGTCATAAAGCTCGCGCCGGTGATCGACGAATCGGTGCGCCTGCTGCGCGCGATGATTCCGCCGCGCATAGGCTTCGCCGTTCACTGCGACGCCGATGTGCCAGCCGTGCTGGCTGACGCCACCCAGTTTGAGCAGATCGTGATGAATCTCGCCACCAATGCGACGCACGCCATGCCGGGCAACGGGCGCATTGAGATTCGCCTCGATACGGTGCTGCTTGATGCGGCATTGGCAAACACGGATGTGCGATTAAGCGCATTGCATGAGCGGCATCTGGGGCGCACGGTGCGCCTCACGGTAAGCGACACGGGGTCGGGCATGGACGCGGCAACGGTCGCGAAGATTTTCGAGCCGTTCTTCACCACCAAGCCGGTGGGCGAAGGCACCGGGCTCGGTCTGTCAGTCGTGTATGGCATCGTGCAGGCCCACGAAGGCGTCATCACGGTTGACAGCACTCCCGGCAAAGGCACGACCTTTACGCTCTACCTGCCGGCAGCGCCGGCAGACGAAAGTGCGACGACCACAATGGCCAGCGCCGCGCCCGCCACGCCGACATTGACACTCGACGGCGGCCATCACATCTTCTACCTCGATGATGACGAGGCGCTGGTGGAACTTGTCACGCGGCTCCTAGAACGCAGCGGCTATCGCGTGAGCAGTTACATTAACCAGCGCGAGGCACTCGCGGAGTTGAGAGCCGACCCGGCATCGTTCGATCTGGTGGTGACCGACTACAACATGCCGGGCATGTCGGGACTTGATGTGGCGCGCGAGGTGAAGGCGATCCGCGCCGACCTGCCGGTGGTGGTCGCCTCGGGTTTCATCGATGAGGCCTTGCAGTCGCAAGCCGCCGCCGCAGGGGTGCAGGAAGTGATCTTCAAAGCCACCGCAGTGGAGGAACTGAGCATCGTGATCGCGCGGCTGGCGCAAACTTTCGGAGCGAAATCCGGCTCTGCCTGACGAACGGCCGGTATGGAGAAAATCGAACGGCAGCAACGGGTCGTTAGCCGCCGATCATCGTTTTGCGAAGCCGACGCTCGGACCAAAATTCCTGATTTTGGCCCGGCAGCGTCGGACTGACCGCAATCCAACGCATTGCAGACGCTGACGGATCGAAGTGCCACCGGCGGCTAAGGCCGAACAGCAGACGATGCTTTCGGTCCGTTCATCGGCTTAAGCCGTCGTTGGCAATCAGCGCCACGATCAATTGCATCGGTATGTATCTCCGCAGGGCATCGCTTTGACGCATTTAAATTTCCCGGGAGTGGTCTGACATTGCCTGAGGAATCAAGTCAGAATTTCTACTGTCGCTCCGCAGGCTTACCGCACCCGCACAAATTTATCCACGCTCTGATCCACGGTGAGGCCGGCATAAATATCGCCACGTGAATCGACCCCCACGCCATGCACGTGGCGTGTTTCGAGCCGCGTGAGCACATTGCCCTGGTTGTCGCGCAGGCAGATGTAGGCGGGCTTGTCGTCGTACTCCTGCTCGGCGATGTAGAAAATGCCATCCTTGCCCAGCGAAATATCGTTGGGGCCGCCCATGCCCGTCCACATGCCCAGCAGTTTGCCGTCGGGCGTCAGCAGCTTGATGCGGCGGTTG
>CAMBGJ010000326.1 GCA_945865805.1 Bordetella parapertussis
GCACGCTACCTCGCCGCGTTCTGCTATCGCTTCAACCGGCGGTTCGACCTGCGCACGCTCCACCAGCGTCTCTTGGTCGCTGCCGCCGCTACAACACCCCAGCCCCTGCACTTGCTTCGGTTGGCTGACGTTCATTGCTAATCAGGAAACAGGATGACATTATACAACACATTTAAATTATTATCTGTTGAATAATGCCTCTTATACAATAATAATTACCACACTTCAGTTTTTTACAAAAGCAGCGCTTCCAGTAAATACCCCAGCACCCTCGCCTGCACCAACGATCAGCACCGATGATTCGTAGCCGCAAAGCAAACCCGTCCTCTTCACCCAATTTCTAATCAGCCTGATTTCACCCCGCCATCATGGATGAACTCTTTGAACTGAACCGCAGCATCGCCGAGCACTGGCTCGGCAAACTGGACCGCGAACAGGAAGACTAATGCCGGCGCCGCGCTGCTGCGTAAACAGTGTCCGACCTGCCTCATCAAATATCCGGTGCTGGCCAAGCATCAGGGCAGCCCGCAAAGCTGCCCGCTATGCGTCATGAAAGCCACCCATCGGCGCCTTGCCACGCAGGCCAGGTCGGCAGCAGAACGCAGATTTTCTCGATCGGCACAAAAATAAATGCCAAATCCCGGGCAACCCCCACATTTTTGAGGGGGGTTCTGTACGCCCGAGGGTGAATTTTCGCGAGAAAATTCGTGCATGCCCGAACGATTCACAAACGCATGTTCATCAACACGGCTCAAGTTCTGCGTGGAGTTCGCCCGTCGCACAACCGCTGCCTGGTTACGTGAAATCAGCCCATGTTGAGCCGGCACGAATTCTCTTGGGGACGCTGGATACGCTTGTCCGATGCCCACCATTACCTGGGTGTGGATCGGCGCTGGTTCAACCTGCACGTACGCCCCTATTGCCCAATTATGAAACTCTCTAAACAGGCACGTGCCATCCGGCGGGAAGACTTGGATACGCGGGCCGCCAGGCTTGAACAGGAATTACTCGGCAATGCACTTGACCCCGGCCCCGCCGTGCGCGAAGATTTCATCGGCGATGGGCGGCCCGTCGTAGAGAAAGGAGATACCAAAGTATGGGCCAAACCCGAACGAGTGGCATCACCAGCGATGCCGATGGAAACAAGATCGTCAACAAGCAGGTCGACGGAGAAAGCGTCTACGCCCGTCTCGGAACTGTCAGTCAGGAGCAAGCGGAAGCATGGCTCGCGGACAAAGTCCAACGTATCCGGCTCGCAAAGGAACGTGGATCGCGTCCTCGCGTTGCTTTCCGAGAAGCCGCACTGCGCTACCTGACGGAAAACCGGGAGCGGCTGCGCAGCATCAATGATGCAGCGTGGCACGTGGAACTACTGGATCCGTGGATCGGTGAGAAGGCGATCGATCAGGTCTACGACGAGACCCTGCAACCGTTCAAGCTTCACCGACTCAAGGTAGATGAGGTGACGCTTACGACGGTTAACAGGTCGCTTGAACTGGTGCGGCGAATATTGAATCTTTGCGCACGGAAGTTCCGTCACCCAAACGGAATGACGTGGCTGGAAACAGCACCGCTCATCAGTGTAGACACCAAGGAAGCAAAACTTAAGGCTCGCAGAGCTTATCCGCTATCGTGGGAAGAGCAGGATATGTTGTTTGCGGAATTGCCGGCTGCCCCGAACCGTGCCATGGCATTGTTTAAGGTCAACACCGGCACCCGCGAGGATGAGGTTTGCAAACTGAAGTGGAGTTGGGAAATCGCAGTACCGGAACTGAAAACATCTGTTTTCATCATTCCGGCGGGGCATGTAAAGAACGAGGAGGATCGATTGATCGTGTTAAACCAGGTCGCCACATCGGTCATCAACGCGCAACGGGGTATTCACCCGGAACACGTTTTTGTCTGGAAAGGCAAGCCAGTACAGTGCATGAACAACACCGCATGGCAAAAAGCGCGCAAACGCTCGGCAGCCCGCTATGCGGAGAAGTTCGGCCGGCCGGCAAACTGGGGGTTCGAGCACGTGCGGGTGCATGATATCAAACACACTTTTGGCCGCAGGTTGCGGGCTGCCGGTGTGGGCGAGGAAACGCGCAAGGTATTGCTCGGGCACAAAAACGGCGACATCACCACGCAATACAGCACCGCAGAACTTGGGGAGCTGATCAACGCCGTTAACAGGATCGATCGCAGCCTAGCCACGCCTGCGATTACGCTGCTGAGGGTCGCTGCATGAAAAAAGTCTTGCAAAGTCTTGCAGTAAAGAAAAAGGCCACTCCGAAAAGTGGCCTAAGTCCTTGATTTTATGGCGCGCCCGGCAGGATTTGAACCCACGACCCCCTGGTTCGTAGCCAGGTACTCTATCCAACTGAGCTACGGGCGCCCAGTGGGCAATTATATCAAAAACTCAACGAGTTACGAAATTCGCCTGCGCATTGGGGGCGACGCGCAAGGCGCGTGCTAGCATTTCCGCTGGTGAATTCACACAAATGGCCCTGTCGTGACGGGCGAAGGAGTTAACTTGAAAATGGGTATTGCGGGCATGGGGCGCATGGGCGCGGCGATGGCGGGCAGGCTGCTCACGTTAGGGCACGAGGTAACGGTATGGAATCGCACCGCAGCCAAGTGCAAACCGCTGACGGATGCCGGAGCGCACGTTGCCGCCACGCCTGCGGCGCTGGCCACGCGCAGCGAGATGATATTCACCATCCTGACCGATACCGAGGCGATTAACGCCACCTACCGCAGCCCGCAAGGCCTGCTCAATGGCGCGGTGATCGGCAAGCTGTTCGTGGAGATGAGTACGGTGCGGCCGGAAGTGGAGCGCCAACTCGCGCTATCGATTCATGCCAAGGGCGCGTTTCTGCTCGATTGTCCGGTGGGCGGCACGGTCGGGCCGGCGCGCGACGGCAAGTTGCTGGGGTTTGTGGGCGGTGATGCCTTGCATTTGGCGCGCGCCAAGCCGGTGCTGGATCAGCTCTGCCGCCGGATCGACCACTGCGGTGCCATAGGGGCGGGTGCCAGCATGAAGCTCGCGATCAATCTGCCGCTGTCAATTTACTGGCAGGCGTGCGGCGAGGCGCTCACGCTGTGCGAACCGTTGGGGCTGGATCCGGCCAAGCTGATCGAGATTTTTTCCGAGACTTCCGGTGGACCCAATGCGCTGAAAACGCGCGGGCCATCGCTGGCGGGCGCGTTGAGCGGCACGGCACCCAGCCCGGTGACCTTCGACATCGATTCCATCCGCAAGGATTTGCGCACCATGCTCGAGGAAGGCCGTGCGCTGGGGCGCGATCTGCCGCTATCGGCCAAGGCGCTGGAATGTTACGACGAGGCTTCGCGCAACGGGCTGGGCGCGCAGGACGCGGTGATGATGTCCGCCAGTTTTGCCGCGCGCGGCAAGCCTTAAAATGTCACGGTCATGCAGCTATTTCAGCTTGTCTTTGTAAAGGCTGTCGAGATAGCTGTCATTCGGATCCATGATGCCGGTGACGGAACAATCCGGCTTGGCGGACTTGCGCTTGATGGTCATGCTGCCGTTAATATCGCCGGGCATGCCGCAGTACCTGCCGCGCTCGACTTGCTCGAACTCAAACACGTACGCATCCGCCAGGGTGCGGATCAGAAAGCGGCCTTGCGCAGTATGCACGCGTGTGTGGCCCTCGGGTGTCAGCCGCCATTTGGTGCCGGGGGAGGTGCGCGAAAAATCCAGCGCGCAGGTGCGCGGCTTCCATTTGCTGTAGTACGCGAAGTTGGCGACACGCCCGCCGCGCGCCTCGAACGCCATGCGCGCATGCAGGTCTTCATCACCGATCAGGCAATCGATGCGCTCCAGCGCGCCGGCCAACGCAGGCAGCGGTTTGTCGCCAGGCACGTCGGCCATGGTGTCGATACGCGGTAGCGGCGGCGGCTCCGCGACCACAGGGGGCTCGGGCTGCTCTGACTGCGGTCGCGCCTGGGGTTGATCGGGACGCACAGACGGCTTTTGCACGGCACAACCGCCGATCACGACCGCCATCAACGACATTATAAAAAGTCTTTTTAAATCAAATACTTGCATTTATTTACCTGGGGTCTCTGGTGCGGGAGTAGCGGCGTTGGCGGCAGCCTCCGGCTCAGGCGACAACTCGGATTCGTTGCGATCCATGATGCCTTCCACCGAGCATTGGCGCTTGGGGCCGCGCGTCACGGTCATCGAACCATTGAGTTTGCCCATCATGCCGCAGAAGTGCATGCGATCCACTTCGCGAAAAAACAATTGATATTCGCTGCGGCTCACCTGTATCAGAAAGTCACCATACTCCGTGTTGATTACGGTCGCGTCGCCGGTGTCTTTCCACCGGCTGAAGGCGTCGTTGCGCTGCAAATGCACGGAACAGGTGCGCGGCTTCCATTTGCTGTAATACGCGACACTTTGCACTTCGCCGCCCTGCGCCAGAATCGCGATGCGCGCGTGCTGATCTTCGGTACCGATTTTGCAATCATACTTTTCCACCGGACCGCGTGGCGGACCTTTCGCTGCAGGCTTGCTCACGGGCGCGACCTTGCCCGGCGGTTTTTGCTGCGCGTGTGAAGGCGGCACCAAGGCAATCATCACCGCTATCACGCCAGCTGCCGCCAAGCCGTGCCACCGCCGCATCCCATTCGTTACCCGTATACGCAATTTCGCTGCCGTCCAAAAAGTCGTTGATTCACAAAAACGCGTATTGTAATAGATCAGCTTCGATCAGATTTCAAACGCGTTTCCGCAAGATGAATATCCTCGGGCCAGGTGACTTTCAGATTACTGGGGCTGCCCATCACCAGCCGCGGATGTAATCCCATGTGTTCAATCGCACTGGCTTCGTCAGTTACGCTGGCCAGCGGCACCTTGCGCAGGGCCTCCAGCAGCAAACGGTAACGAAACATTTGCGGCGTTTGCGCCTGCCACAGATTTTCGCGCGGCACGGTGGCGGTGATGCGGTTGTTTGCATCTGCGCGCTTCAGCGTATCGGCCACCGGCACCGCCAGCAGCCCACCCACGGTTTCGCCAGCGAGTGCGTAAATCAAGCGGTCGATCAACGCCCCGGTCAAACAAGGCCGCGCAGCATCATGCACCATCACCCAATCATCGGATTCCACCACGTCTGCCATCGCCATCAAGCCATTCAACACACTGGCCGAGCGCGTGGTACCGCCGCAGTACAAAGGCGACAGGCGCGCTTTATGCGCCAGACCATCGATTTGGCGAAAACGCGCGTCGTCTTGCGCCAGCACCACAAATACCTGCGCCACGCGCGCATGCGTGCACAACACATCGACCGCGTGACAAATCAGCGGCCGCCCCGCAAGCAGTTGATATTGCTTGGGAATTTCAGCGCCCATGCGGCTGCCGCTGCCTGCGGCGGGAATCAGCGCGTAGATTTCAGGCATGCGGGCAGTCAGCGGCACGAGACGTTTTCATGCCCGCGATTCTAGCAGCGTTGGCCCATCATTCTTTCTGTGTATCCCCTATAATGACTGTTCGTAATTACATCTCAAATGAAAGGAGTCATCGTGGGCTTACTCGATTCGATACTGGGTTCCGTACTGGGCGGCGGTGCGGCGCAAGGTCAAGGTTCCGGACAAGCTGCACTCATCAACGCGGTAATACAAATGGTTGCCAATAAAGGCGCGGGCGGTGGTGGCGCTGGTGGTGGGTTAGGCGCGCTGGTCGGCGCGTTGACGCAAGGCGGCTTGGGCAACGTGGCGAGTTCGTGGGTCGGCACGGGACAGAATCTGCCGGTGTCAGCCGAGCAACTGCAAAGCGCCCTGGGCAGCGGCGGCGGCGGCGGCCTATTGGCGCAACTCGCGCAACAAGCGGGCCTATCGCACGGCGACACGGCTTCGGGCCTGTCGCAGATTCTGCCCGGACTGGTGGATAAGCTCACGCCGGATGGGCAAATTCCGCAACAGGATTCTC
>CAMBGJ010000327.1 GCA_945865805.1 Bordetella parapertussis
GTCGGCAATCATACTGACCGCTGCCCACGGACAAACCACCTACCCCAATCGCTCCATCCGCGTCGTCGTACCGTTCGCCGCAGGCGGCCCCACCGATGCCGCCATGCGCATCATCGCGCCGCGCTTTTCAGAATTTCTCGGCCAGCAGATCATTATTGAAAATCGCGGTGGTGCGGGCGGTGCCACGGGCACGGAGTTTGTCGCGAAATCCACGCCCGACGGCTATACGCTGGTGCACGGCTCCATTGGCGGACTGGCGGTGTCGCCGACGCTGAACCCGAAGCTCGGTTACAACACATTGCGCGATCTGGCACCGATTTCGCAGACGGTGAATGTGGCCTACATTGTCACGCTGCATCCTTCGGTGCCGGCGAAGTCGATCAAGGAATTACTCGCGCTCGCCAGGGCGCGCCCCGGCAAGCTGAATTACGGTTCGGGCGGTGCCGGCACCGGGCCGAATCTGGCGGGCGAGCTGCTCAATATGATGGCCGGTGTCAGCATCGTGCATGTGCCCTACAAAGGCACCGCGCCTGCACTCACTGCCCTGCTGTCGGGCGAGGTGGACATCACCTTTGACAACCTGCTGATCGTGCTGCCGCAGATCAAGGCGGGCCGCGTGCGGCCGATTGCGGCCACCGGGGATGCGCGCTCGAAACTATTGCCCGAGCTGCCGACGATGGCCGAAAGCGGCTTGCCCGGCTATAGCGCAACCGGCTGGTATGGGCTGCTGGCGCCCATTGCAACGCCGAAGGATATTGTGGCCCGGCTCAACACGGAATTCACACGCGCCCTGCGCTCGCCGGATGTCAGTGAGCGATTAAACAGCACGGCCGCTGAACCCGCGCCCGGCACGCCGGAGCAATTCGCCGCGTTCATCCGCAGCGAGACGGACAAGTGGGCGAAAGTGGTGCGGGCTACGAATATGAAGCCGGAGTAAGTGCGTTAAACGTCAAGGACGATTCACCACGGAACATACGGACAACGCGGAGGATTTCTCGTCACGCCGTTTTTCCGTGTTTTCCGCGTGTTCCGTGGTGAATGAATTTTCTGGCGTTAATGCAATGCCGCCCCGCCCACCACCGTCGTCCGGTGCATCAACCGTGGCGATGACGCGGGGTAGTCAAACGTCGCTTTGTGTTGTGTCGAGCAATCGTCCCACATCACCAGATCGTGTTGCTGCCAGTTGTGCAGGTAGGTGAACTCGGGTTTGACGCAATGTTGCGCCAGTTCCGCGATCAGATCGCGGCTTTCGACTTCCGGCAGACCCACGATGCGCGCGGTGTAACCCTCGGTGACATACAGGCACTTGCGGCCATTCACTGGATGCACGCGCACCAGCGGATGTATGACTTCCGCAGCGGCTTTGACGGTTGAGTAGATGTCTTTCTTGACGCCACCGCCGCCGGTTTTGGCGAGGTGCTGCTCGAAACTTTGCACTGCCTGCAAACCTTCAAGGCGCGTTTTCATCGACTGGGGCAATGCGTCGTAAGCGGCCGATGTGCTGGCAAAGTGAGTGTCGCCCAGCGTGCGGCCATTTTGTGCGGGGACTTCGAGCGCGCGCAGTGCGGAAATCGCATGCGGCTTCACCAGATACGCGCCATCGGTATGCCACAGACTGCCCGCATCGTAGCTGCCGATGGGCTTGCCGTTTTTCCTGATGTTGGAAACGACGAAAATCTCCGCATGGGCCACGTACGGCTGGCTGGCGAGTTTTAATTGGCGTAGCTTGCCGAAGCGTGCGGTGAAGCGGATTTGATCCTCGTCGCTCAGCGCCTGTCCGCGAAAAAACACCACCTCGTGTTGGTAAAACGCGGCGCGTATATGTGCGAAGGTGGCGTCGTCCAGCGCTTGCGTCAGATCGGCACCGGTGATTTCGGCACCGAGCGCCGAGCCGCTGGGTTTGATTTGAAGGGGCATGGGATTTCCTTTTGTAACGGGCCGGAACTTCATGATGGTTGACCGATATTTAGCGGCAACGGTAAAGGCCTGTCAATCACGGTCGCAGACCATGACCTGGCCGTAGGTTGCCGGTGAATTGAGTGGTAAAGTTGCAGTATCACCGAGAGGAATTTCCCATGGAAATCATCAAACTCCATCCTGAAATTGCCGCCGAGATTCGCGGCGTCAGCATGGCCGATGTCGCCAATGACGACAATGCCTACCGTGCGGTGCGTGCAGCGTTCGAGGAACACTCGGTGCTGGTGTTTCGCAACCAGCCGGTCGAAGACAAAATTCAGGTCGGCTACTCCGCCAAATTCGGCCCGCTGGAAACCGCCAAAGTGGCCTCATTGGGCGAAGGCACGCCGTTTTCGATACTCACCAATGTGGATCCGGTGACGCGCGAGCTGGTGCCGCCCACGCACAAAGAGGCGCTGCGCGCCAAGGCCAATCAACTGTGGCACACCGACAGTTCCTTCCGTGAAACGCCTGCGCTGGCCTCCGTGCTGTCCGCACGCACGATTCCCGGCGTGGGTGGTGAAACAGAATTTGTTTCGCAACGCGCCTCATGGAACCGCCTATCGGTATCGCTGCGCGCGAAATTGTCGAACAGTTACGCCTGGCATAGCTATGCGCATTCACGCGGCAAGATCGATCCCTCGCTCGCCTCGCAGCGCGAGCAAAACGCGCTTCCGCCCGCGTGTTGGCGCATGCGCTGGCGCAATCCGGTGAATGGGCGTGATGCGCTCTACCTCGCCTCGCACACCTGCGGCATCGAGGGCATGGACAACCAAGAAGCGCTGGCGCTGATCGATGAACTGATGGCGATTTCCACCGCACCGGGCCACGCCTACGAGCACGTCTGGCACAACGGCGATTTTGTGATGTGGGATAACCGCGCCAGCATGCACCGCGGCCGATCGTGGCCGATGGATAAGGTGCGTTACATGATACGCACCACGATTGCGGCAACGGATGCGGACGGGGTGGCGGAGTTGCGATTGCCAGCGAACGCCCTGTGCGATACCAACAGTGCTATAAATAAAACCGTGAAAGACTATGCGGCAACCTTAAAATCGCTGTCGTAGTTTCAGTACCCTCCAACCCCTCACACTCCCCCTCACCCCGCATCGCGGGGCGAGAGAACCCCACTCGTGCCTACACAACCCGACCCGCTCACGTTACTTCGCACAACCTTCGGCCACCCCGCCTTCCGCGGCGCGCAAGCAGAGATCGTCAACCACCTCGCCAACGGTGGCGACGCACTGGTGCTGATGCCCACGGGTGGCGGAAAATCCCTTTGTTATCAACTACCTGCGTTGTTGCGGGATGGTACGGCGCTGGTGGTGTCGCCGCTGATTGCGTTGATGCAGGATCAAGTCGCCGCGCTCAAGCAGGTGGGTGTGCGTGCGGCGTTTTTGAACTCCACGCTGGATGGCCGCGAGGCCAACGCGGTGGAACGCGCGCTACGCAACGGCGAGCTGGATTTGCTTTATGTCGCCCCTGAACGTCTGATGATGCCGCGCATGCTCGATCTGCTGCATGAATCACGCATCGCGTTGTTCGCCATCGACGAAGCGCATTGCGTGTCGCAGTGGGGGCATGATTTCCGGCCTGAGTATTTGCAACTGTCGGTGTTGCACGAGCAGTTTCCCGAGGTGCCGCGCATTGCGCTCACCGCCACCGCCGATCCGCAGACGCGCGATGAAATCATCACTCGTCTTAAACTGGAGGACGCGCGCATTTTTGTGTCCAGTTTCGACCGGCCTAATATCCGCTACACCATCGTCGACAAGGCCGACGCACGCACGCAACTGCTGCGCTTCATCAAGGATGATCACGCAGGCGATGCCGGCATTGTGTATTGCCTGTCACGCAAAAAAGTCGATGAAACCGCCGCGTGGCTCAAGACACAGGGCGTGCGCGCCCTGCCATACCACGCAGGCATGGACACCGCCGCGCGTGCCAAACATCAGGCGCGCTTTCAGCAGGATGAAGGCATTGTGGTGGTGGCCACCATCGCCTTCGGCATGGGCATCGATAAACCCGACGTGCGTTTTGTCGCGCATCTCGATCTGCCCAAAAGCATCGAAGGCTACTATCAGGAAACCGGTCGCGCGGGCCGCGATGGTACGCCCGCCGATGCTTGGATGGCCTATGGCTTGGGGGATGTGGTGCAGCAGCAACGCATGATCGATATGTCCGACGGCGGCGAGGTATTCAAGCGTGTGTTGCGCGTGAAGCTCGATGCGCTGCTCGGCCTGTGTGAAAGCGCGGGCTGCCGCCGCGTGCGTCTGCTGGATTATTTTGGCGAGCCGAGTAACACCTGCGGTAACTGCGACAACTGCCTGGAGCCGCCGCAAACCTGGAATGCCACCGAGGCCGCACGCAAAGCGCTATCGTGCATCTACCGCACCGGGCAGCGCTTTGGCGCGGTGCATCTGATCGACGTGCTACGCGGCAAAACCACCGACCGCACCACGCAATGGGGCCACGACAAGCTCACCGTGTTCGGCATCGGCGCCGATATCGATGAAGCTACTTGGCGCAACGTGTTCCGGCAACTCGTGGCGCTGAGTTACGCCAGCCCCGATCATGAAGCCTACGGCGCGCTGCAACTCACCGATGCCAGCCGCAGCGTGTTGAAAGGCGAAGTCAAAGTCGAAATGCGTCGCGTGGCGCCCGCGCGCAAGGACAAATCCGCCAAGGTTCGGCGCGGTGCGGTCATCAATCTACCGTCGGCCGATGCCGCGCTGCTGGATAAGCTCAAATCATGGCGCTTTGTCGAAGCGCAATCACAATCGGTGCCGGCATTCGTGATTTTTCACGACAGCACGCTCACGGGTATCGCGGCGGCCAACCCGAAAACGCTGGATGATCTGGCGCAGATTTCCGGCATCGGCGCGAAGAAGCTGGAGCGGTATGGCGAAGCTATTCTGGCGTTGCTGCACAGTTGACACCGCGCACACAGGGATATATTTAAATATTGTTTAAAAACAAATGCTTACGAATTATAATAGGATTACGCCCTACAACCCTGGTGTTGTTGCAAGGCTGACACTCAGCACCGCGTAGATCGGAACGCGCAGCGGTTCCGACACGCGATGACGGAGCGAAAACATCGTTGTCGGAACCGCTGCGCGTTCCGACCTACGCCCCACGACTAGTTCAGGACAGGCGTCCCGGCGAAAACATCACTCCACTCGCGCCCCACTATCCGCCACCACGCGCGCCCATTTCACCGCTTCGATCTTCATAAAGTCGTAGAACTTTTCCGGCGTGTCCTGAAACACGACTTCCTGGCCGGCGGCGCGCATGCTCTTTTGGAAATCCGGGTTTTTAAGTACGCGCAGCAAGTCCCTGTGCAGGCGCATTTGCACATCACGTGCGAGACCCTTGGGCGCGGCCATACCGAACCAGCTCACCATTTCATACCCCGGCACGCCGGCTTCGGCGATGGTGGGCACATCAGCGAGTTCCGCCGAACGGCGGCCGCCACTGACGCCCAGCGCGCGCAGTTTTCCGGTCTTGATGAATTGCAGCATGCCGGCGATGCCCGGAAAGCCCACCGTCACTTGGCCCGCCAGCAAATCGGCGGTGGCCGGGCCGCTGCCGCGATACGGCACGTGCGTCATTTGTATGCTGGCCATTTTGATGAACAACGCGCCGGTGGGATGCTGCGTGCTGCCGTTGCCCGACGAGGCAAAATCAATCTGATTCGGCCGGGCCTTGGCCAGCGCGATCAGTTCCTTGACCGACTTTGCGGGCAGCGACGGATGCACCACCAGCACATTGGGCGCATTGGTAATCTGCGTGATCGGCGTGTAATCGTTGAGCGCGTCATAAGCGAGTTTCTTGTAGAGCGCGGCACTGACAAAATGCGTATTGCTGATCATGAACAGGTTGTAGCCGTCGGGCGGCGACTTGGCGGCCACTTCCGCGCCAATGGTCGAGCCCGCGCCGGGACGATTTTCGATCACCACTTGCTGCTTGATGAC
>CAMBGJ010000328.1 GCA_945865805.1 Bordetella parapertussis
TCGCGCTGCGCGTTCAGCGGCGCCCACTACCGGCGCTGCAGGTGGTAGCGACCAGCCGCAATGCAGCACAAGCGCCCGATGATTTTCGTGGGATGCGGGCGGATACCCTGCTCGTCGAGTTACCCTTCTTACAAAGCGAGACACCGCAGACCATTCAACGACTGGCGCGGCAATTAGGGGCGCAGCGCATCGTGGTGGAATACGGCTACGCCACGCAGCAGCATGAACAGGATCTAGGTGCGCTCGGTTACCATTTGGTGCATGCACCCATGAGTATGGATGAACTGAGCACGCTCTGCGGCGCGCTACATCTTAGCGTCGAGCCGGGTGGCGCTATCGCCTCAAAACACATCTACGCCGCGCACCCGCGCCGTTATGACAACAAGACCCTCGCCGAAATAGCGATGGCCTCTGTTGCGCTGAATTGCGAATGTCCACATCACATCGCTGATCTGCTGGTGCGGCTGGGTAATTTTGAGACCTACAGCGCGGAGTGCGAAAGCCGCAACCCGGCACACGCGGCGCTGCACCAGTATTTGGCTCAGATAACAAGCAATGCGCGCGCCATGATGGAGATTGCGCTGGAACGCGTTGTGGAGGCGGAGGGCATTGTCCTGCCCAACTCCGGCGCCTGAGCACACACCTCGCACAAGCCCGACAGTGATTGAGTGAGTCCCGCAACGCCTGTTCGAAATAGCAAATTCTTTTTGCCAACCCTAACGAGCGACTAACACATGAACATGATGGAGTCCGCAAAACCCGCCGAGGACGATACGGCGCTTCCGGTGTCAGAGAGAATTCGAGCTCGTATACTAAATGCCAACCAGCGATTTCACGCTAACGACAATATCGCTTCCTTTATCGCGCCGGGCGAAACCGATGCGTTGCTCGACGAAGTCGCCGCCAAGATGAAAGGTGTATTGGAAAGTCTGGTGATCGACACCGAAAGTGATCACAACACGCACGACACGGCACGGCGCGTCGCCAAGATGTATCTGACTGAAGTCTTTCGCGGCCGCTATGTCGCCGCGCCGCCGGTGACGGAGTTTCCCAATGCAGAGCGATTGAACGAACTGATGATTGTGGGCCCGATTACTGTTCGGAGCGCCTGCAGCCACCATTTTTGCCCCATCATGGGACGGCTGTGGATCGGCTTGATGCCGAATGAGCATTCGAACCTGATCGGCCTATCGAAATATTCACGTCTCGCTGAATGGATCATGAGCAGGCCGCAGATTCAGGAGGAAGCCATCACGCAGATGGCCGAGTTGCTGATGACCAAAGTCAGCCCCGACGGGCTTGCGGTGATCATGGAAGCTGATCACTTTTGCATGCACTGGCGCGGCGTCAAGGATTCCGAAACCAAGATGGTCAACAGCGTGATGCGCGGGTCTTTTCTCAAAAACTCGGCTTTACGTCGAGAATTTCTTTCGCTTATTAACCTGAAGAATTAAGGCCAAAAATGCTAGTTCGCCTGCTTTACGCAAGCCGTGCTGCGGCCCCGCTTACCGCCGCAGTGGTGGATTCCATACTGGAGCAGTCACGCAAGAACAATGCACCGCATGGCATTACCGGCATGCTGTGCTTCAGTGAAGACATTTTTTTGCAGGTGCTTGAAGGCGGCCGCAATGAGGTCTGTGAACTGTTCAACACAATTGTGCGCGATACCCGAAATATTGGCGTGCGCCTACTGAGTTACGAAGAAATTGGCGAGCGGCGTTTTGGCGGCTGGACGATGGGCCAGGTCAACATCGCCAAAGTCAATCCTTCGCTGCTGCTTAAGTACGCAACAAAAGCAACTTTGGATCCTTTCAATTGTTCCGGGCATGCTTCGATGGCACTTCTCAACGAACTGATCGCAACGGCCGCAGTGGTCAATCGCAACAGCTGATCATTCTGGTGCGTAAGAATCGCAATCTCCTCGCAAAACCAGACGAACTGTAAGTGAACCAGAAACTTTTTTTGCTGCGGCTGATCAATACTCAGACAGATAAAGTTTTCTTATGACGCTCAATAAATCGCAAGCTATTTCTCGTGTCGAAAGTTTTCCAAGCGCCGCACAGTGCACGGTATTCTTCGACGGCGCGTGTCCGGTCCGCAGCCTTGAAATAGCTGCCTACAGGCTGCTGAAGGGTGGCGACGCCTTTAAATGGGTAGATGCATCGCGCTGCGACGCATCGGTACTCATCGCCGATCTGGATCAGGCTTCGGCGATGCGACGCCTGCATGTTCGTCGCAGCGATGGAACGCTGGTTTCAGACGCTGCGGCATTCGTCGAAATCTGGAAGCAACTGCCTGCGTTCGCCTGGCTGGCGCGGATCTGCGCCAACCGCACGACCCTGCTAGCACTCGACAAGTTGTACGACGGCTTTCTGCTTCTGCGGCGTTACTGGCGCGCGCCTTCTGTTGCACGCGATTCTTCACTGGATAAATTTCATCGCTAATCTTCAACCCTTGCATGTTCCACAACCTTGTATGCCCCACAACCTGTAAGAGCGCAAAATGACCACACGCCGTCACATTATTTGTGCAATCTCTGCAACCACGCTTGCGTTGGCCCTGAATCGCACGGCATCCGCCCAGCCCGCCCGTCTTGAGGAATCCGAATCACTGGCAGTCTCATTGAGCTACAAGCACGACGCCAGCAAAGTCGATGCAAAGAAATTGACGGCTTACGTCGCCGGTCGCAATTGCGCCAACTGTCAACTCTATCAAGGAAAGGCTGCCGATCCTTGGGGTACCTGCGCCGCCGTGGGCGGCAAGTTGGTAAATGGCAAGGGTTGGTGCGTGGTCTGGGCGAAGAAAGCCTGATCTTAAAGAACGACAGCGCTTAACTTGGCAATGATAGTCTTCGCTTTGTGCTCCACCTGTGAGCGTTGGAGAAACTAAATGGCATTAGCCACAAGACAATATGATGCCGTGGTGATCGGCGCGGGCGGTTCCGGCTTGCGTGCAGCGCTGCGATTAGCGGAATCGAATCTGAAAGTGGCTGTGCTGTCGAAGGTATTCCCAACGCGCTCTCATACCGTGGCGGCGCAAGGTGGTGTATCCGCGTCACTGGGCAACGAAGAGCCGGATAACTGGCACTGGCATATGTACGACACCGTCAAGGGGTCAGATTACCTTGGTGACCAGGATGCCATCGAGTTCATGTGCCGCCAAGCGTGCGCCGCCGTGATCGAGCTGGAACATTATGGCATGCCGTTCGATCGCCTAGACAACGGCAAAATTTACCAGCGTCCGTTCGGTGGCCACACCAGCAACTACGGCGAGCGCGCGGTTAAGCGTGCCTGTGCAGCGGCTGATCGCACCGGACACGCGATGCTGCATACGCTGTATCAACGCAATGTGCGTGCGCACACGCAATTTTTCGTCGAATGGATGGCGCTGGATTTAATCCGCAACCAGCAAGGCGATGTGCTCGGCGTGATTGCACTGGAAATGGAAACAGGCGAAATGATGATTTTCCGGGCCAAAGCCACCTTGCTGGCGACCGGCGGCGCAGGACGTATTTATTCTGCGAGTACCAATGCCTTTATCAATACCGGCGACGGTTTGGGCATGGCCGCGCGTGCGGGCATTGCGCTGGAAGACATGGAGTTCTGGCAGTTTCACCCCACCGGGGTGGCCGGCGCGGGTGTGCTGATTACCGAAGGGGTACGTGGCGAGGGTGGCTTTTTGTTAAACAAGGATGGTGAACGTTTTATGGGGCGCTATGCGCCCACGGTCAAAGACCTTGCGAGCCGCGACGTCGTTTCTCGGGCTATGGCGACCGAGATCAAGGAAGGCCGAGGCGCGGGCAAGGATGGCGACTATATTCTGTTGAAGCTCGATCATTTGGGTGCAGACGTGATCGACAAGCGCCTGCCAGGCATCCGCGAGATAGCTAAAAAATTTGCCAACGTCGATCCGGCTAAAGCCCCCATCCCCGTGGTGCCGACCTGTCACTATCAGATGGGCGGTATTCCGACCAATGTGCATGGACAGGTGTTGGCGCCGGATATTAGCGGCCACGAAAAAACCGTGCGTGGACTTTATGCGGCGGGCGAGTGCGCATGCGTTTCCGTGCATGGCGCGAATCGGCTGGGTACCAATTCACTGCTCGATCTGCTGGTGTTCGGCAAATCCGCCGGCGAGCAGGTGGTGAAAGACATCGCTGCGGACGTGGTTTCGATGCCCGATCTGCCGGCCGATGCGGTGGATAAAACCATGGCGCGCCTAGCGCGACTCGATGCCGCTACCGCCGGCGAACGCGTGAGCGACGTCGGCGGCGAAATGCGCCGCACCATGCAGGCGCATTGCGGCGTGTTCCGCTTCCCCGACAGCATGGCCGAGGGCGTGAAGAAGATGCTGGCTGTAGCCGAGCGCGCCAAGCGCACCTTCATTCAGGACAAGAGCAAGGTGTTCAATACCGCGCGCGTCGAGGCGCTGGAGCTCGACAACCTGATCGAGGTAGCGATGTCGACCATGATTTCGGCGGACGCACGCAAGGAATCGCGTGGCGCGCATGACCGCAGCGATTTCCCAAATCGCGACGATGTAAACTGGATGAAACACACTTTGTGGTTCAAAGACGGGAATCGTCTCGAATACAAACCGGTTCAACTCAAGCCGCTGACCGTAGCGTCCTTTGAACCCAAGGCCCGCGTCTACTAATCAGCAAGGGACGAAAATGCGTTTCCAGATTTATCGCTACAACCCCGACGCCGACACCAAGCCACAAATGAAATCCTACGATGTGGCGATGGAGCCGACGGATCGCATGTTGCTGGACGGACTGATGCGTATCAAGGAAGCGGATGACACTTTTGCCTTCCGTCGCTCCTGCCGTGAGGGTGTTTGCGGGTCGGATGCGATGAACATCAACGGCAAGAACGGTCTCGCCTGTATCACCAAGCTCGACGACCTTAGGGAACCTGTCGTCATTCGCCCCTTGCCGGGGCTGCCAGTGATTCGTGACCTGATTGTCGATATGTCACAGTTTTTCAAGCAGTATCATTCGATCAAGCCGTACGTGGTGAACGACACGCCACCACCGGAGAAAGAGCGTCTGCAATCTCCCGAAGACCGTGAGGAACTGAACGGCCTGTATGAGTGCATCTTGTGCGCATGCTGCTCGACGGCTTGTCCGTCGTTCTGGTGGAACCCGGACAAATTCGTCGGCCCGGCAGGCTTGCTGCAGGCCTATCGCTTTATTGCCGACACCCGCGATCAGGCGATTAACGAACGGCTAGACAATCTGGAAGATCCTTACCGTTTGTTCCGCTGCCATTCGATCATGAACTGCGTCGATGTCTGTCCCAAAGGATTGAATCCCACTAGGGCCATTGGCAAAATCAAGGATTTGCTGATCAAGCGAACGGTATAGTCCTTCGGCATGAAGTTGTTTCCCTCAGGCTGCACCGCTTTGGTTTTTGGAGCAAGTGGCGGGAGCGGGTCTGCACTAGTTGCGCAACTCGGCGCAACGAGCGGCTTTTCAAGCGTTTTAGGCTGTTCGCGTTCGAGCTCGCTCCCGCTCGACTTAAGCGTGACCTCGAGTACCGAAGCAGTCGCGGCAGATGCATACATTCATGCATACCCGAGCTCTGTATCCGGGTCTGTCCGCGCGTTGTTTGAATCCGCCTTGGAAATGATGGCTCAACGCGAAGGAATCGATCTAGCGAGTCTTTCCAAATGATGGGGCCAAAACCAACGGCCTCTTCTACCGTATCGACATCAAGTTGGCCCGCCCCCCCCAATACATCCATAGGGGAACTTTGCCTCACCATATCGAACAAAGGTTATGCCGTTCTCAGGCCTTCTAGCGTAGCACTTTGGGCCGGGTGCGAACTCAAAGAACTTAACACCCTCTTGCCCTATTGGGATCACATGCCTT
>CAMBGJ010000329.1 GCA_945865805.1 Bordetella parapertussis
CACCAGCCGCTCCACCACGTAGGCGATATCGGGCCTCCCCGCCCCGCGATAATTGCCGATGGGCGCGGCATTGGTCAGCGCCACACGAAAGCGCCCATACAGCGCGGGGATGCGATACGCGCCGGTGAAACTCACCATCGGATTACGGATCGTCGCCACCGCTGCTGGCGGCGTCATATAGGCGCCGACTTCGGCGATCCAATCCAGCCGTATGGCAACAAATTTTCCATCAGCGTCCAGCGCCAGCTCGCCCTGCACCACGCTGCCACGGCCGTGGTTATCCGCGAGGAAGGCTTCTGCACGTGTTGAAATCCATTTCACCGGTCGCCCGATGGCGCGCGCCGCCAGCATCGCCACACAATATTCCGGGTAGCCCATGCTGCGGCAGCCAAAGCCACCGCCCACATCACGCGCGACGATTTTCAGTTTGTCTTCGGGCACTTGGGTGTAGCCCGATAGCTGCATACGCAGCATGTTCGCGCCTTGAATGCAGGCATGCACGGTGTAGTTTTCCGTGGCGGCATCAAACGCCACCAGGCACGCACGCGGCTCCATCGGACTGGGCACGACCCGCGTGCTGGTGATGCGCATGCGCGTTACGTGCGCGGCGGCGGCAAACGCGGCGGCGGTGGCGGTGGCATCCCCCGTCTCGCACTCGAACGACTGGTTTCCGGGTATGTGCGCATGCAGTAGCGGCGCATTGAGCGAGAGCGCGGCTTCGCCATCCACCGCACATGGCAAATCGTCGTACGCCACCTCGATCAGACCACAGGCATCCTGCGCGATCAACGCCGTATCAGCCACCACAAACGCCACCGGTTCACCCACGAAACGCACCTTCTCATCCGCCAGCACCGGCCACTGCGGCACCAGCGGCTTCACACCATTTTTGCCGGGGAAACTAAAAAAGCTCACCGGCTGCACGTAACCGGCACGCACCGCGTCCGCGCCGGTCAGCACCACGTGCACGCCGGGATGCGCCCGCGCTTTGGTGATGTCAAGCGACACTATGCGCGCGTGTGCACGATCAGCGCGCAGGAAATGCCCGTATAACTGCCCCGGCAAATTCCAGTCCGACGCAAACTGTCCTTCGCCGGTAAGCAACCGATAATCTTCCAGCCGCGATACGCGTGCGCCGTTGATTTCAAAGAAAGGGGTATTCATGTGGTGGCTCATGCTTGACGTTGTAAGGTGCGTTGTGCCCAAGCCTGATTTTAGCGCCATCGTTGTGCGAGGGCAGAAAGACGCCGCATCTGCGGCCATACGCCAGGTGCGCGGTGATCTTGGGGAATGCGGCGGCGTTGTGATGTATCGCCGCAGCCAAACGGTAGGGCGTCAAAAAGCGAAGCGCATTGCGCCGTATGTGGAGCATCACGTAAGACATGCCGCGCAATGCGCTTCGCTTATTGACGCCCTACGCGGGCTTACGAGCTACGCTTGCTTGCTTGCTCGTCGCACCCAGTACGTTTGCTTGTGACCTTTTGCCTCGTACTCTCGTTGCGCCCAAATTGCTTCGAACTTGGTCGGATACTGATTTACGACGAATTCATTGGAATTGTCGTCTTGACGCCAGAGCGTATGCGGATGAAAACCTACATCCTTCCCAAAAAACAATACTTCAGCTCGTCCGAGACCCATATGCAACAATAGGTCCGTAGCATCATCGTCAACCCTTGGATCACCCTCGCGTACCCACAACCGCGTTGCACTAGGCATCATGTCGAACACGCTAAGTCGGCAAGCGAAGCCAGTTTCACTGAAGAGTCCGAAACTCCATGCGTCACCATACTCCTGCGTCGTATGCGGCCACGGAACCTCGATAAAGAACGTGCGAATTTCCCGCCAAGACCGTTGAATAACGGCCGCCTCGATGTAGCGACCCTCCGGTAATTTGTGGGGCGCGAGAATTTGGTAATTCGCTGATAGCAGCATCTAACTCAAAGCAAATATAGTAAACGCAGAGTTCCTATAGCCCGTACGGAGCGCAGCGTATTACGGGCTACGATTGCTCGATTCCTCTAAAGGCAATTGCTCGCGGCCAATTTGAATGCTCAGCTAGGAAGCTCAATATAGGATCAGTTGCTTCAACTTGTCCCTTAATGGTACGTATCCCCTGTGGACTCCGCACCACAATGCTTTGAGCAAAAGCGCCGACAACGCCCTCGGGCCTTATGCTGTTTTGACCCAGTTCGATGCACGCACGCAAGGTCGTAAACACCTCATTCTCGAAAACAGTAACCGCCGCCGTAGCGAACCAGTCCAATTCTGCCGCAACGATTGACCACGAATGCAGTGAAATAGCCTCTACGTGCTTGGCACCAAGAGCCTGCGCGCCCATGACGAGGCGTGCAGTGAGATCTAGCTCGTTCGCGACGCCAGTATTGAAGAAAAACGTTGGGTGCGACCGAGCAAATTCCATAGGGTCACCGCCCCTGATTATCTCGGTCATTGAGTGGCCTTACTCAACAAAGCATTCGTAAGGTGGGCAAAGCG
Source organism: Bordetella parapertussis (assembly GCA_945865805.1). Classification (GTDB taxonomy): domain Bacteria; phylum Pseudomonadota; class Gammaproteobacteria; order Burkholderiales; family SG8-41; genus UBA5216. Next base: position 2,494 of record CAMBGJ010000329.1, read on the forward strand.
TAGTGTGCCCACGCGACAACCGCAGATGGTGGGCACGCTACGCTTTACCCACCTTACATGGCCTTGCTTATTTTGCATTCACACCCTAAGCCGCCTTCAACTTCCCCCTCGTAGCCGCCACCAACCCCGGCACCAGCGCCGCACGCACGTAAACGTACCCCTCAAACAACCGCCGCTGCGTACGATAAAACGCGCCCTGCTCAGCGTGCCACTGGCCGTACTTCTGTTTAACATCTGCCGCCACGGTCAAAATGCCGGACGGCATGGCGATGCGGAGCGGCGCGTTTTTATCGCTGGCGGCTCGCGCAGCCGCATGCACCACGCTGCCTTCGATGCGCGCAGCAACGGCTATGCACAGTGACACGGTCAGCGGCAACGCGCGATGTGGCTGGCCGTTGGAGAGCATGCGTGCGGTGAGGTCGATGTCGTTTTGCTTCAAGGTCTCGCCGGTCAACGTTGTCGCGTCTTGCGGCCCTGCGACGAAGCCCACGAACGGCACGCCGCCTTTTTTCAAGGCGTCTTCGGCTGTTTTGGTGATGCCCATCGCTACCGCCGCTTGCGCGCGTATGGCGGCGAGTTTTTGCATGATGGCGGTGTTGGCTTCGAGTGCATCGGGCTGTTCGGTGCCGGTCAGGCCCAGGTCGGCTGCGCGCACGAACACTGTGGCGTTGGCCGCATCAACCATCGACACGGTAAGCTTGCCCACGCCGGGCACATCCAGCACGTCCGTTACGTTACCCGTCGGCAGCAGCTTGCCGGTGGTGGCACCGCCGGGTTGCAAGAACTCCAGCCGCACCGGCGAGCCGGTGCCTGACACACCGGGGATCGCCAGCTCGCCATCAACTTCGGACAGGCCTTCGTCCAGGTTAAAACGCGCCTGGATGATTTTTTTGGTGTTGGTATTGTGGATGCGCACCACCGCTTCGCGCCCACTGACTTTGAATAAACCCTCGTCCACTGCGAACGGCCCCATCGCCGAGGACATATTGCCGCAGTTGGCGCTGTAATCGACCTCGGCCTTTTTCACCTGCACTTGCGCAAAGGTGTAATCGATGTCGGCATCGGGCCGCGTCGGCGGGCCGACCACGCACACTTTGGACACCGACGACACGCCGCCGCCCATGCCATCGAGCTGGCGTCCGTACGGATCAGGGCTGCCGATGGCGGCAAGAAAAATTTCGTCCCACAGGGCACGGTCGCGCGGCAAATCGCGTGCGTGAAACACAATGGCGTTGCTGGTGCCGCCGCGCATGAATACCGCCGGGAGTTTTAATTGCTTCATAAAATGCGTCCTTGAATCATGCCTGTATAGGCGAATTCAAGTATAGCAGAGGCCCTACAAATGCCGCCGCACGCCACGCCTGAGGTATGCTCGGCATCATGGTTCTCATCGTCGCTTACTGCGTGGCCGCGCATGCCTGTTACATTGGCAGCAAGGTCACCGTGTCGCTTTACGCGCTGGAGCTCGGTGCGAGCCAAACCACCATCGGCGTGCTGGCTGCGGTGTATGCCGCCGCACCGCTGGTGCTGGGCGTTTACTCCGGACGCCTGGTGGATAGCCACGGCACGCGCTGGCCGTTGATCGGCGGCGCGGGCGTGATTGCGTTGGCGATGCTTGCCGGCGTGTGGGGGTTCGGGCTGGCGGCGTTGTTTACCACCGCGTTGCTGACCGGCGCGGGCTTCATGTTTTTCAACGTGGCGATACAAACGCTCACCGGCGGGCGCGGCGCGGAAGCCGACCGCGCGAAAAATTTCGCCGTACTGTCCATTGCTTATTCGATATCTTCCTTTATCGGCCCGGTGTCGGTAGGACTGGCAATCGACCATCTGGGTTATACCGGCGCGTTCATTATGCTGGCGCTGTTTATGCTGCCACCGTTGATCGGCCTGTTCGCGAATCAGCATTTCAATTTCATCAACGGCAAAAAAAACACCGATGCAAACCGCAGCACACTGCAACTGCTGCGTCTGCCGCAGGTACGCAGCGTGGTCATCATCAGCGGCCTGATCGTTGCCAGCAACGACCTGTTTGCGTTTTACCTGCCGGTGTATGCGCACTCACTGGGCTTTTCCGCCACCGTGATCGGCTTGATCCTCGGCGTGTTCGCCATCGCCGGACTGATCACGCGTTTTGCCATGCCGGCCCTGCTGCATCGCTGGCGCGCCGAGCGGGTGATGTTCGCCTGCCTGCTGGTGGCGGCGGGCGCGTTCGCCCTGTTCCCCGCATCGACGCAGTTGTACTACATGCTGACCATAGCCTTCGTGCTGGGACTCGGACTCGGCTGCGGCCAACCGTTGTCGATGATGCTAGGCTACAACCGTGCACCCGAGGGCCGCGCCGGCGAAGTCACCGGCCTGCGGCTGACCGCAAACAACGTCGCGCGCGTGGTGATCCCGGTGGTGTGCGGCGCGCTCGGCTCTACACTGGGCGCTTCGCAGGTGTTCTGGATGAACGCACTGAATCTCGCAGCAGTGAGTGCACTGGTGTGGCGGCAATAAACCTTGGCAAGGTGATCGTTGCCATAATACAAGTAACACTGTTACAGGGAGACACCCATGAAATGGGAAGGCGGCAGACAAAGCGATAACGTTGAAGACCGTCGCGGGGATGGCGGAGGCGGAGGTGGCGGCAGGGGCGGTGGCATGGCAAAGGGCGGCATCGGCGTCATTTTGATTGCCGTGGTAGCAATGTTTCTCGGCCTCGATCCGTCGATGGTGCTGGGTTTGCTCGGGGGCGGTGGACAAACCGCAACCTCGCCGCAGGTATCCCAGCAAGCGCCCGCAAAGCGTCCGCCGGAAGGCGATCAGATGGCGAAATTTGTCTCGGTGGTGCTGGCTGATACCGAGGACACATGGACCGGTTTATTCAAACAAAGCGGCTCGCAGTACAAGGTGCCGAAGCTGGTGCTGTTTCGCGGCGCGGTGCAATCGGCTTGCGGTCGGGCCGAAGCCGCAATGGGGCCGTTTTATTGCCCTGGCGATCAAAAGGTTTACATCGACCTGGCGTTTTTTGACGATCTGCAGCGGCGCTTCAATGCGCCGGGCGAATTTGCCCGTGCCTATGTGATCGCACACGAAGTCGGCCACCACGTGCAAAACCTGCTGGGCATCGCCGATAAAGTGGATGCGCAGCGCAAGCGCTTGTCCGAAGTCGAATACAACAAGCTGCAAGTGCGCATGGAGTTGCAGGCGGATTGCCTGGCGGGCATCTGGGCGCATCACGCCAATCGCACACGCAATATCCTTGAGCGCGGCGACGTTGAAGCGGCCATGGCGGCAGCCACTGCCATCGGCGATGATCGCTTGCAACAGCAATCACGCGGCTACGTCACACCGGAATCATTCACTCAC
>CAMBGJ010000330.1 GCA_945865805.1 Bordetella parapertussis
CTGTTCGTGTTGACGAATGTGTTTCTCAATAACTCACATTGTACCAATCACTTACAGTGTTCTTTGCCCTCTTTATGCAAAATTCAGGCTAAAACGCTATACTCTTCTACCGCCGTATTGTTTGGTAGTGCCATCTTTCTTTGGATATCGTGCCATGCATACACTTCGCCGTACCACTACCGCAAACACCGTTAGCCAATTGAGCTTGTGGTGTGCCGCGCTAGCCACCGCAGCCATGACATGGGTTACAGCAGTTCGTGCCCAAAGCGCACCAGACGCCTTCACCATAGGCGTGCTGCCCAACGTCAGCGCGCGCGTCATCCTGATGAATTACCAGCCGATGCGCGAATATCTCGAGCGCGAACTCAAGCGCAAGGTAGACATCGCCACCGCTGCGGATTTTCGCGCCTTTAGCGCCGCCACCCTACGCGGCGATTACCAGTTGGTCATCACTGCGGCCAACGTTGGGCGCGTCAATCAACTGGACGGCAAGTGGGAGCCGATCGCCATTTACGAACCGGCGATTCCAGGTTTACTGGTGGCCGGCGTGAACAATGCCGACAACGCCGTGCAACAGATTAAAGGCAAGTCGCTGGCGCTGGCCAATCCGCAATCGCTGGTGGCGCTGGTCGGTCTGAAATAGCTGCGCGACCAGGGCTTACAGGCCGATCGCGATTTCAAGATCACCCGCGCGGGCAACGACTACAGCCTGGGCACGCTGATCCGCTCGGGCGAGGCGCCGATGGCGATCATGAGCATGGGTGAATTCCGCGCTATCAGCGAAGAAACCCGCAAAGCCTTAAAGATCGTCACCGAGTTCGCCAAGGTGCCGGGCTTCTGGGTAATGGCGAATCCCAAACTGGGCGCACCCGAACAACAGCGCATAAAGGCGCTACTACTGCAATTCCCCAAGACCGAAGACGGTAAGACGTTTTTCTCGCTGGCGGGGTTTGCCAACATCCGCGACATCAGCGCCGCAGAACAGCGGCCACTGGATGATTTCGTCGAGCAAACACGAGCGGGGCTTGGGTTAAGCAAATAACGGCGATGTGGCACCGCCTTAGTTTTCGCGGCAAGCTCGTTGCCGCTGGCATTGTCGTGCAGCTCGCGGCCATCGCGCTGATCACGTGGAACAGTGCGAACCTGATCGACTCGCATCTGCGCAACGAGTTGCGTATGCGCGCCGAGCAGGATGCGCCGCTGTTCAACGCGGCATTCGCAGCCCCCATGCTGCAACGCGATTACGCCACGGTGCAGGCGATCATTCGCGAAAGCCGCGTCAAACAGGGTATCGCCTACATCATCGTCTGTGATGCCGCCGGACGCGCAGTGGGACAGGATGGCTGGCCGGAAAATGCGCCCAAGCCCGACACGACCCTGCCGCAACCCGTGCGCGCGGCCGACGGCAGCGTGCGTTTCGATTTCAAGGCGCCGCTCCTGCTGGAAGGCCAGAAACTCGGTGTGTTGCACTTTGGCTTGTCTGGTGCAACCATCGAAGAAATACGCACCCGTCTGTTATGGCGTACGGTGCTGGTGGGCATCGCCGTGCTGGTGGTATTTTCACTGCTGTTGGCACTGGTGGGGCATCTGCTCACCCGCCCACTGGACCGTCTCGCCCTGGCCAGCCGCCAGATACGCGCCGGCGATTACGACATTCAACTGCAACCCGGCAGCCAGGATGAAATCGGCGCGCTGACCGAAGACTTTCGTCACATGGCGGCTGAAATCAAGCGGCGCGTCGCGCAATTGCAAGCCGAACACGCCGAGCTGGAAGAAGCACGTTCGCGCGCTGAAACCGCCAATCAGGCGAAATCGGATTTTCTCGCTAAGATGAGCCACGAAATCCGCACACCCATGCACGGCATACTGGGCATGATCGATTTACTCAAGGCCAGCCAACTGGATCAAGCGCAATTGGAGCGTATCGCCGTGGTGCAACGCTCAGGCGAGGCCCTGCTCAACGTGGTCAATGATGTGCTCGATTTTTCCAAGATGCAGGCCGGCAAACTCGATCTGGAGTCCGTGGCCTTCAACCCCGGCGAGATCGCCCAGGACATCCTGCAACTGTTTCTGCCGGCCTCTGCCATCAAGGGAGTTGCGCTCCGCGCCGAGGTCGCGCCAGACGTGCCGCCTGCGATACTGGCCGACCCGACGCGCCTGCGCCAGGTATTGAGTAATCTGGTCAGCAATGCGGTGAAATTCACCGAGCACGGCAGCTTGACCCTGCGCCTGCGCAGCGACAATAACGCAGACGAACACCGGCTGCGCATCGAAGTCGAAGATAGCGGCATCGGCATTGTGCCCAAAGCGTTGCAACGCATTTTTGAACCATTTTCCCAGGCAGATGACTCCACCACGCGCCGCTTCGGCGGCACCGGCCTGGGGCTGGCTATTTCGCGTCAGATTGTCACCCTGATGGGCGGCACGCTAACGCTGGAATCCACGCCGGGCAAAGGCACGGTGTTTCGCGTCGAGCTGCCAGCGCCCATCGCCCATCGCCGTGATGCCGGAGCATGCGGTGCCTGTCGCGGCCACAGCCGCAGCCCCTGCCCGCTTCGATGTGAGCGTGTTGCTGGCGGAAGACAACAAGGTCAATCAACTGCTTGCCGAAGCGATACTCACCAAGCTGGGCTGCCGCACGCGTATCGCGGGCACCGGCACCGCCGCCGTGGCACTGTTCGCGGAAGGCGGTGCCGACATCGTGCTGATGGATTGCCACATGCCCGAGATGGACGGTTACGAAGCGGCGCAAAAAAACCGTGCGCTGGAAGCAAAAACTGCTGGTGCGCGCATACCCATCATCGCGGTGACCGCCAACATCATGGCCGGCGAACGGGAGCGTTGCATAGCCTCGGGCATGGATGATTACGTCTCCAAGCCGTTTAACACCAAAGATATCGCCACCGTGCTGCAAAAATGGGCCGCTGCCAAACGTCAAGAGGCGTAAAGACCATCCGCCGTTTGACGCTCGCCGAGCGCACGCCTAGACTTGCCGCTCCCAAACACCCGCAGAAAGTTTTCACATGACCGTCTCACCCGTTATTGCCGCCCAGGATCACTGGACCAAAAAAGGCGACGTTAACCTTTTTTTATTCGAAAAATATTCCGGCAAGCCAGGCAACAAACCCGCGATCCTCTTCGTGCACGGCTCGTCTATGGCCTCGCAACCGACGTTCGATTTGAAAGTGCCGGGCCGTCCGCATTCATCGGCGATGGATTATTTCGCCGCGCAGGGGTTCGATACCTGGTGCATGGACATGGAAGGCTACGGTCGCTCCGACAAAAAGCGCGACATCAATTTTGACATCGCCAACGGCGTGGACGACCTGGTGGCCGCCACCGACTACATCGCCAAAACACGCGGCATCCAATCATTTCTGGTTTACGGCATTTCGTCTGGCGCGCTGCGTGCGGCGTGTTTCGCCGAGCGTTGCCCGGAACGCGTATCGCGCCTCGCGCTCGATGCGTTCGTGTGGACCGGTGAAGGCAGCGTCACGCTCAACGAACGCAAAAAGAAATTACCGGAGTTTCTGAAAATCAACCGCCGCCCGATGGATCGCGCCTTCATCCATTCGATTTTTGAACGCGATCATCCCGGCTGCGCCGAGAAAAACGTGATCGACGCATTCGCCGAACAGGTGGTGGCGCTCGACGACTCCGTGCCCACCGGCACTTATGTCGATATGTGCTCCCGGCTACCGATATGCGACCCGGCGAAAATCCACGCGGCGACGATCATCATGCGCGGCCAATTCGACGGCATCGCGGGCTTTGACGACCTGATCGAATTCTTTAAACGCTTGCCGAATCCTGACAAACAGTTCGCGGTGATGTCCGGCATCTCACACGCGAGCTTTCAGCAGATCAATTACATGACGGTTTATCACATCCTGCATGCGTTTTTCACCCAGCCAGAGCCGATTTATCGCGCATAAGCCGGCGAAAACCCCAGACGCAGATTTCACAGATGAACGCAGATGAACCGCAAAAAAATCTGCGTTAATCCTTCAAATCCGTGCCAAAGGGTTTAGCTTAAGTATATGATTTTATTGAGTATTTACTAATATCACCATGATGACAAAAGCGCTCAACCAGCTCACCGCCAGCGAGATCGTGCAGGCGGTTACAACGGGCAAAACCACCGCCGAGGCCGTCGCCCGTGCCTGCCTCGATCACATTCAGGCACGCGAACCGCAGGTCGAGGCGTGGCATTTTCTCGATCCCGATCTGGTGCTGAAACAGGCGCGCGCGCTGGATGCCAGCGGTAAGGCCGGGCCGTTGCAAGGCGTGCCGGTAGGCATCAAGGACATCATCGACACCGCCGACATGCCCACCGAGTACGGCACGCCGATCCACAAAGGCCACCGGCCACGTATCGATGCCGCGCTGGTGGCGCTGACGCGACGCGCTGGCGGGCTGATCATGGGGAAAACCGTCACCACAGAATTCGCCAATCGGTATCCCGGCAAGACGCATCACCCACAAGACCCCGCGCGCACGCCGGGCGGCTCGTCGAGCGGCTCGGCGGCAGCCGTGGGCGACAGCATGGTGCCGTTGGCGGTGGGCACGCAAACCACCGGTTCAACCATACGGCCAGCAGCCTATTGCGGCTGCGTAGGATATCGCCCGACCTGGGGCGACATACGCTGCCACGGCGTGATGGAAGCCGCCGCTTCGCTGGATACCGTGGGCCTGATCGCACGCTCGGTGGAAGACATCGCGCTGTATCGTGATGTCCTGCTGGGGGTCACACCGCAGCCGATGGCTGCGCAAACGCCGCGACACTGGCGCATCGGTTTCTGCCGCACGCCGTTCTGGGATCAATGCGAACCGTACGCGCAACAATCACTGGAAGACTGCGCGGCCCAACTGGCCAGAGCCGGCGCGAATGTCACCGATGTCACCCTGCCCGACGAGTTTAAACGCATCGACGACGCACACCGTTGGGTATCGAGCTTTGAATTTGCACGCAATCGCACATGGGAAATCAATCATCACTACAACCAGATCAGCGCCACACTGCGCGACAATCGCCTGAAGGACGGCCTTGCGTGCAGCTTTGAAACCTACCGCGACTCTCGCAGCTTCCTCGCGCGTATGCGGCGCAGTCTGCACGATATCTTCAGCGGCTACGATGTGCTGCTCACGCCACCAGCCTGCGGCGAAGCGCCGGTGGGATTGCACGCCACCGGCAACGCATCGCACAGCGTGTTATGGACCAGCACGCATGTGCCTTGTATGACGCTGCCGTTGTTCAAGGGCCCGAATGGCTTGCCAGTAGGCGCGCAATTGATCGCAGCACGCAACAATGACCGGCTGTTGTTTGATGCCGCGCGCTGGGTGTGGCGTCACGGCGCATAGCGAATACACGCGTTGTCGGCGTGGATGCGCCGCCCCCTACTGGTTAGTCATTAGAATATCTAACGCGCACCGTTGCCTGCGTTTACCTCGTGCCTGCGCCATGAGTTGAAGGGCTTGACCGGTGGCGTGGCGCGGCTCAAACTTTACACGGTGCGTGCAAGAGGGGCACGCGCCAGGCTTGATACGATTCGCGAGTTCAAATTCGAAGTGCAACTCTGATTAATAGGTTGGGTGGGCGAGGTGCGATAGCATCCTAGCCCCTGACCACCAAGTTAAAGTTGCCAAGAATGAACTACACACACCTCACCCAAGACGAACGGTATCAGATTGCGATCCTTTCCAAGGCTGGACATGACCGAAGCGGCATTGCCCAATTGATGGACCGCCACAAATCAACCATAGGCCGTGAGATGCGGCGAAATCGCGGAGAGCGAG
>CAMBGJ010000331.1 GCA_945865805.1 Bordetella parapertussis
GTTCATCCAGGCCCTTGAGCAACACCTCCCAGTGACCCTCGCTGCCTTCGCCCGCCGTCAGTGAGCCGCGCTCAAAACCCTTGATCGCGGTGCGGGCCACCAGGCAACTGCGATGCACGCGCACGAAGCGCTCGCCGAATTCCTCTTCCAAACGGGTGAGTGATTCGTCGAGCAGATATTCGCGTTCGCGCGTGCGTGCGGTGACGTATTTGAGTTCGGCACGCAGATACAAAATATCAGGCACCGGTATCAAATGCACCTTGCCACGTTCGCTGGCCGACAGTGCGCTGCGCGGTGCGCGGCGCAGATCAGTGAGCGCTTCCGCTTTGGGAGGCTGCGATTTTTGCACCTTGGCCAGCGCTTCAGCCAGCCGCGCGGCGCGTATGGGCTTTAGCAAATAATCAATGGCATTCACTTCAAACGCCTTCAGCGCGTAGGCGTCGTAGGCGGTGGCGAAGATGATCGCGGGCGGGTGATCGATTTTGCGCAGGTGTTGCGCGGTTTCGATGCCGTCCATGCCGGGCATGCGCACATCGAGCAGCACCACGTCGCACGGCTTGGCATTGATAAGTTCCAGCGCCGCCGCGCCGCTGGCCGCCTCGCCGATGACTTCCAGCGGTTGTTTTTCCGCGCAGTCGCCGAGCAGATCGCGCAAGCGACTGCGTGCCGGCGCCTCATCGTCCACGATGGCGATACGTAACGTGGCGAGGGTCATGTAGCGCTCTCCTTTCGAGGCTCTTTGCGGTAGGGGATCACGATGTGCACCTCGTAGTTATCGCTGGTCGCGCGCGTGGTGAGGCTGGCTTCCGCGTCAAAATGCAACTGCAGCCGCTCGCGAATATTGGCCACCGCCATTTTGTTGCCGACGTGATTGTCGTTGGCGGACGAATACGGATTACGCAATATGGCATGCACTTCGTCGCGGCTGGCGTACACGTGGATGCTGATCACGCCCGGCTCGGTGCGCGGTTCGATGCCGTGATAGACGGCGTTTTCCAGCAGGGGCTGCAGCATCAGCGGCGGAATCAGCGCGTCGCCGGGCATGTTGCCGGTGTGCCACTCCACCTGCAGCCGCTCGCCGAGGCGCAATTGTTCGAGCCCCAGATACTGGCGGCACAATTCGATCTCGCGCGACAGCGGCGTCAGCTCGCGGTTGTCGCCCATCACCACACGAAACAGCTCCGCCATGTCTTCGAGCGCGGTTTCTGCGCGTTTGGGTTCCTGCCGAATCAGTGACAGCACGGCGTTGATGCTGTTGAACAGAAAGTGCGGGCGAATACGCGCCTGCAACGCCTGCAAGCGCGCTTCGGCGATGGCTGGCGACAACGCGCGGCCGCGAAGATCGAAGTAACGCAGCAGTATCGCCGTCACCAGCCCCACCAGCAGCCAATACCGTTCGATGCCCGACAGATCGAGCGGCAGAACTTTGTGTGTGGCGGCATGCAGCGCGGTGGTCAGCGCTAGCGCCAGCAGAATCACCGCCGCCGCGCCCGCCCAATAGGGCAGGCGCGCCAGCACGCCGTTAAGCGCATACAGCACCACCAGCGAAAGTATCAACAGCGGCTCCACCAGTGCGGCGACTTCCATCAACTGCTCGCCTATCGCGGGCAGCGTCGGCACTTTGACGATCACCACCAGCAGCGCCACCACGTTCACGCTAAGCAGTATGCGTAGCAGGATACCGAGATTGCGAAAATTCGGCAGCGCGCCGCCATAAGCGTTTTGCGCGTTTTGCGCGGCACCGGTATGACCCGCCGCACCAGTGGAGCCGGTAGCACGGGTGATTTGATTTATACTCCATGTCATAGCCGCATCATCTTATCAGTCTTCTCGCGCCTCTCCGCCTTCTCAGACCTCAACCGCACGTCTTCCCGAAGCCAACGCCCCTTTCATGTCCGCGCAGCCTACCTCCACCCCGCCACCGGTCGCCACGGGCAAGCCGTGGTCCGGCCGTTTTAACGAGCCGGTGTCCGATCTGGTTAAACGCTTTACCGCGTCGGTGGGGTTCGACCAACGGCTCGCCGAGTTCGACATCGACGGCTCGATCGCGCACGCACGCATGCTGCACGCGGTGGAACTCATCAGCGCGGGCGATCTGGCGGACATCGAACGCGGTCTCGCGCAGATCCGCGGTGAAATCCGCGCCGGCACCTTCAACTGGTCGCTCGACCTGGAGGATGTGCATCTGAATATCGAGCGGCGGTTGACCGATCTGGTGGGTGACGCGGGCAAACGGCTGCACACCGCGCGCTCGCGCAACGATCAGGTGGCCACTGACATCCGCCTGTATGTACGCGCCGCCATTGATCACATCATCGATCAGATTCGTGCGTTGCAGGGCGCGCTGCTCGATCTGGCGGGCAGCCATACCGATACCGTGATGCCGGGCTTTACCCATTTGCAGGTGGCGCAGCCGGTGAGCTTTGGCCATCATCTGATGGCCTATTACGAAATGCTTGCGCGCGATGCGTCGCGTTACGCCGATTGCCGCAAGCGCGTGAACCGCTTGCCGCTGGGCGCGGCGGCACTGGCGGGCACCTCCTACCCGATTGATCGGCAAATGGTGGCCAAGGCGCTGGCCTTCGACGGCGTGTGCGAGAACTCGCTGGATGCGGTGTCTGACCGCGATTTTGCCATCGAGTTTTGCGCCTGCGCCGCGCTTACCATGACGCACCTGTCGCGTCTGAGTGAAGAGCTGATTTTGTGGATGAGCCCGCGCTTTGCGTTCATCGACATCGCCGACCGGTTTTGCACGGGCTCGTCGATCATGCCGCAGAAAAAAAACCCCGACGTGGCGGAACTGGTGCGCGGCAAGACCGGCCGCGTCAACGGCCATCTGGTAGCGCTGCTGACACTGATGAAAGGCCAGCCGCTCGCCTACAACAAAGACAATCAGGAAGACAAAGAACCGCTCTTCGATACCATCGATACCGTCAGCAACAGCCTCGCAGTATTCGCCGAAATGGTGCCCGGCATCAGCGTCAACAAAGAGGCCATGCGCGCGGCGGCGGCGCAAGGTTTTGCCACCGCCACCGATCTGGCCGACTACCTGGTACGCAAGGGCCTGCCATTTCGCGAGGCCCACGAAGCGGTGGCACAAGCAGTGCGGTTTTGCGAAGTGCGTAAATGCGATCTGGCGGATTTGAACCTGCAGGAGCTGCAGCAATTCTCCAGTTTGATCAGCGAGGAGGTATACGCCTCACTCACGCTCGACGGCGCGCTGAATGCCCGTGCGCACATCGGCGGTACCGCACCCGCGCGCGTCAAATCGGCGATTGCCAAGGCGCGTAAGGCGTTGAAGTCATAAGGTAAATAGCGCCTCGCGTTCGCCATCCCTTGTGATGGCCATGCGGCTTTAACCGAGAAACGCCGTGCCCGGCTTCGAGCAACTATCCTGGATCACCCTCGCCTGGGTCGCGCTGGCGTTGGCGTTCGCCGGTTTTGTACAGGGCGCGTTGGGACTGGGCTTTCCGATGCTGGCGACGCCGATGATCGCAGCCGCTACTGACATGCGCACTGCAGTGATATTGATCCTGCTGCCGTGCGTGGCAACGACGGTGACCAACATCGTTATGTCGGGCCCGTTTATGCACACCTTGCGACGCTACTGGTTCATGCCGCTGTGTATGCTGGTAGGAGCGGGGATTGGGGCGCGGCTCTTTGTGGCGTTTCCGCAATTTCCGTTTGCCTTGCTGCTGGCGGGCGTGATCCTGTTGTATCTGTATCTCGATCACCTGGGGCGCGTGGAATGGGCTTTTGTGCCGCGTCACCGCGTGGCAGCGGGTGTGGGATTCGCCCTGTTGGCCGGGCTGTCGGAAGGCTCCGCTAACGTTGCCGCTCCGCCGTTGTTGATGTACCTGTTTTCGCTCAACGTCGATCGCACGGCGTTCGTGCAGATTCTCAATCTGTGTTTCACCGTGGGTAAGCCGACGCAGATGGCGATACTGACGCTCGAAGGTGGCGTCACCTGGACGCAATGGGCGGCAACGCTGCCGTTCGTGATAATCGCCACCGGCACCACCATCGTCGGCATCAAAATGCGCGACCGCATCGATGCCAGAACTTACCGCCGCTGGTTACTGCGGCTTTTATTGGCCATAGCGCTGGTGTTGGTCATACAATACGCCTTGGGTGTACGCTAGTGCCCTGTCAATCGAGCGGAGCAAGCCTTGAATAAATTTTCATCGTATCTATTTGTTTTTATTGGATTTTTTCTATCGGCATCCAGCGTGATTGCAGCCGGCACCGATTATTCCAAGCAGCCGTCAACGGAGCGCGTGATCTCGCACGCAGACTTGAGAAAAGTGCTGTCGCAGCCCGATAGCGCGGTGATCCTCGATCTGCGCCGCAGGCACGCGCTAACTGCCTGCCCGGAAGCCTTGTCGCAGCCCGATAGCGCGGTGATCCTCGATCTGCGCCGTGACAGCGACTACGACAAAGACACCGTCAGCGTCCCATCCGCGCGCCGTTTGCACCCGGACAAGATCGCGGAGTGGAGCGGTTCGTTGCCCAAGGACAAGGAGATTCTGCTGTTCTGTGCGCATGGCCGTTCGATCAGCAATGCCTCGGTCGATTACCTGACGAAAAACGGCTACAAAGCGCGGCTGATTGCGGGCGGCATCGATGGTTGGCGCGACGCTGGCGGCACCCTGGCACCCAAACCCCATTAGCGGCCCGCTACGCTAAACAAAAAGGCCCTGCTGAGCAGGGCCTTTTTTTGCGGTCAAGCGCCAAGGCGCGCCGGGTTACTTCAATATTTTTTGCAGCTCGCCGCTTTGGTACATCTCGGTCACGATGTCCGAGCCACCGACGAATTCACCGTTCACGTACAACTGCGGAATCGTCGGCCAGTTGGAAAACTCTTTGATGCCCTGGCGGATTTCCGCATTTTCCAGCACGTTGCAGGAGGCGATTTCCTCGACGCCGCACTCGCGCAGAATGTTTATCGTGTTGGCCGAAAAGCCGCACTGCGGAAAATCCGGCGAGCCTTTCATGTACAGCATGACTTTGTTCTTGGTAATCTGGGCTTTGATATCGTCTTGAATGCTCATGGGTTTTGCTCCATAGTTCCGTTAAAACTGTCCGTGAAAATCTATATCCGACAAATTCAATAGGGTATTAGTTTAGCGGTATTCCCCACGTGCGGTCAACTGGTATGAGTGGCCAGTATGCACGGCGTCAAGCGCCCTATTACCGGGTGAGAAAGTCCTGCATGGACAACGCGAGGTTGGGTACCGCTTTTTGCAGCGTACGTCTTCCGTAATCAACGGCACATTCAGGCTTTGTGCCACGACAACGTATTGCGCATCGCAGCCGGTAATCCCAAATTTCGCCGCCAGGTCAAGTGCAATACCCATCGCTACTTCGCACTGGGCCATCTGCACAAATCGTTCGGCACGGCCTAACAATACACGGCATTGTGCCAGCGTAAGCGCCTCGCGCCGCTGATAAGTGGCGAGCACGTTGAGTGTATCGTGCAGAAACAGCGCCGCAGTGCGCCAATCGGCATCTTTCGCACGCAGTTGCTGGATGAGTCGCGACGGGTCACTTTGTATCAATGAGTAGATCAGGATATTGGCGTCAACGACAATCATCCCGGTAGACCCGCCTTGACCGAATCACGGCCTTTGCGGATTAAAGCGATGACATTGGTAGCCAGGACTGGCTTGACTGGCTTGATGGGATCGGGCAGCAGATTCGCCGCATTCCGTGTCGAGGCAATCAACGCCTGCTCCAGCAACGTTAAAATGCCTGCCGCGTCATGGAGCGATGGTAGTGGGCTGCTTCCGCTTT
>CAMBGJ010000332.1 GCA_945865805.1 Bordetella parapertussis
GGTGCAATCCGCTGAACTCGCGCGCACGGTCGAGTTGTCCGGCAAAGTGGTGATGGACCCCAATGCGGGTGGTCGTGTGCAGCCGATGCAGGCCGGCCGCATTGAACCCGGCCCACGCGGGCTGCCGGGCAATGGCCAGGCGATACGCAAAGGCGAAATCCTCGCCTACGTGACGCCCGCGGTCGGCGCGATTGAGCGCTCGAATCAATCGGCGCAACTGGCTGAATTGCACGCTGCAAAGGTGCTTGCCGAAAAACGCCTCGTGCGATTAAAGGAACTGGCCGATACCATTCCACGCAAGGACATCGAAACCGTGGAAGGCGAATTGCACAGCCTGACGGGCCGCATGGCGGCGCTCGGCAGCGGCCTTTCCGCGCGCGAAGCGCTGGCAGCCCCGGTGTCTGGCGTCATTGCATCAGCCAAAGTGGTGGCCGGGCAGGTGGTCGATGCGCGTGAATTGCTGTTCGAGATCATTGATCCGGGTCGCCTGCGTATCGAGGCGTTGACCTACGACACCGCCTTGCTGGGCAACGTGGCATCGGCCACACTCGCATTGGGCGCCGAGCGCGTGGTGCTGCACTATGTTGGCGCGGCACGCAGTCTGCGTGAGCAGGCGTTGCCGATGACGTTTCAGGCAGAAGGTGCCGCCTTGAACAAGTTGGCGGTCGGTCAGCCAGTCAGTGTGTACGTGCAAACTGCCAGCAAAATGCAGGGCTTCAGCGTACCGGCGGCTACCCTGATGAAAAACCCCGCCAACCAGACTGTGGTGTGGGTGAAGACGGCAGCGGAGCGTTTTGAACCGCGTGTGGTAACGGTTGAAGCGCTCGACGGCGTATCAGTGGCCATTACTGCGGGGCTGAAAGCAGCCGACCGGGTGGTCACGCAAGCCGCAACGCTGATCAACCAAATCCGTTAAAAGGCCACGCGATATGTTCAAGTGGTTGCTCGACAACAGTCTGGCCAACCGGTTGCTGGTGATAATGGCCAGCGTGGTGCTGATGGCTTACGGTGCGTTCACGCTGTCACGAACGCCGGTGGATGTATTCCCTGATCTGAATAAGCCCACGGTCACCATCTTGACCGAAGCGGGCGGCATGGCTGCGGAAGAAGTGGAGCAACTCATCTCTTTTCCGCTGGAAACCGTGATGAACGGCTTGCCTGGCGTGGAATCTGTGCGCTCGATTTCCAGCGCGGGACTGTCGTTCATCTACGTGACGTTTGACTGGTCAACGGAAATTTTCCGCGCGCGGCAAATGGTGTCGGAGCGGTTGACGTCCATGGAGGATGGCCTGCCGCGTGGCGTGATTCCACGCATGGGGCCGATCAGCTCGATCATGGGCGAGATCATGCAAATTGCCATACCGGTGGACGCGGCCAAAATTTCAGCGATGCAAGTGCGCGAATACGCGGATTGGGTGTTACGCCCGCGTCTGTTGGCAGTGCCCGGCGTTGCACAGGTGATTCCCATCGGCGGTGAAGTGCGGCAGTTTCAGGTGCAACCCAATACCGTGCGCATGGCCGAACTGGGCATCACACACGAGCAGATGGAGCGTGCGCTCAAAGGCTACTCGTCCAATACCTCGGGCGGGTTTCTTGAACTCAATGGCCGGGAATACCTGATTCGTCATCTTGGGCGCACCTCGCGCCTGGACGATTTACGCGATCTGGCGCTCACCGCCAAGAACGGGCAACCGATACTGCTGCGCCAGATCGCCGAGGTGAAATTCGCGGCAGCGATCAAACGTGGAGACGCCGGATATGAAGGCAAGCCTGCTGTCATCTTGGGCATCCAGAAACAGCCTACCGCTGACACCATTGCCTTGACCCGCGCGATAGAGGGTGCCTTGGGCGAGATGAAAAAAAGCCTGCCTGCGGGTATGGAAACGCCGCGTGTCACCTTTCGCCAGGCGAGTTTTATCGAGGCCTCGATCAACACGCTGCAGGGCAAGCTCATCGGCGCGTCCGTGTTTGTCGCGGTGATTCTGTTTGTGTTCCTGGGCACGTTGCGTCCGACATTGATTGCACTGACGGCGATTCCGGTTTCCATTTTCATCACCGGGTTGGTGTTTATTACTAAGTAATGCAAATGTGCCCTGATAACGCGAAGAATCAGGGAAAGAAGTCGCCTTTCACACAGGACATATTTGGGTTTCTCCTTAATAAGTACTTTGGCTTATCCATCAACACCATGACGCTGGGCGGCCTGGCCATTGCATTGGCGGGCTGGTAGATGATGCGGTGGTGGGCGTGGAAAACGTCATGCGGCGGCTGAGAATGGCGCGGGTGGATCAAACCACGCAGCAAGCACCGCGCCCGCATCCGCTGCAACTGATCAAACTGGTTGCGCAAGCCACCATGGAAGTACGTTCAGCCATACTCTACGCCACAGTGATTATTGTGCTGGTGTTTTTGCCGCTGTTTGCACTGCCCGGCATGGAAGGGCGTCTGTTTGTGCCGCTGGGCATCGCCTTTATTGTGTCGACACTTGCCTCGTTGGTGGTGTCGGTCACCCTCACACCAGTGCTGGCCTACTACCTGCTGCCCGGCATGAAAGCGCTCCATCACGGCGATACGGCATTCCTGCGCGGGCTGAAGGCGCGTTATCAAAGCAGCCTGCAAGCTGTGCTGCACCGTCCCAAGGCAGCTCTCGCTGCCGGGGGCATTGCGGTCGTGCTCGCCGCTGCCGCCGTGCCGTTTTTCCCCACCTCATTCCTGCCGCCCTTTAATGAAGGCACGCTGCTGCTTGGCATGCGTCTGAACCCCGGCGTCACACTGGCTGAATCATCCGCGCTGGCGCGGCAGGCCGAAGTGCTGATCCGGCAGGTGCCGGAAGTCACCCATGTGGGGCGGCGCAGCGGGCGCGCTGAACTGGATGAACACGCCGAAGGCGTTCATGTGAGTGAGCTGGATATTGGCCTTTTACCGGCCACCGAACTGAAGCGGTCGATGAACGATATACAGGCCGATATTCGCGCGCGTCTCGTCAATCTGCCCGTCAATGTGGCCATCGGCCAGCCGATTTCCCATCGCATTGACCACATGCTGTCGGGTGTACGTTCACAGATCGCCATCAAAATTTTTGGCGACGACCTCGATACCTTGCGCGGACAGGCTGAAGCGCTGCGCGCCAAACTGGCGGCGATTCCCGGATTCACGGATCTTGAAGTCGAGAAGCAGGTGCTGGCGCCGCAGATCAAGGTACGCGTGGATTACGCCAGGGCCGCGCAATACGGCATCCCCACACCGCAAATTCTGTCGGTGCTGCAAAGCCTGGTCGAAGGCGAAAAAGTCGCGCAGATTGTTGAAGGCAACCGGCGTTTTGCGCTGGTGGTGCGCGTGCCGGAGTCCGCCCGCTCGGTGGAGGGCTTGTCGCAGATATTGATTGATACCCCGTCGGGTCAAGTGCCTTTGTCGAAAATCGCCACCATAGAAGACAGCGACGGCCCCAACCAGATCAGCCGCGATGACGGCAAGCGGCGCATCGTTTTGTCGGGCAACGCGCAGGGCCGCGCCCTGTCGGATGTGGTTGCCGATATCCGGCAAGCCGTGGGGGACTCCAAGCTTCCCGAAGGCTACTTCATCACGTTGGGCGGTCAGTTTCAGGCACAGGAGGAAGCGTCCCGCGTTGTGGGCCTGCTGTCGATCGTGTCACTGATACTGATGTTTGTGGTGCTGTATTCGCGCTACCAGTCGGTCATTCTTTCCACTCTCATCATGGTGAATATTCCGCTGGCGCTGGTCGGCGCCGTGATCGGTTTGTGGTTGTCGGGCCAGCCTTTATCCGTGGCCGCATTGATCGGCTTTATCACCTTGGCGGGCATTTCGGTACGCAACGGCATTCTGAAGGTCAGTCACTACATCAACCTGGTGCGCAGCGAAGGCGAGCACTTTGATCATCAGATGATTATTCGCGGTTCACTCGAAAGATTGTCCCCGGTACTGATGACGGCCCTGGTCACGGCGTTCGCGCTGGCGCCCCTGCTATTCGAGGCGGAGCGCCCTGGCACGGAAATCCTGCATCCGGTTGCGGTGGTCATCTTTTCCGGGTTAATCAGTTCGACGCTGCTGGATACTTTTTTGACGCCCGCGATGTTCTGGCTGTTTGGCCGCAAGGATACCGAACGGCTGGTGCGCGAGGGCGCGAAGGAAGCCTTTTGACCTACGCGATTTTTTTCCTGATGTTGTTTAACGTGGTTATGTTCATTCAATCCTGAAAGGAGTTCCCATGAAAGGTTTTGCCCTAATTTCCATGCTCACCCTGTCGATGGCCAGTACGGCATTCGCCGCCGACAAACACGACGACCATACGCCTAAGCATGGCGGGATCGTGGTCGAAGTCAAAGACATCGACTATGAGCTGGTGGCCAAGCCCGACCGCATCCAGCTTTACATCAGCAACCACGGCAATCGCATCGATATCAGCAAAGCCAGCGCAAAAGTAACTTTGCTCGTGGGTACGGAAACGCAAACGGTGGAGCTGAAAGTCGCGGGCGAAAAATTTGAAGCCAGCGGCAAGTTCAATGTGCCAGCAGGCACCAAGGTAGTGGCGCAAGTCAACGTCGGCGGCAAATTATCGTCAGCCCGCTTTGTGCTGAAGTAACGCGCCCCTGGCGCGCAGCCGTTCTTGTGCGTCAGGGCGAAGATCGCAGTTCTGCAAAGCCGTAAGTGATGTAGTGGGTATGAGCCGCCCGCGCAATCGCGTAGGATACGCACGGTTGGCCATAAGTCGATAAACGGGGATATAAAATGTTGTTTAAAAATAAATACTTACGAAATATATTCAGATTGCTCACGGTGCTTCTGTTGCTGTCCAGTGGATTTGCCAGCGCGCAAAAGCTGTCGCGCGCGGCACCGTTTTCCGAGGCCTCCGAAGAGCTTTACGGCATCGGCTCGGGTGGCAAGTTGTATGTGTTCGGCGGTTTGGCGCCCGGCTGGAAGCCCAAGGGACTGGTCTACGAATACGATCCGGCGAAAGACACGTGGACCAAAAAGAAAAACATGCCCGTCGTCTCGCATCACATTGCGTTGGCGGAAATCAACGGCAAGATTTACGTTTTCGGGGGCTTCAAATATCCCGACAGCGGCCCCGCCGCCTGGCAGCCGATGGACAATGTATTTGAGTATGACCCGGCGGCGGATACGTGGAAGCCGTTGGCGCCGTTGCCCACCAAACGCGGCTCGCCCAATGCGGTGGTGGCGAACGGCAAAATTCATGTGATCGGCGGCGCGGGATTTCATCCGAACTCGAAGGAAACCGCCGTGCATCCGGCGCGTCCGCATCGCTCGCTGGGCACGCATGAAGTTTACGATCCGGCGAGTAACACTTGGGAATCCAAACAGACGATGCCCACCGCGCGCAATCACGCGGCGGCGGGTTTTGTCGCGGGGAAAATCTATGTGATTGACGGGCGCATCAGCTCGGCTTTTATCACGCGCGCGAGCAACATTGACATCGTCGAGGTGTATGACGTCGCCACCGATCAATGGGGCGACTTGAAGGCGCCGATGCCCACGCCGCGTAGCGCTGGCGCATGGGGCGTGCACAAGGGGCTGATTTATGTCGCGGGCGGCGAGCAGCGCCCAGGGCAATTGCATCAAAACCCTATATGAATGAAATAGTTATGAGAAAGGTCAAAGGCTTGTACTTTTTCGCAAAGCTGTGTAGTTTTCTGTCTTTTTGGAGTGGCGATGGAGACAGAAAAGCCTGTGAGTCTTGCCGAAGCGTTCTC
>CAMBGJ010000333.1 GCA_945865805.1 Bordetella parapertussis
GGCCGCTACTAAACCTTGTTTCATGATGGCTCTCCGTGGGTATACCAAAATATTACGTAACCCATTGATTTATTGTGACTATATCCAGATTTGATGGAAACTCTTTTTGCCACAGAGGACACAGAGGTCACAGAGACGTCCGCCTTTGAATTTCTCTGTGACCTCTGTGTCCTCTGTGGCAAATGATTTTGAATTTCTTATTCGCCTATATCATCAAGTTTTCGTTGGAACCTGAATAGGTACGAATTATCAGGCATTTTTAAGCGAGCCTCGTATCCACGATAAAATAGATTTCGCCGGTGCAACAACCGCACACGACATGCCGCACAGCAACCACGGACGACCCTCATGACTCACACCGTAATTCTCGATCCCGCCGCACCCTCGGGCACGGGCGTGCAACGCCCGTGGCAATCGCTCACCAGCCTGCAAGGCAAGGTGGTGGCCTTCATCGATAACTCCAAGCCCAATTTCAATCATCTGGCCGCTGATCTGGGCGAGCTATTGGTGAAGCATCATGGTGTGGCGCGCGTGATCCACCATCGCAAACGCGCTGCGTCGGTGCCTGCGCTGGAGTCGGTCTACGCCGACATCGAGGCCAACGTCGATCTGGTGATTACCGGCTCGGGCGACTGAGGGTCCTGCACGTCGTGGAGTGTCCACGACACGGCAGAATCGGTTAAACGCGGCGTGCCCGCGATTACCATTTGTTCCGATCAGTTTATCGTGCTGGGCCGCAAGCAATTGAAGGCGCTGGGCAGCGAGGGGCATCCGATCGCGGTGATCCCGCATCCTTTCGGGTTGCGCACACGTGAAGAAGTGCGTGCCATCGCCGAAACCTGCGTGGCGGATATCGCGCGCATCGCGGTCGATCCCAAAGCCGGCGCACTGCCAGGCAAGGCGTCCAATGCGCCCGCACGCGCCGTGCGCATCGAGGTGCCGGAAGACGCCGACGAGTTCGACACCTTCTGCATCACGCGCCAATGGAGTGACGGATTGCCGCTGCGTCCGCCGACGCCCGACAAAGTCGAACGCATGATCGCCGCCAGCGGCCGCGCCGCCGATGATGTAATCGCCCTTGTGCAGCCGGGCTTCGGCACGGCCACAGTGGAAGGCATCGCCATCAATGCGGTGATGGCCGGGTGCCGCCCGGAATACATACGCACGCTGATAGCGGCGGTGGAGGCCTTCACCGACCGGCGCTTTAATCTGCAAGGTATACAAGCCACCACCAACCCCGCCACCGCGATGATTATCGTCAATGGCCCCGTGGCGCGCGAAATCGGCGTCAACGGTCATCTGAATTGTCTCGGGCAAGGTGCGTGGGCCAACGCCACGCTAGGCCGCGCGCTGCGGCTGATCATGCAAAACATCGGCGGCACGCTGCCGGGTGAAATGGATCGCGCCACGCAAGGCCAGCCTGGCAAATACACTTTTTGCTGCGCCGAGAACGAAGCCGACAGCCCGTGGGAGCCGTTGCAGGTGGAACGCGGCTTTGGCAAGGATGACAGCACGGTGACTATCGTCGGCGCGGCGGGCACGGTGAATTTCAATTCGCACGCCAAGGACGCGACGGACTTGCTGAAAGTCATCGCCGACAGCCTGTGCTTTCCGACCAATAACGATTACTACTTCGGCGGCGAACCGTGGCTGTTGCTGGGGCCGGAGCACGCCGAGATACTCGCGCGCGAAGGCTTGAGCAAACGCGATGTGAAGCTGAAGTTGTGGGAAATGTCCAAGCTGCACGTCGACCGGCTTGCGGCGAAGGATCGCATGCGCCTGCAACACACGCGCGGCGCGGAGCTCGGGCAGTTCGGCGCGGATACGAAGATTCCGATTTCGATCAAGCCGGAAGAGGTTAGCATCGTGGTGGCTGGCGGACCGGGCACACACTCGGTGCATGTGCCGACGTTTGGGCACACGCGGTCGGTTACAAAAATAATCAAATAAAACAAATGCTTACATAAAATCGAGGAACGGTTATGCGAACATGGATTGCAGCACTGCTGTGCATCAGCGCTACAGCACACGCGCAGGGACAACTACCCGGCAGCGCACCGAATTATCCCGTGCGCCCGGTGCGGCTGATCATTCCGCAGGCGGCGGGCGGCGCCACGGATATTTTCATCCGCACCGTGATCCCCAAACTCTCGGAAACCTTGGGGCAGCAAGTCGTGGTGGACAACCGCCCCGGTGCCAACGGTGTGATTGGTGACGAGATGGCGGTGAAAGCGCCCGCCGACGGCTACACCTTCATGGCCAACGCGATCGGCATCGTGATGAACCCGAGCCTGTATAAACTGAACTATGACATCACGCGCGACTTGCAGGGCATCACGCGTCTGGGCGCGATTGACCTGTTGATCGGCATACACCCCTCGGTGCCGGCGAAAAACGTCGCCGAGTTGATCGCGCATGCGAAGGCCAACCCCAACAAATTGAACTACGCTTCGTTTGGCGTCGGCAGCATTTCGCATGTTGCGGGTGAGATGTTCAAGCAGGCGTCGGGCACGCAGATCGTCCACGTGCCGTTCAAGAGTTCACCGCTCGCTGTGCAGGAAACCATCGGCGGACAAACGCATATTGTGACGGGCGGCATTTCCTACATGCTGCCGCAAGCGCGCGCGGGCCGCTTGCGCGGTATCGCCATCACGTCACTGCAACGCAACACCAACGCACCCGACATCCCCACGGCACACGAATCAGGGCTGCCCAACTACGATGTCAACGCCTGGTTCGGCGCCTGGGCACCCACCGCCGTGCCTAAACCCGTGCTGGCAAAGCTGTATGATGCGATGAGCAAGACCTTGAGCAACCCTGAGGTGCGCGCCGCCATCGACAAACACGGCTACAAAATCGGTGGCGAACCGCCGGAGCAGTTTCACCAGTTTGTGCGCAGCGAGGTGGAGAAGTTTGCGCGCGTGATCAAGGCGGCGGGGATCAAGCCGGAAGGCTAGGTTACGAATGAAACCACTTCACCGCAGAGGCGCAAAGGCGCAGAGAACACCCGCAGAGAAAATGCAAAAACGTGAACGTGGTTCTCTGCGTAACCTCTGCGCCTCCGCGCCTCCGCGCCTCCGCGCCTCTGTGGTGAGATTTTGATTTTGAATTTTCACGGAGAATAGAATGCCAACACTACAAATCCGCAACGCCCACATCAACTACGAACTCCTCGGTGACAAAGGTCCATGGGTGGCCCTTTCCCCCGGTGGTCGTCGGCCGCTGGAAGGCGTCAAGCATCTGGCCGAACGCGTCGCCGCGAAAGGCTATCGCGTGCTGATACACGATCGGCGCAACTGTGGCGCGTCCGACGTGACGTTTGAAGGCACGGCGGACGCGCCCACCGAATACGAAATCTGGGCCGAAGACCTCTACGCGATGTTGAAGCACTTTAACGCCACACCCGCGTGGGTGGGCGGCGGTTCGTCGGGCTGCCGCATGTCGATGCTGCTCGCCATGAAGCACCCGGACGCGGTGAAGGGCCTGCTGCTCTGGCGCGTGACTGGCGGCGAATTCGCCGCGAAGCGACTGGCCAACCAATACTATTTCCAGTTCATCGAAGCGGCAAAAAAAGGCGGCATGGCGGCGGTGTGTGACAGCGAACATTTTGCCGAGCGCATCCAGCAGCGCGCAGTGAATCGCGATGCGATTTTAAAAACGGACGTGAGCCGCTTTATCGCCTCGTTTGAAAAATGGGCACAAGGTTTTCTCGACGACGCCGGCAAGCCCGTGATTGGTGCCACCGAGGCACAGCTCAACGCCATCAAAATACCCACGCTGGTGGTGCCCGGCAACGACAAAACGCATGACCGCAGCATCGGCGAGCGCGCGCAAAAATGCATCCCCGGCAGCGAACTCTACGTGTTGTTCCCGAAAGACGAAGACATCGATATCGTGCCGCCGCAGCAATGGGAGTTCAAGGACGATGAACTCGCGGGCGTGTTCGACAGCTTCATCAAGCGCCACCCGGTGTAAACATGGCGTAGCGAAAAATCAGCCCAACTCGCGATGCACAAACGCGATGATTTTCTCTACCGCGTCCTTCGCCTGCGGCGAATTCGGATCGTTGGTGATGAAGGCCTCGCCCACGCCCTCAAAGAGATGTAAATCCACCGCGCCACCCGCTTTGCGGTATTGCGCGATAAAGCGCTCACGATTCGGCACCGGGTGCGCCAGGTCCGCCGTACCCTGCAGATAAACGACCGGCGGCGTAAGCGCGGTTTCGCCGCGTTCGAGCAGGCGCGTGGGGTTGGCCTGCGCCATTGTCTCGGTGCTGCCCCAATAGCGGTCGTGACTGTCGAGCCAGTTCTTCGCCTGTTTGTCGTGTTGGCCGCCCTTTAAGCCCTGCGCGTATTCGTAGCGCCCCAGCGGATCAATCACCGGCCAGCACATCACCGCGCATTGCACGGTCGCATCCACGCCGGCAGGGCCGGGCACCGCGCTGTACGTCGCATCGTGCGGACGCATCGCGGTCAACATCGCCTGATGCCCGCCGCTCGACACGCCCAGTATACCCACGCGCTTGGCGTCTATGCTGAACTTGGCCGCATTCGCCTTGAACCAGCGCACGGCATAGTTGATATCCTGCATCGACGCGGGGTAAGCACAGTTGGCGCCATCGCCCGGCATGCGAAAATCCAGCGAAGCGACCACCACACCGGTTTTCGCCAGCGGTGCATCGGTGCCTTCGTCGGACGTACGATCCTTATTCACCCACGCACCGCCGTGAATATCAATCAGCAGCGGAAACGGCCCCTGCCCCTTGGGCTTGTAGACGCGTGCGAGGTAGGGCTTGTCGCCATGCTTGATGTATTCCACGTCGGTGACGTCGATTTCGTAGCGGATGCGTTCTGCGGTGTCCATGAGAGGCTCCTGGTAGGTTTACGGGCTGGGATGAGAGATTGTAGCGCTGTGTGATCGTTGTACAGCATCGTTAGGTAACGCCAAGCATATGAATAAATTACTCAATAAAAACAAATACTTATGAATAATGTCATTTGAAGTGCCGCATCCACCCATCCCCCTGAGAGCCGCCGAGCAGCGCAGCCGCGCCGGGGGCCGTCGGCAAGGACTGTCTGAGTCCTCGCGGGGGTATCGCGAGGGCGAGTTCCGCAGCCGCCCGGCGCGGTGAGTAGCGCAGGGTAGCCCGAAGGGCCGGCGAACCGGGGGCGGCGTTTTCTTTGGTTACTTTCTTTTGGCCGTACAAAAGAAAGTAACCAGCCGCCGGGCTGCCCCCGGCGAACTTGTCTTTCAACGTTCACCGCTAGGTAAATTTACATGCGGCGCAATAGGATTGCGCCCTACCCTGAATTTTGCATAAAAAGGGCAAAGAACACCGTAAGTGATTGGTACAATGTGAGTTATCGAGAAACACATTCGCCAACACCAACAGGTCTTCGCCCACCATGGATTCTACGCCAGAACAACTGCGGTTTGCTTCGATTTCTGGCCGCAGCATCCGCGCGGACTTTGCGGGCGGCGGCTTATCATCGGACTTGGGGCCGCTGCTATCCACCGGTGATCACGTGCGCGCGCGGGTGTTTTTTCTCTGTCATGGGATTGCCTTTCTTGCCGTTCGGCGACCGTTCTGGCTGAGTATAATGCAAGGGCTTTTTCGATTGCAGCAGAA
>CAMBGJ010000334.1 GCA_945865805.1 Bordetella parapertussis
ATACGCCGCATAAGGCACCGAAAGAGGCAGATACGTTAAAAAATCGATGTGAAGAGGGAAAATATCGGGCGATTGCGCATGCCGTGAACAAAAAATGCGCACTGCGCTTCGACGTTTCTCAAAAATTGATTAAATCTGCGTTTCCCTAAGGCCACCATGTCGTACCTCTTCCTGCAAACTTCACCTTAGCGAGGCGGATAGTAAGAGGCGGCGAATGGGAAGTGGAATACATCTATAACAGACCCCGTTTTTTGGCCGCACGCTACCGTCTTCCTGCACCCTGTAAGACGCATTACGTGCCACCGGCGTGTCGTTGACGGGCGCCACGGTGACGGCGATGGTAGCCGTCGTGGAGTGAGTGTCGCCATTGGCGGTTTGTGTCAATCGGGTCATGTCTCAGCCGGTGATGTTGGCGCCGGTTTTGCTTGGATTAATGCCATCGACCATAAAAAACTACTAATAAAAACAAATACTTACATTTTCATGCCGATAGCAGTTACAAATCCGTCCCGAACAGTATGAACCAGCGCCACATTCCCATCGCGCATGTTCTCCCGTAAGCTCGTTGCCATTCAACCCACGTTCGTCTCATGAAACCTACACTCCTCGTCTCCAGCAAAGTCGTCGCCGAATTCGGCCCGCGTATCAGCGCTATTCTCGCCAGCGCGCCCCGGCCCATCGATTTGCTGCCGTTCACGCCCGCACTGCAATTGACGCCAGAACAAACAGCCCACATCGAAGCCGCCTACTACTCGCGCGACATCTGGGAAGGCACTGAAAAAAGTGCACTGAGTCCGGCGGCGCAGGCTTTCTGGGCCATCATCGACCGCGCACAAAACCTTAAATGGATGGCGGTCTACTCGGCGGGTATGGATCAAAAGCGTTACGTCGATGCCATGCAGCGCGGCATTCGGCTGACCAGCAGCGCGGGTGCGCAGGCCGAAGCCGTGGGCCTTGCTTGCGTGACCGGCGTGCTGGCGCTCGCGCGCGGCGTGCCGCACTGGCTTGCTGCACAACAGCGCCACGAGTGGTCGCCGCTGCGCGGACGCGATGTGCCGCCGGATATTCCAGGGCAAACAGCGGTGATCGTGGGAACGGGTTACATCGGCTCGGTGATCGCGCGCGTGCTACAGGCGGCGGGGATGAAAACCATCGGCATCCGGCGTAGCGTTGCACCGGCCAACTATTTTGATCAGATGTTGCCGCCTACGGCGCTGGATGGATTACTGCCCGCGTGCGACTGGCTGGTGATCGCCTGTCCGCTGGCGCCGGAAACACGTAATCTGATCGACGCGCGACGCCTTGCGTTGATGAAGCCCACGGCGGGCATCGCCAATATCGCGCGGGGTGAAATTGTCGACGAGGCCGCGTTGGTGGCTGCGCTCCAGGCGGGGCGTTTGCGGCATGCGTATCTCGATGTGTTTCACACCGAGCCGCTGCCGGCGGAATCACCGTTGTGGCGTCTGCCTAATGTGTTGATTTCGCCGCATAACGCGGGCGCTTCGACCGGCACTTATGCGCGCGGGGTGGAGATATTCTTGCGCAATCTGGACAGCTATTTGACGGGGCGTGTGTTGGAGAACGAAGCCCGTGCGTAGCGGGTAGGATGTGGTGACCCAGCACACGTAGTAAGACTCACGCATCAAATTGCATTGCCATGCAACCCGTAATACGCTGCGTTGCTTACGGGCTGCATACTATCTGCAGGCACACTGCAACCGAACCGCAAAGGAGCCATAGTCATGGGAAATCGAGCCACGGAAATACGCGCAGGGTTGAGTCATCCGATCATCGACGGCGACGGGCATTGGATGGAGCCGATCCCGGTGTTTCTGGAATACCTGAGCGAAGTGGGTGGCACTAGGGTGGTCGATAAAATTCGCGCGTTGTGGGATCGCAACAACGCCTGGTACCGTTCCACGCCTGAACAGCGCCAGTACCATCGCCTGCGGCGCGCGATCTGGTGGGGTGTCACCAGTCAAACCTATGACAAGGCCACGGCGTTGTTGCCTGCGTTGCTCAACGAGCGCTTGCCAGAGCTGGGCATCGATTTCGCGGTGATGTATCCGAGCTTCGGTCTCACCATCAACGCCATGGAGGACGACGAACTGCTGTGCGCCTCGGCGCGCGCCTACAACCGCATGACGGCGGACATGTTCGCGCCGTTTGCCGCGCGTTTTGCGCCGGTGGCCATCATCCCCGCGCGCACGCCGCAGATGGCGATCGGGGAAGTCGAATACGCGGTGGGCAAACTCGGCTATCGCGCGATCATGCTGCGCGGCAATCAGGAGCGGCTGATTCCCGCCGCCGCCGAAGGCATCGATCCGCGCCGCGCCGCGTGG
The DNA here is from genome assembly GCA_945865805.1 of Bordetella parapertussis. Taxonomy (GTDB): domain Bacteria; phylum Pseudomonadota; class Gammaproteobacteria; order Burkholderiales; family SG8-41; genus UBA5216. The sequence goes on from CAMBGJ010000334.1 coordinate 2,343, forward strand.
TACTGCGACACCATCGCACTCGACAGCCCGTATGACTACGATCCGTTCTGGCAACGCTGCGTGGATCTCGGCGTGGCGGTGACGCAACACTCGGGCAGCCCGCGCTGGTCGGATCGCGCGTCGATCACCAACTTTACCTACAACCACGTCGGACACTTCGCCGAGTCGAATCATGCGTTCGCGCGTGGCGTGTTTTTGGGCGGCGTGGCGCATCGCTACCCGAGTCTGAATTTTGGTTTCATGGAAGGCGGCGTGAGCTGGGCCAGCCAGATGGTCGGCGACATGATCGAGCACTGGGAGAAACGCCAACGCAGCGGCTTGCAGTACCCGAAGACCACTGATGTTGCCGAGTTAAAACAATATATCAACCGCTACGGCGATGCGCGCCTGAAAGCCAACGCTGATGCCATCATGAACAACCTTGACGCCTTCCGCCCGGAGTGCAGCGTGGAGGAACTCGGCAAGCCCGAACACGTGTTCGACGATTTCGAGGCCTCGGGCGTGAAATCCAAGGCGGATATCCGCAAGGTGTTCTCCGGCAATTTCTATTTCGGCTGCGAGGCGGACGACCGCGCGACGATGTGGGCGTTCGATCCACGCATGGGCGTGCGGCTGCGACCGGTGTTCAGCTCCGACTTCACGCACTTTGATGTGCCCGATTTCAATGACGTGATACCGGAAGCGTTTGAAATCGTGGAAAAGGGTTTCGTCACTGAACAGGATTTCCGCGAATTCACTTTCAGCAACGCTGCGCGGCTGCACACCGGCAACAACGCGGATTTTTTCAAAGGCACCGTGGTGGAAAAAGCGGTGGAGGACGAACTCGCCACGCGGGCAAGCGCTTGAACGATGTTGCGGTCACATTGGGCTGGCGCCACAGGGCGGCGCTGACGGGCTTCGTGCTGGTTTGCGCCAGCGCGGCCCACGCGCAATACCCCGAGCGGCTGATTCGCGCGGTGGTGCCGTTCGCCACTGGCGGCACCAATGACATCACCGCGCGCATGATCGCGCCGCATCTCGCCAAAACGCTCGGCCAGCAGGTGGTGGTGGAAAACCGCCCCGGCGCTGCGGGCAATATCGGCATCGAGGCGGTGGCGAAGTCCGCGCCCGACGGCCACACGATGCTGTTCAGCGCGACGGCTTCGACGCAAAACCCGGCGTTGTTTCGCCATTTGCGCTTTGATCCGCTGAACGACATACAACCGGTGGCCGCGATCGCGGAGTATCCGTACGCCATCATGGTCAATAACCACCTGCCGGTGAAAAATGTACGCGAGCTGATCGCGCTGGCGCAAAAAAGTCCGGCCACGCTCAACGCCTCGGCCGGCGGCATCGGCACGCGGCTGTCGGTGGAGCTGTTCCGCATCCGCAATAACATTCGCGTCGAGGTTATTTCGTATAACGGCACCGGACAAGCCTCACTGGCGGTTGCTACCGGCGAAACCCAGTTGGCCATCATGGACCCGTCGCCGTTTCAGCCGTTTTTTGCCTCGGGCCGCGTCAGGATACTGGCGATGGTGAGCGAACGGCGCGTGCCCGCTTACCCGGACGTGCCGACCACCGCCGAAGCGGGTCTGCCGGGGCAACGCGCGGGTGCTACCGCTGCCGTGTATGTCACCGCGAAGACGCCCGCAGCTATCGTGCAGACGCTGAACACGGCGATCAACAACGTGATTGCCCAGCCCGAGGTGAAAGATGCGCTGCGCAAGCAGGGCGGCGATTCGCAGCCGGTGAGCGTCAGCGATTTAACGCAGTGGTACCGGCGCGAGATTCAGACGTGGAAGGATATCGTCGCGCGCGCGAAAATTCCGCCGGTGGATTGAACAGACAAACGAGTCGCGATACGCGGGGTACATCATGATCAAACAAGTGGGCGCAACCGTTATTCAGCCGAAGCATCTCGCCACCTGCCACTGCGGCGCGGTGGTGCTGGAACTGGATTTGCCGGATGGCATCGTCAATCCGCGTCGTTGCGATTGCTCCATTTGCCGACGCAAGGGAGCGATTGTGGCGTCGGTGCCGCTTGCCGGACTGAAAATTGTCAAAGGCGAAGACGTGTTGCGGCTTTATCAGTTCAACACCAACACCGCGAAGCATTTCTTTTGCTCCGTCTGCGGCATCTATACCCACCATCAGCGCCGCTCAAGCCCCGAGCAATACGGCTACAACGTCGGTTGCCTGCAAGGGGTGAATCCCTACGATCTGGATGATGATGTGCCGACCCATGATGGCGTGAATCATCCGGCGGATCGCCGCACTTTGTGACGTGCGATGCTGGGGACTTGAAAAATACTTTAAAAACAAATGCTTACGATATATCGATGCATGCCGCCTCTGGTGCGATGATGCGCATGGGATAGAATGTTTGCCTGATCCATTTGAAGGAGACGCCGTTGAGCGCAAGCGCGGCAGTTGCAATGGCTAGTTCGCAAGTGCCCGCCAGCATCGGTACCGGTGCGAGTACCGCGAGCATCGCAAGTACCTCGGGCGAACGCGTGCTGCGTCCCGAATTTACCGGCTCGGCGTCCGAATATTTCCGCATCTGGATCGTCAATCTGTTTTTCACGCTGATCACGCTGGGTATTTACTCGGCGTGAGCGAAGGTGCGCAAGAAGCGCTACTTCTACGGCAGCACGCGCATCGATGGCGACAGCTTCGATTATTTCGCCAGCCCGAAAGCCATCCTCAAGGGGCGCATTGTCGCGGTGCTGCTGTTTGTGATTTATGCGTTTGCCTCCGAGCTGTATCCGGCATCGAAGTTCGTGTTCATCGGCGTATTCGTGCTGGCGTTGCCGTGGCTGGTGGTGCGCACGCTGGCGTTTAACGCACGCAACTCCGCCTGGCGTGGTCTGCGTTTTGACTTCGAGGCCACGCCGCGCGAGGCGGTGCCGGTGTATCTGGGCATGCCGCTGCTGGTGGCCATTACCGGCGGCATTGCTTACGCCTGGTTTGCCGCGCGCAGCAAGTCGTTTGTGATTGCGCACCATGTGCTCGGCACCACGCGGTTTGGCTGCGATCTGCGCGGCATGGATTTTTTCAAGGTCTATCTGCTGGCCGGTCTGATGCTGATCGTGCTGATGATGCCCTTGTGGATGCTGATGAGCGTGATGATGAAGGGTAACCGCTTCATGTTGTAGACCAGATTCATCATGCCGATCTTCACCTTGGCGCGCGCCAGCCCAATCGTGCGCACAAGATGCCCGCCCATCGCATGCTGGGCGCCAAACACATGTTCCACTCGCACCCGCGTCTTCGATTTGATCCGG
>CAMBGJ010000335.1 GCA_945865805.1 Bordetella parapertussis
GCGGACGGGGCAGGGGGCATTCCGCCTACCGCTCTACCTCAGTAGGCGATGCACCCATTCAGCCCAATACAGGGTCTGTACATCGGAACCGTAAGGTCCGACGATTTGAATACCGATCGGCAGGCCGCTGGTCCCCACCCAAGCGGGTACGGTCACGCACGGCACGCCGAACAGCGTCCAGATGCGGTTGTACATCGAGTTGCCGGTGCCGGTGATGCCTGCGGGTGCTTCACCCGAGGCGGCGGGTGTCAGCAAAAAATCGAAGTGGTTAAAATGCTCGGCGAGCCGGGCGCGATACCCAACGGCGTTGCTTATGGCAAGGTCGTAACGCTCGCGCGAGCAGCGCCAGCCGTTTTCGATGTTTTCCAGGATCAGGGGCGAAAGTTTATCGCGATGATTCTGGTATTCGAAGGCAAAGGCACGTGCCGCTTCGAAGTCGATAATCGCCAGGTGGTCGGCATTCATGGTGTTGTAGGCATCGGCCAGGACACAAGCTGTGACTTGGGCACCGTTTTGGGCCAGCGTGCGTGCGGCGCGATCGAGGTTTACCCACAGGGCGGGATCTTCCGCTGTCCCGCGCGGCTGTTGGTAAAGACCGATGCGTGGTGCGCGCGACGGCGCCTGCGCAAAAGACGGCAGCGCGAGGTCCGAAACGGCGTGCACGAAGAGCGCGACATCCTCGACACTGCGCGCGAGCACGCCGACATGATCCAGCGATTCGGCGACAAACTTCAGCCCGGCACGATTGATGAGACTGAAACTCGGCTTGTAACCGACAATGCCGCAGTAGGACGCCGGGCGTATGGTTGAACCGCCAGTCTGCGTGCCCAGCGCAATGGGCACCATGAAGTCCGCCACGGCCGCAGCGGAACCGCTGGATGAGCCACCTGGTGTGTGAGCCACGTGGTGTGGATTGCGTGTCGGACCGGGGAAACGATAGGCAAATTCTGTGGTGACCGTCTTGCCCATGACAATACCGCCCGCTCTTTGGGTGAGCGCCACGCAGGCAGCATCCCAAAGGGGGCGGTGGCCTCGGTAGATCGCTGAATTGTATTGGGTTGGCAGGTGCGCGGTATCAAAGACGTCCTTGAAGCCCACCGGGACGCCATGCAGGGGACCGCGGCTTTGTGCCCTGTCGAGCAGGCGCGCCTGCCTGAGCGCATATTCAGGATCAAGACACGCCCAAGCCTGAACAGTTGGTTCACGCGCCGCGATGCGGTCTAAGCACGACGACACATAGGCCTCGGCGGTCAATCGACCCGCGCTGATTTCGGTCAAGGCTTCAGACGCAGAGTATTTGCAGGGTTCCATGGATGTCCGTTACGACCAAGATTGCAAGTGTTTGAGGGCGGGCCCGGGCCGGACCTCGTGAAACTCGATCCGTTTTCCGGTGCCACGCTAGGGTTCGTCCAGCGGTTCCCGGGAAGGCGTCATCCGCGCTGTTAGAAGGATTGTGCCGCCGCAGGTTCGCAATGCCTATGCCTCACAGGTGAAGTCATTCTTCAACGGCTCCCGTTCCTGCGGTGGATCCGCGAAGCCAGCATACCACGGTGAGGCGCTTCTCAGCTCCAGCGCACCACATGCGCCGTGATTCATCGGTTGGTATCCGGCGTTGTGCTCATGACACCATGTGCCGCAAGTGGTCATGCTGAAACCATCATGAGAACACCCTGTTTGAATCGGGCACACACCGTTTCCGGATGCCCCATCGCGAAGCGTCGGACCCCGATACGCACGAATCTTGTGCGCCACACCGGATCGATGCACGCAATCGGACAACCTCCCGTTTGACCGCATAAGGACGCAGTGTTAACTTGGTCAGTCATGGACAAGTCAGGAGGGTTTATCGTGCGCGCTACGACCGTTATAGTGTCAGGCCAACCAGCCTTTCGAATAGTCGCCGCAATCATCACGCTGGTGCTGGCCGGATGCGCAGCCACGGAGCACAATTCCGGCATGCTATCCGCTCCCTTCCGGCTACAAGATGCGACGATTGCCAGCGTTCATCAGGCGCTGGCCTCGCGCCAGCTCACGTGTGCGCAACTTACCCGGTTATATCTGGACCGGATTGCGGCCTACGACCGGCAAGGGCCGTCCCTGAACGCCATCATTACCGTCAACCCCAAGGCGATGGAACAGGCTACGGAAATGGACCGCCGTTATTGGGTCGAGCCATCCAGCCGATTGCCCTTGCACTGTATCCCAATCATCCTCAAGGACAATTTTGATACCTACGACATGCCGACCACGGGGGGCAATGTCAGTATGAAAAATTCTGTCCCGCCGGCGGATGCGTTTACCGTGGATCGCATGCGCAAGGCCGGGGCGTTGATACTGGCGAAAGCCAACCTGCAGGAGTTTGCGCGAGGCGGCATGTCGATCAGTAGCCTCGGGGGACAGGTAAGGAATCCTTACGACTTGACCCGTACGCCGGGGGGCTCCAGTGGCGGCACCGGTGCTGCAATCGCCGCGCACTTTGGTTTGATCGGCACCGGCAGCGATACGGGACAGTCGATCCGTTCCCCGGCGTCGGCCAATCATCTTGTCGGCATCCGCCCGACGCGCGGGCTGGTAAGTCGTGCTGGCGTCATTCCCAACAGTTTGACCCAGGACGAGGTGGGTCCTATTGCGCGAACCGTGACGGATGCCGCGCGCTTGCTCGATGTGATGGCGGGCTATGATCCGGCCGATCCGGTGACGGCCCTAGGCCAGGGACGCATTCCCAAAAGCTACACGTACTTGTTATCCAAAGCGGCGTTGCGTGGGGCGCGTATCGGGGTCATGACCAATATGCACGGCACGGCGGAACGCCACCGCGAAGTCAATCGCGTGATGTCGGAAGTGGCAGCCACTTTCGAATCACTGGGCGCGACGATAGTGCGTTTCGAGATGCCCGAATACGACAAGCTTGCGGGTGTTGTGGCCACGTCACGCTACGAGGCGCGCACGGTGATGGAGAATTACTTTGCGGCGCTTGGTCCGCAGGCGCCGATCCGCAGTTTTCAGGATCTGGTCAAGGCCAATACCGCCGCAGTACAAAAGACACTGGCCGAGGAACTGGCGGTGGTGGATGGCATGAACAGTCCGGACTACAAGGATCGAACTCTGAATCGGGAAAAACTCAAAATACGGGTGGCCGCGACGATGGCCGATCTCAAGCTGGATGCCATTCTGTATCCGCTGCAAAAGATACTGGTGGTGCCGATTACGGCTGCGGACCAAACCGAGCGCAATGGAACCCTGTCCAATGGCACAGGGTTCCCTGCCGTGACCTTTCCTGGCGGGTTTTCCGCGCCTGGCCCCACGGCGCCCATCGGCGTTCCCGTGGGGGCGGAATTGCTGGGCCTCGATTACAGCGAAGACCGCCTGCTGTCCTATGCCTACGCCTATGAGCAGGCAACCCATCCGCGCCAGTCCCCGCCGACGACGCCGCGCCTGCCGAACGAGCCGTAGTGATTATTGCGGTGGTGGGCTGCCGCGATCGGCAGGGGCCAGAACGCTACGGCACTATCCATTTTGCATCAGGACGATGCGTACTAAACGGGGGAATGATGGTACTGAATGCAAGGTGCGTGTTGTGCAGGGCATTGGTCGTCGCGGTGGTGTTGCTGTCACCGTGCCTTGCGTCCGCCCAGGGTGAACCCTTCCCGATTGAGGAGACGACCATCGCCGACGTGCATCACGCGATGCAACGGCGAACACTGAGTTGCGTGCAGTTGGTACGGCAGTATCTGGATCGTATAGAACGTCACAATAAGACGCTGCGCGCCATACTCCACGTAAACGTTCATGCGCTGGACACGGCGCGCCGTCTGGACGCAGCGTTTACCGCCTCAGGCAAACTGAGCGGGCCTTTGCATTGTGTTCCGGTGGCGGTGAAGGATGCCATTGATACGGCCGAGATGCCGACGACGGGTGGATCCACGGCGCCGTTCGCCAATCTGCACCCACCCAAAGATTCCACCGTGGTCGCCCAGCTACGCGCGGCCGGTGCGATTATCCTGGCAAAAACCAATCTGGACGAGTTCGGTCGGGGCAGTTCCGGCTTGAGCACAATGGGTGGCCAAGTCAGGAATCCTTACGACACCGCGCGAATTCCCGGTGGGTCAAGCGGCGGCTCCGGTGCGGCCGTGGCGGCAAATCTGACACTGGTGGCACTGGCCGAAGAGACGGGGGTGTCCATCAGGAACCCGGCGGCCAACTCAAATATCGTGGGCATTGCGCCCACCCAGGGTCTGGTCAGCCGCGAGGGTGTCATTCCGATTTCCTTTACCCAGGATCGGGTCGGCGCCTACGCCCGTACGGTCAAGGATGCTGCACTTGTACTGCAGGTGATTGCCGGTTATGACCCGCACGATGCGGTAACCGCCGCCAGCAGGGGACGCATTCCTCGCGAGGGCTACGGTGGCTTCCTCAATGCAAAGGGCCTTGCCGGAGCACGACTGGGCGTGGTGCGACAGTTCATGACGGCGTGGACGGCGGCCGACCGGGAATCGGTTGAGATCGCCGAGCGGGCGATTGCGGATATGAAAAAAGCCGGTGCAGAGGTGATTGATGTCAGCGCTGACCTGGATAAAACTCTGGCGCTGCTGCTGCCCCAACTGGACCCCGCTTATTTGTCGTCGCCCGCCCCGTATCTGGAACGAGGCTATCTTGCGAAGCTCGATCCGGACTACGCCGATCCCGCAAAGTATCCGGGTATTTATTACGGCAGCCACGCTGAAGCCCCGTTCGCCTTGGCGTTCACGGTCAGGAACAGTATAGACCCGGACACGGCGCTGCTCGACCGCAAACGCTTCCCCGGGTTTGGCATCAATATGACGCTCAACGATGCCCGCACCAACGCCTTTGAATTCCGTTATTCGTTCAACCGCTATCTGGCGCGTCGCGGGGATGCCAATATCTCGACGCTGGATGATGTGATCAACAAACCGCCCAGGAACTCGACGGCGACCAGCGGCGTATTCTTTTCCGAGAACTTCAAGAACAACACCCTGATCAAGGAAAATGCCAAGACCAATCTGAATGACCCCTTCTATCTTGAACGTCTGCTCAGGCGCAAGGCACATCAGGAGGTCATTCTGAAAGTGCTGGCGGATCATAATCTTGACGCCTTGGTTTATCCCATGAAAACCATACCGGCCAGCCCGATCGGGGCCAGAACCGCCCCGGCGCCGGCTGCGGCGGGCTATCGGCCGTCCTCAGGCAATGTCCTCGGTTCACAGACGGGGTTCCCCAGCATCATCATGCCGGCAGGCTTCACTTCGGTGGTGTATGACTGGATCGCGGAACCGGCAAATCCCGCGCGTACTGTTTTGGGTAATGCCGCGCCTGCGCAGGTACCCGTCGGCATGGAGTTCCTGGGCGCTCCCTTCAGCGAGCCCATACTGCTCAGGCTGGTGTCGGGGTACGAAAACATCGCCCGGCATCGACGCCCGCCAGAAGGGTTTTCTGAGCGGCGTTGATGCGTGCAGCGGTTGATCGAACGCGGGCCGGGGTAATACGCTGGGTCTAGTGGGCTGGCGGCAGGCCCTGACAGCCGCGGACCGTATCGGCGGGGTGAAGCTGGGGCATGCAGCGGGGATGCGGATGGC
>CAMBGJ010000336.1 GCA_945865805.1 Bordetella parapertussis
CAAAGCCCGTATTCGATGTGGATGCACATCGCCGGGCTGAAAATTATTTTGCCCGCCACACCGGCGGATGCCAAGGGCCTGCTCAAAAGCGCGATCCGCGACAACAACCCGGTGGTGTCATTCGAGTGCAGCCGTTTGAACGCCGTTACCGGCCCAGTCCCTGATGGCGATCACCTGGTGCCGCTGGGCAAGGCCGAGGTCAAACGCAGCGGCAGCGATGTTACGGTGGTGGCCCTCGCCTTTTATGTGCAGGAGGCTCTGGCGGTAGCCGCTGAACTGGCCGGTGCAGGCATCTCGGTGGAAGTCGTCGATCCGCGCACGCTGGTCCCGCTGGATGTCGAGACGCTACGCGCTTCGGTGCGCAAAACCGGGCGTCTGGTGATCGTGGACGAAGCGCCGCCCACCTGCTCGGCGGCCGCTGAAATTGCCGCGATGGTGGTGGAAGACACGCCAACCTTTCGCGCGCTCAAGGCACCCGTGCAACGCGTGTGCGCCGCGCCAGTGCCAGTGCCGTATAGCCCAACGCTGGAAAAAGCCGCGTTGCCAGATCGCGCGGCCATCACCGCAGCCATCCACCGCGTGCTCAAGGATTAAATCGCAATAATAATCAATAAAATTAAGGAGATACAAAAATGAGCGATAAAGACATGCACCAAACCGGCATGACCATCCGCAAGGAAATGTTCGGCGCGGACGTGGTCGACAAGCGCATGACATCCGCTGGCGAATTCGGCGCGCCGCTGCAAAAAATGATCAACCAGTACGCCTACGGCGAAATCTGGGGCCGCGAAGCGCTACCGCGCAAAACGCGCAGCCTGCTGGTACTCGCCATGATGTGCGCCGCCAACCGCCCGCACGAATTGCGCATCCACCTGCGCGGCGCCATCACCAACGGCTGCACACGCGAAGAAATCCGCGAAGTACTGCTGCAAGTGGCGATTTACTGCGGCATCCCGGCGTCGCTTGATGCGCACAATATTGCCATGGAGGTGTTTGCGGAGGGGAAGTAGCGGTTATATCGAATTGCGGCAGCATTCGTCCAGACGCGTGATGTAGCCGCGATAAGCCAAATACGCACTCAACCGATTTCCAGCGGCGGAAAACGTGGCTCAGCGCATAGAACTGAACGTCAACGGAAAGGCGCACACCGTTGAGGTGGAGCCTGATATGCCTGCGTTGTGACGCGCTGCGCGATGATTTGAGAATGAAGGAGCCGCGCTTTGGTTGCGGCCTCGCGCAGTGTGGCGCTTGCACGGTGCTGATGAATGGGTCACCGGTGCCGCAGTGCGGCTATTAGGCCTCGCGTCATGATTTGAAACCCGATCAACTGTCGAGCTATATCGTATCAATCAGGACGGCAGCGCGGTGGGCTGGGTGGGCAAGGTTGATATGAGCAGGGCCACACGGAACAAACCGTGGATCAGGGCGGCGCATCGGGCTCTAGCGACATCTGGCGCGCGGGCCTCGCGCTGCGCAATGCGGCGGCCGAAGCGCGCCTCACACTGGTGGAAATGGCGGCGGCGAAGCCGGGCGTGGCGGTGGATCAACGGACCGTGACCAATGGCGCCATCAGCGATAAAGGCTGTGCCGCAAAAAAGTGTCGTATGCCGAGTTGATCGGCGGCAAACATTTTAATGTGCAACTCGAATGCAACAAACGCTACGGCAATCTGCTGCTAGTCAAAGGCAGGGCCAAATCCAAGGCGGCGCACGAATATAAAATCTTCGGCAGGCCCGGCACGCGGCGCCGCGATGTCGCGCCCAAGCTCTACGGCACAGCGCTGAACATGGTGGATGTCAAAGTGCCCGGCATGCTGCACGGCGGATGATCCGTCTGCTGATTGGCCGCTGAAACCGGTGTGGCTGTTCGGCCCGCCGAGTGAATCGTATAAATTTGCCTCACGCCGGTTGGTGTCTGAAACCATCGCGCCGCTGCTGGATCGTGCGTCGCCGCTGCGCACCACCCATTTTCGCGATCCGGCGGGGTCGCAGGTGCACTTTGGCGTGGAATCGTTCATGGACGAACTGGCGATAGCCACCAACACCGACGCCGTGCAGTTTCGCATGCAGTAGTTAAGTCACAAGGGTGATCAGTGGTGAAAACCGTCGCGGAAAAAGCCCACTGGCAGCCGCAGGTCGGCGCACGTAAGCAGGTGCGTGGCGATGTGTATGTCGGGCAGGGTCTTGCGTAATCCGTGCGCGGCGGCACGCGCGTGGCGGTGGTGGTGGATGTTGAAGTCAATCGCACTACTGGCAAAGTCTGGACGCGGCGTTTTTATGTCGTACACGATTGCGGCCAGGTGATCGCGCCCGATCAATTGCGGCAAACACTGGAGGCGCAAGTGGTGCAAACCGCCAGCCGCGCGATGATGGAAGAAGTGAAATTCGACAACAAAAATGTCACCAGCGTCGCTTGGAACACCTATCCTATTTTCGACATCAAGGACGCGCCGGAAACCATCGACATCACCGTGCTCGATCACCCCGCACAACCACCGTTCGGCGGCGGCGAGGCTATCATACGGCCTTTGTCGGCGGCCATCGCGAACGCGATTTTTGATGCGACCGGCGTGCGCTTTCGGCAGTTGCCGTTTACGCCGGAGAAGGTAAAGGCGGGGTTGGTGTAATTGATGTAACTATTTGATTTTATTTATGAACTAGGCTTGATGCCCGCGCTACAGATGACCTGCACCCAGCACTGAATGCCGTTTTGCAGCATTTACGAAAATACCTCGCGGCGGCTGCCGATTAGTGTTGGCAGTCGCATCGCGTTGGAGAGTTTTAGCGTGTGCCAGTAGTGCCAGTAGTGCCAGTAGTGCCAGTTTGATTTTCGTTATTCGAAGCTGCGGCAGCCACGGCGCCGACTACTGCTGCACCAATACCAATCGCGGTAAGACCTATACCGCCCGTAGCCCCAGCTACCGCGCCGGTGGCGCCGGCGGCGCCCCCCCCGGCCGCGCCACTAGCCCCACCAGCCGCCCCGGCACCCGCGCTAACGGCAACGGATGACAAGGAACTAAAGCTCCCCGCAATACCCGCAGGCAGGGAGGCCGCACTGATGCTGGCGGCAAGAGCGCCTGGGTCGGCAACAGTGCCTATCGCGCCAGCGCCAAAACCGACTGTGCCGGCGCCCGTGATCACACCAATGTTACCGGCGGCCACTTGAAAATACATGGGATTCACGGGGCCAATTTGGGCCAATTGAGTGAAGCTGCGGATATCGGTTGTTTCTACTTCACCCAGAAAGGATGCGGCGTCGCTTTGTATGGGGCTCGACTGTGCGAAGATCAGCGGCCGGCCGCCCAATTTAGTGCTTTCATCCAGCGCCACCATGAAGTCCGTACCCCGAATGCCGATGGTGGCTGTAGAGCTGCGCAGGACGTAGGCTTGTGCATTGCGACGACCGATTAAACCAGACACCGAGCGCATCGCGCCCTTCAGTAGCTCGAACACTGCGCTGTCTTGCTTGGGGTTGGCCTCGTCAAAGCGGTAGTTGGTGATCTTGAATTCAGTATTGGGATTGAGCACCACTGCTTGGCCATCATCGAAACGCAAGATCGTGCGGCCGCTCGCGCCGGTAGAGACGGTACTGCCAGAAGTCACTCGCACGCCATCGGCGGCGTTAACGGGCTTTGCCTTCTCCGCGCTGAAGCGCACTTCGCCGGTGGTGCGCTCAAATACCGCATCGGCGTACACAGTGCCAGAGCACATCGCCAGCAGGGTGGCCAAAATTAGCGGCAAACGAGTGATCCGCGAATCCGCCTTTTGTCGTGTTGCACACCGGTCAGCATTCAACATGGCGATTGCTCCTTTTCTAATTGGGCTTTAGCGCCCACAACAGGAGTAATGGATAGAATATATAGAATTGTTCTTCGACACCCAGGCTCCAAGTATGGAGAAGCGGTCGCAATTCGGCTTCAAGATCAAAATATCCACTACCGCGCCAAAACAAGACATTCGAGACGAGCAAGCTGGCTGCGGCCAGACTGCGGCCATAGTCAAGCATTTGATGTGTTGGAAGCAAAAACCACGCAGCCACTGAAGTGCAGAACATGACCATAAAAAAGGCTGGCGCGATACGGCGGACTCGGCGCGCATAGAACTCGCTGAGGCTCATTCGTCCGGTGGCTACATTCGTCATCAATATTGACGTAATAAGGTACCCGCTGATGACGAAGAAAATGTCTACGCCAAAGAACCCGCCGGACGCAAGCGGACTCCCACAGTGGTAGAAGATGACGCCTAAAACAGCGATGGCACGCAAGCCATCGATTTCGGGACGATAAATCATCTTGGAACTATGCAATCACAAAATGGTAAAAAGCATTGAGTAATTGGAATAGTCGATATAAAAGCATGGCGAGCGCTGTTCTCAAAATGTCTAAGCAAGAGCAACTGCATCGACTTAGCCAGCTTGCATTGCCAATTTCGCTATGGAGCTTGTCACAATACCGCAACACCAACATAAAAGACAGGCATCGAAAATTGGCTCGCCTGAGGTTGTATCTAACCTTTTTAGGAAATCCCCAACTTGGGACAGCACTTGGTTCACATTACGCACTTAACCTCGCCTCGATCTTCATCAGCCGCGCCGGGTTATCGCAAAGGATCATTTCCCTTTCGCGGTGCGTCAGTCCCGGTATCGATTCGACAAAATCCACCGGCTGCTTGACCGACATGCCTTGCGGGAAATCGGTGCCCGCGACGATGCGATCCACGCCCACCAGATCGATCAGGTTGCGCATGATTTTTGCGTCGTGCGTGATCAAGTCGTAGTGAAAGCGTCGCAGGTAGTCGTAGGCGGATTTTTCCTTCATGTGGGACAGCGTGCCGCTCACATGGCGCGCAAGCTCAAGGCGGCCAACCAGCCACGGCCAGGTGCCGCCCGCATGCGGCAGAAACACCTCCATTTTCGGGAACGCATCGAGCACGCCACCGCAGATCAGGCTCATCGCGGCGTAACCCGCTTCCTGCGGATTGCCCAGCGTGTTGATCATGAAATAATCCTTCATACGCTCGGGGCCGGAGGGATACAGATTGGTGAGGAACAGCGGCAGCCCCAGCCCTTCCGCACGCTCGTAAATCGGCCAGAATTCCTTTTCGTGCAAATTCTTGCCGAGGATGTGTTCGGCGATGAACACCGCGCGCATGCAGGGAAACTTGGCCGCGCGTTCGAGTTCCTCGCAGGCGAGCTTCACGTCCTGCATCGGCAGCACGATGCAGCCGTAAAACTTGTCCGGATATTTGTTATGCGCCGCGACGCAGGCATCGGTGTGCGCGGCAGCGAGTTCAAGCCCGAAGCCCGGCGACGCCCAATACATCAGCGGATTGGTCATCGACAGCGCGTAGGTGTCGCACTTGCGCTTTTTCATGTCGGCGATGATGTCGTCGAGGTTGGTCATGGTTTTACGCATCACCGAGGTCTGCGTGCAATCGGGCACCGACAGCACTACCGGGTTGCCCTTGGCGTCCTCGCCCATCTTCGCGCCATGCGCCGGGCCTTTTTTGATCATCAGATCGACGAATTCCTGCGGATACCAATGCATGTGCGCATCGATCACACGCG
>CAMBGJ010000337.1 GCA_945865805.1 Bordetella parapertussis
CGAATTAAACAGGTAGGGCAGGGCGAATAATGCCGCCGCGTTGATCAGCCACACCAGCAGGAGTTTCATTGGGGTTTGTCCAACGTGTTCAGGGCCATGTCCGTGAGCGTTGACAGCCAGTCGTGGCGTTCGTTGAGACACGGAATATAGTTGTATTCGCCGCCGCCGGCGTCTTTGAAAATCTGTTGGCCTTCAATGGCGATTTCTTCCAGCGTTTCCAGGCAGTCGCCGACAAAGCCGGGGCAGATGACGTCGATGCGGCTGGTTTTTTGTTTGCCGAGCGTGGTGAGCACGTCGGTGGTGTAGGGCTGTATCCACTTGGCGCGGCCGAAGCGCGATTGAAAACAAATTTGGACTTCGTGTTCAGCGAGATTCAGCGCGGCAGCCAGCAGCTTGCCGGTTTGCAGGCAGTGCTGCTGATACGGCTCGCCGCGATCAATCGTGTATTGCGGCACGCCGTGAAAGCTCATCACCAGTTTGTCCGGGCGGCCCGCTGTGCGGGTGCGGAACTCTTTCACGCTGTTGGCCAGGGCTGCGATGTAGCCGGGATTGTCCTGAAAGTTTTCGATCGTGCGCAAGTCGGGCTGATAGTTGAGTTGCTTCAATGCCGCCTTGGCGGCATCGATGGCGGTGGCAGTACTGCTGCGTGCGTATTGCGGATAGAGCGGCAGCAAAACCACACGTTCAATATTTTTCTCTTTAAAAACAGATAGTTGCGATTTAATCGAAGGCTCGCCATAACGCATCGCGTAGTCAACCATCACGTCGGTGCGTTGGCGTTCGCCGATATAGCCACGCACGAACTTCATTTGTTTTTCCGTGTGAAAGCGCAGCGGCGAGCCTTCTTGGGTCCACACCGATGCGTAGCGCGCGGCGGCTTCCTTGCTGCGCTTGGGCAGGATGAAGCCATTCAGAATGATCCACCAAGGCAGGCGCGGAATTTCCACCACATAGGGGTCGGAGAGAAATTCCTTCAGGTACTTGCGGACGGCGGCCGGTGTCGGCTCGGTGGGGGTGCCGAGGTTGATGAGGAGGATGGCGCTGGAGGGCATGTTTTTGTGAACCACGTGAACGGGTGAATGAGTGAACAGGTGAACGTGTGAAACCCCCTCTTCCTAACCCCCTTCCCCGGAGGCGGGGGATGGCAGCGGGGTTACTTATTCACTTGTTCACCCGTTCACGCTGTCAAATCAGTGCTGCGACAGCGCGCTCGACAGCAATTTCGCCGTAATATCCACAATCGGAATCACGCGCTCGTACGCCATGCGTGTGGGACCGATGACGCCGACGGTGCCGACGATTTTGCCGTCGACTTCATAGGGCGCGGTGACCACGCTGCACTCATCCAGCGGCGACAGGCCCGCTTCGCCGCCGATGAAAAGCTGCACGCCTTGCGCGCGGTTGGAAATCTCCAGCAGTTGCAACAAACCGGTCTTGCGCTCGAAGAGTTCAAACAGATTGCGCAGCCGAGCCATATTCGACGACAAATCGTCGATGTTGAGCAGCTTGTTTTCACCGGAGATGACGACTTCGGTCTCCGCTTCCGTGGCCACCTGGCTGCCGGCATCTAGCGCGACGGTCATCAGCCGGGTCATGTCCTCGCGCAATTCGCGCAGCTCTTGCTGCACGCGCTGGCGAATTTCAACAAACGTCAGCCCGGCGTAGTGCTGATTCAAAAAGTTTGCGGCTTCAACCAGCTCGGCGGGCGAGTAGGCTTTTTCCGTGATGATAATGCGGTTCTGCACGTCGCCTTCAGGGGTGACGATGATCAGCAGGATGCGTTTTTCCGACAGGCGTAAAAACTCAATATGGCGAAAGCCCGCGCTGCGCCGTGGCGTGACCACCACGCCGGCGAAGCGAGTGAGTTCCGACAGCATCTGCGAGGCTGAAGACACCAGTCTGTGCGTGTTATCCGGATGCAACTGGCCTTCTAGCTGATTGATTTCCACGCGGTCGAGCGGCTTGATGGTGAGCAGCGTGTCGACAAAAAAACGATAACCGCGCGCGGTAGGCACGCGTCCGGCAGAAGTATGCGGACTGGCGATGAAACCCATGTCTTCCAGATCCGCCATCACGTTGCGGATGCTGGCGGGCGATAGATCGAGCCCCGCGATTTTAGACAGCGCGCGAGAACCCACTGGCTGACCGTCGGAGATGTAGCGCTCGACCAAAGTCTTCAGCAGCAGTTGTGCGCGTTCGTTCATGGGCGTTAGTGTTGCCATGTCGGCTATTCTACCGAGTTGGCGGCGTAACGGTGAAGTGCTGCATAAAGGCACGGCCACCGTTCACGCTGTTGGCCGGTTGTGGTTAAATGCCGGGATGGAAAATTCCTTTAAAACCATAGCCCTGATCGGCAAATACAACAGTCCCGAGATCGCCACGCCGTTGCTGAAACTGGCGGATTTTCTCAAGCAGCGCGGCATTACCGTGCTGATCGACAAGCTCACCGGCGCGCATATCGAACATTCGCCTTATCCGATACATGAACTCGAAGACCTCGGGCGTGAGGCCGAACTCGCCATCGTGCTGGGCGGCGACGGCACCATGCTCAATATCGCTCGCACGTTGGCACCCTACGATGTCGCGCTGGTGGGGGTGAACCAGGGACGGCTCGGCTTTTTGACCGACATCTCGCTCGATACCATGTACGAGACGATTTCGGCGATTCTCGATGGGCAAAGTGTCACCGAAGACCGCATGTTACTCGAAGGCGAAGTGCATCGTGGCAGCGAACGCATCGCCGACGTGCTGGCGTTCAACGACGTGGTGGTGAGCAAAGGCGTCGAAGGCAACATGGCCGAGATGGAAGTGCGCATCGACGGCGAATTTATCTACAACCAGCGCTCAGACGGCCTGATCGTTGCCACGCCCACGGGCTCGACGGCGTATGCGATGTCGGCAGGCGGGCCGATTGTTCACCCAGCCCTGCGCGTGATATCGCTGGTGCCAGTGTCGCCGCACACATTGTCGAACCGGCCCGTGGTGGTGGGCAGCGACAGCGTGATCGAAGTCATCATGCGCAGCAACAGCGATGCGCGCGTGCATTTCGACAGCCACTCGCACTACGTGCTGCGCGTAGGCGACCGTATACGCATCAAACGTTACCCGCACACCATCAGCCTGCTTCACCCCGTCGGGCACAGCTATTACCGCATGTTGCGTGAGAAGCTGAACTGGAATCGGGAGTGAATGCTGCGTGAGGCGTAAAGCGTCAGGCGTAAGGAGTCATTAGCGGCATGCTGCGTTCGCTCACCATCCGCGATTTCGTCATTGTTGAACGGCTGGAGCTGGAATTTCCACCGGGCTTCACCGTATTGACCGGGGAAACTGGCGCGGGCAAATCCATTTTGATCGACGCGCTGGCATTGGTGCTGGGCGCGCGCGCCGATGCGTTGGTTGTGCGCCAGGGTGCGGAACGCGCCGAGGTGACTGCGGAATTCGATGTCGCTGCATTGGAGATCGCAAAAAAATACCTTGAAAAACAAGATATTACAGACGATGGCGATGTTTGCCTGATACGCCGCGTGATCGACGCTGGCGGCCGTTCGCGTGCCTTTATCAACGGCACGGCGGTGACCGCCACGCAATTGCGTGAGCTCGGTGAGTTTTTGGTGGACATCCACGGCCAGCATCAGCATCAATCGCTGGCGCGGACGGGGCCGCAGCGCGAGTTGCTTGATGCCTACGGCAAACTCGAAGCGGCAGCGGCGAAAGTCGCCGAACGGCATCGCGATTGGCGCGACAAAGCTGAGTGCCGACGCGCGTTTGAGTCGAATGCGGCGGCTTATGTGGCCGAGCGTGAACGGCTGGAATGGCAGGTGAACGAGCTCGCACAGATCGATTTTAAGGCGGAAGAATGGCCGGCGTTGACGGGCGAACACTCGCGCCTGGCGCATGCGGCGAGCCTGATCGAGGCCGCCGAATTTGCGATGGAGGCCTTGTCCGAAGGCGAGGGCGCGAGTCTGGCGCAGGTCAACGGCGTGATTTCGCGGCTGAAAAATCTGCTCGATTACGATGCCAAATTAAAGGAAGTGCTGGACGTGCTGGAACCGGCGCAATTGCAGTTGCAGGAGGCCGTTTACAGCCTGCGTCATTATCAGCAAAAGCTTGATCTTGACCCCAAGCGTTTGCGCGAGGCCGAGCAGCGTCTGGACGCCATCCACAGCGCTGCGCGCAAATATCGCACTGAGCCGGAACAGTTGCCGGACATGCTGGCCAAGGCACGCGCACGGCTCGATGAATTGTCGCTGGCTGGCGACGCCGAGGCCATGCGCAAGCTCGAAGAGGCCGCGCGCGAAGCCTGCGTGGTGGAAGCGAAAAAGCTTTCCGTGGGTCGGCGCAAGGCGGCGAAGCAGCTTGCCGAAAAAGTCACTGCCGCGATGCAGGAGCTGGCGATGGGCGGCGGCGTATTTGACGTGGCGCTGAATACGCTGGATGAACCGTCGGCGCACGGCCTGGAAACTATCGAATTTCTGGTGTCGGCGCACAAAGGCATGACGCCGCAGCCGCTGGGCAAGGTGGCGTCCGGTGGCGAGTTGTCGCGCATCAGCCTGGCGATACAAACCATCACCAGCCAGATCGCGCAGGTGCCGACGCTGATTTTTGATGAAGTGGATGCCGGCATCGGCGGACGCGTGGCGGAAATCGTCGGCAAGCTGATCAAAGACCTCGGCAAAAAGCATCAGGTGATGTGCATTACGCACTTACCGCAAGTGGCGGCGTGTGGCGATCAGCAGTGGCAGGTGGCCAAGAGCACCGGCAGCGGCAAAGTGGCGAGCAAAGTCACCGTGCTCGACAAAGCGCAACGCGTGGAAGAAATCGCGCGCATGCTGGGCGGGGTGAAAATCACTGCCACCACGCGTAAGCATGCGGCGGAGATGCTGGGCTTAAAATAGTTAATTAAAACAAATAGTTAAGGCGTATTCATTGGGATCGGTGCGCGATATTTGTCGCGGTCTATGTCAGACGCCGTTTGCCGTGTGCCGCTTGAGTTGGGCATGTTAGCCACTCAGACCTGTGAAATACTACAAAATTTGACTAGGCCCCGAACCCCGACGGTGGGCAATGCGGTAGCGTCTTTTGGAAAATAATTCAGCCAAAACAAATTCCTACCTGAATCACGATTTAATTCTGCACCCCTTTGATTCCGCGCATTCTCCTTGACGTTGTACTATATTTAGTACATAGTCGTTTCCGGAGGATGGATGAACGAAAAGCAAATTGTTGCCCGGTTTTACCAGAGCAGCTCGGGCGTAAGCCCCTATATCGGCCTACCATGCGCATCGGATGACTGCCGGTGCTCGTCCGGTGCGCACCCCAACCTTCGAGGAGGCCGCCATGAAAGTGTTACTCACAGTCATTACTTTTGCACTGATGTTGGGTGCTGGTTCGTTCAGCGCGGCGCAGCCGTGGCCTTCGCGCTCGATCTCGATCGTAGTGCCTTTCTCGGCAGGCGGCCCTACCGATACACTGGTGCGCATCATCAGCGAACCGATGCGCCGC
>CAMBGJ010000338.1 GCA_945865805.1 Bordetella parapertussis
TGGGGCGACGTTGAAATTTTGCCGCCGCACGCTGGTTCAGACTTTCCAGAAACGCCACCACATCGCTGATTTCCTGCTCGCTTAATTTTAACGGCTGCAACACCGTATCGGTGGGTACCGCTTCGGCGTACACATCACCTGCGTAAATATGCGCCTGATGCAACAGCGTGACGTCGATTTCCGAATAATGCTTCACCACGTCGCGCAGCGTGGCGAGATGGCCATTATGCATGTAGGGCGCAGTGAGCGCGACATTGCGCAAACCGGGCGCTTTGAATTGCTCGAAGGTCTGCGGCGCGAGATCGATAAAACGCGTGGATTGCGCGGTGGTTTTGCCGTCGTCGTCGTTGTAAGCGCCGAGCAGATTAAAACGGCTGGCGCGCAGCATCTTGATGCCCTGGTAGCGCCCCCAGTCGATGCCACCGGATTTACGCACGATGGGAATGCCGATCTCGTGAAACTCGCCGTTGGTGAAATTCGGCCCGAAATGGCACAGGCTACAATTGCCCTTACCCATGAAAAGGCGCGCGCCACGCAGCGCGTTTGCGGGATACGCCGCCGCGGCTTTCCAGTCGTTGCGCTGCACTGCATCGCGAAAATCATCAAACGGCGTGCGGCCCGTGACCAGCGTTTCCTGAAACGCCGCCAGCGCCTTGCCCAGATCGATCATCAGCCGCTCGTCGTCGCCCGGCGGCGCCTGACCAAATGCCGTGCGGTAGCCACACGCGAGCTGCGCATCATCGCGCACCTGCCGCGCCACTTGCTGTTCGCTGGCACCCATCTCTTTCGCATCGAGTAAGGGCCGCACGCTTTGCGACCACAAATTATCGTTGGCGCCGTCCCAGCCGAACCAGCGCTGATAACGCACATTCAACACGCTCGGCGTATTGCGATCCCCCTCGCCCAGCGCCACGCCCAGCTTGCGGCCATCGGCCCAATTTTTATCCGGCAAGTGACAGGTCGCACACGACACGCTGCCCGTACCCGACAGGCGCGTGGCAAAAAAAAGCTGTTCGCCAAAGGCAATCGCTTCCGCCTTGCCCGACACCCGGTTGCTGACATCGCGCGTCCATGGCGCGGGCCATGGGCCGTGACGCAGAATCAGGCGGATTTCCTCGACGTTCAAGCCCAGCGGATTGCCTTGCGCGGCAACCGTTGGCGGCCCTGCAACGACAAAGGCAAAAAGTAGTGTGAGCGCGCGAATTCGCATGGGCAGTAGCGTAAAACAGCCTTGGATTATCCCATTAAATCAGCGAAAATCAGCGCTCAATCCCAGACCGGTGAACGCCATGAGTAAAGACTATCAGCCGCACTTCAAACCACCCGAACAACGCAGCAAAAGCGCCCTGTGGTTCGCCTTTGAAAGCGGCCGCGTCATGGTGTGCACCAATGACGGCACGCCCACTTTTCTCTCCTGTGCACACCCCGGCGAACACGGTCTGGAGACGGTGCAGGAGCATTACCTTGGCACCTACGGCGGCGAACATTGCTACGCCGCCGAACTCGCCACCGCGCAAATCGCCCCCCATGGCCACGCTCTGCTCGGTCTGCGCGACATGCTCGGCCATGTGGACGACACACTCGCAGGCATTTCAGGCCGCGCGTTTCAAGTGCTCGAATGGAACCGCAATCACAAATACTGCGGCCGCTGCGGCGGTGAAACCGTAACACGCGGCGACGAACGCGCGCGCACCTGCGTGCCGTGCAAGCGCACCAGCTATCCGCCAGTGGCGCCGGTAATCATGATTCTGATCAAGGATGGCCGCAAGCTGCTGCTCGCGCGCAAGGTTGGCTGGGGCAACACGCGGTACTCGGCGCTGGCGGGTTTTGTCGAACCGGGCGAAACGCTGGAATCCACGGTGATTCGCGAAACGCGCGAGGAAGTCGGCGTCGAAATCAAGAACATCCAATACTTCGGCAGTCAGCCGTGGCCGTTTCCCAACAACCTGATGATCGCCTTTACCGCCGACTACGCCAGCGGCCCGGTCAAACCGGACGGCGTGGAAATCGAAGAAGCCGCGTTCTTCGACGTCGACGATCTACCCAACCTGCCTGCGGGGATCAGCATTTCGCGACGCATGATTAACACCGTGGCGGCAGAACTCAGGAAACTACCGAAATAGGTAATGTCAGCCTGACACACACAACACCCCCACTGTCATTCCCGCGAAAGTGGGAATCCCTGCGTAGCGGCGAACGGCACGTGCGTTATGGATTCCCGCTTTCGCGGGAATGACAGTAGGTGGGGAATTAAATTTTTTGCGCAATCTCAAATGAACAGCCTCCAACAAACCAAACAACTCGGCCAAAACATCTGGCTGGACAACCTGTCGCGCACGCTGATCCGTGAAGGCGGCTTGCAAAAATTAATCACCGAAGATGGCGTCAGCGGCGTCACCTCCAACCCGGCGATATTTTTCAAGGCCATCAGCGAAAGCCCGTATTACTGCGACGACGTAGCACGCCTGAAAGCAGCGAAAACGGCTGCCGAGCCGCTCTACGAAACGCTGGTGATTCCCGACATCCAGGCCGCCTGTGATCTGATGCTGGCCGAATACGTTCGCACCCAGGGCCGTGATGGTTACGTCAGTCTCGAAGTCTCGCCCGCGCTGGCGCACAACGCAGCAGGCACCATCGCAGCGGGCCTGCGCTTGAAAACGGCTGTGCAGCGTAAAAACCTGCTGATCAAAGTCCCCGCAACGCCCGCCGGTTTAATCGCCATCGAAGAACTCATCGCGCAAGGCTGCTCGGTCAACGTTACGCTGATGTTTTCGCTGACGCATGTGGACGGTGTTGCTCAGGCGTATCTGCGCGGCCTGCAGCGGCTGATCGACGCCGGCGGCGATCCGCGCGCGGTGAAATCTGTGGCCAGCCTGTTTTTAAGCCGCGTGGATACACAGGTCGATAAACAGCTCGACGCCAAGGGTGGTGAAGCGTTGAACCTGCGTGGCAAGGCCGGCGTGGCGCTGGCCAAACTGGCTTATCGCGACTATCAAAACACCTTCAAGTCCGATGCGTTTGCAAAATTTGCCCTGCACGGCGCGATGCCGCAATTCATGCTGTGGGCCAGCACCGGCACCAAAAATGCCGCGTATAGCGATGTGCTCTACGTCGAATCATTGATCGGCACCGAAACCATCAACACCGTGCCTGACGCCACGCTCGCCGCGTTTCGTGATCACGGCAAGGCTGCCACCACGCTGGGAATCGGCATGGCGGATGCGCAAGCCCATTTTGATGCCTTGGCCAAGGCAGGCATCGACATGCATCAAGTGGGCGAAACACTGCAAACCGAGGGTGTGACGCTCTTTGAGCAGGCGTTCGATCAGCTACTGAAGCTACTCAGCTGACACCCGGCAGCAGCGCGAAATAGATATGTAAGTATTTGTTTTTAAACAACTTTCCTATAAACAGTTTGTATTCAAACTGTTTTCCATAAACACTTCCCACCGCTAGCCTTATCGATTTCCGCCACCTGCGCGTCGTGCGCAGCCAGTTCTTCAGCACTCGCGCGCAATACCGTGACTTCGATTTTTTCCCGCGTGCTGATATCGCTCTGTGCCGTGGCGGCAGGGGCAGCATCGATCATCAGCATGCCCTGCCCGCGCGTCATCGCCAGGTACACTTCCGCCAGCAGTTGCGCGTCGAGCAGGCCGCCGTGCAACGTGCGCCCGGCGTTATCGATCTGGTAACGGTCGCATAAGGCATCGAGGCTGTTGCGCTTGCCGGGGTGCAGTTCGCGCGCCAGTTTCAGCGTGTCGATCACGCTGGGGCAATACGTCTTCACCGGCTTCATGTCGAGCAGCCGCAGCTCGTGATTGAGAAACGCTATGTCGAACGGGGCATTGTGTATTACCAGCTCGGCGCCGGTGACGTAATCGAGAAACTCCCTGGCAACCTCGCGAAATTTCGGTTTGTCGGCAAGAAACTCGCTGGTGATGCCGTGCACCTGCAGCGCGCCTTCCTCGCTGTCGCGCTCCGGGTTGATATAACGGTGAAAATGTTTGCCGGTGGACTGGCGGTTGACGATTTCCACCGCGCCGATTTCGATAACGCGATTGCCCAACGCCGGATCAAGGCCGGTGGTTTCAGTGTCGAGGATGATTTGGCGCATATCCGTGTTCTTGTGATATCCATTAAATACAAAGTTCTCACCGCAAAGGCGCAATCCGGTGAATTTTCTTTGCGTTGCCTTTGCGTCTTTGCGTTTTTGCGGTGACAGGTTTTATCTCACCACGCTTTCCACGCCGCGATTCGCCAATTGATCCGCTCGCTCGTTGCCCGCGTGCCCCGCATGGCCCTTCACCCACAGCCATTGAACATCATGCTGCTGCGCGAGTTCGTCGAGGCGTTTCCACAAGTCGTCGTTTTTCACCGGCTTTTTGTCGCTGGTGCGCCAGCCGTTTTTTTTCCAGCCGTGTATCCAGGCGCTGATGCCCTGTTGCACGTATTTGGAGTCGGTATGCAGTTGCACACTGCAGCGGCGCTTTAGCGCTTCCAGCGCGCGGATCACTGCCAGCAGTTCCATGCGGTTATTGGTGGTCAGCGGCTCGCCGCCGTAGAGTTCTTTTTCCGTGTCACCCAGCACCAGCCACGCGCCCCAACCGCCAACGCCAGGGTTACCTTTGCACGCACCATCGGTGTAAATCGTTACCACATCGCTCATTCGTCTATCGCTTTTCGTTGTTCGGCCCGCGTGCGGCCAACTGATCTTCCTGTTTATGCGGCACGGTCACCAGGTGTTTGCTGCGTGCCTGCCGGGCCAAGCGCGGCGTGATCACGCGCATGCCGTGCACACGCTTCACCGCGTGCAAAAACGACACCGCGCCGCTGAACGGCCACCAGCGGTCTCCCGCAGGCTCCATGAACTTAAAACGGTTCAACCACTTTTCGCTGGCGCAGGGCGGCACGTAACAACCCATCGCGCCCCCCGCAACCTCAAACCCCAACAGCGCCAGCCAGTCTTTAAGCCGCATCAAATGAATGAATCGCCCATTCCACGGATAGGCTTGGTTCTCGGTCATGGTGCGCCACGCGCCCCATAAGCTCATCGGGTTAAAGCAGGTCACCACCAGGTGTCCATCGGGCACCAGCACACGTTCGACTTCACGCAGAATCTGGTGCGGTTTATGGGAAAACTCCAGCACATGCGGCAGCAGCACCAGATCGATGCTGGCGCTGGTGACAGGCAACTCGGTGCTGTCCGCGCGCAGATGCGCCGTGGCGGCACGATCCACCGTGGCGCGCAGCGACATACGGTTGGCACGCAATAAATCGATATCCGGCAAACCGATTTGCAAGGCGTTATAACCGAAGATATCCGCCACGGTTTTGTCGATGTACGCCTGCTCGCGCGCAAGCAAATACTGCCCCAGCGGCGTTTGCAGCCAGGCTGTGGCGTCGATTGCTTGCGTGGCGTGGGTTTCGATTGACACCGAGGCAGTTTAAATCAAAAATGCCGCCACAG
>CAMBGJ010000339.1 GCA_945865805.1 Bordetella parapertussis
CCGGCTGGTAGAGCACCTGGTGGCGGTGCGGATTGATGTGGCGGGTGATCTGGCGCAGGGCGGCGGTCTTGCCCACGCCGGGCTCGCCGGTAATCAGGCCGATGCCGGGCGATTGTAGTAGCCAGGCAAAACGCTCACTGAACTGGACCGTCGCGCCGTCATCCCACAGTTCGGTGGATTCTTTGCCCAGAGGCGGATGACGCAGGCCGAAATGTTGCAGATAAGGCACCGCGCGATAAGCCACGGCACCATCGCCAGCGCTGCCAGCGGCACGATCAGCAACAATCGGTCCGGCCACGGCCCCAGCAGATCGACGATGCTGGGATTCAACGGCGTGGATTTTCCGGTAAAGCCGTAATTCGCGCCGAGCAGCAGGTTGACCGGCAGCACCAGCGCAACATAGCCAGCCGCTGCCGCGCACGCGATGCCGTAGTCGCGCCAGACCGGGCGAAAGCGGTTGACGATGATGTCGTAGATCGCAGTCATCATCACAAAGCCGTGCAAGAACCAGAACGACCAGAACACGGCGGAGGTAGGCGGTTCGATCAGGCTGGGTGTGATCATGGCTTGCGTGCACAGCGCGAATCCCCAGAAGTACAGCACTGCGCGAAAATGGCGCTGCCGTGTCAGCAACACGGCAGAGGCAATCAGCGAGGTGATGTGGCACATTTGCAGTGGCAACGTGGTGATGGCATCGAAGCGCGCGGGCAATTGCCACCAGCCATGCGCGACGATCCACACGGCAAAGTTAAGCCAAGCCAGCCTGCGCTCGAACGGTGTTGGTGCCGGTGTGCTGAGTTGTGCGCCGCGTTGAGTAATGCCGTAGCGCACCGCCAGCGCGATCATTACGGCGATGCACAGCAACGTGCAAGCGTGGGTTAGCGTGAATGGGCGGAACGGTTCCACGCGTCGATCAGCGACCGATGGCCGAGGCCAATATCGCCTGTGGGTAAATCATCGTAACTATTTGTTATTAAACAATAATTTCGTAACCAATTCGGATGCGGGCATGGCCGAATCCAGCCCGATACGCCGCCGCATCTTGATCGCGGCCTCCTCGCTGCGATAGTAGCCGGGCACCGCGCGCACAAAGGCAAAGCCGAATGACTGATAAAAAAACAGCGCGCCCTGATTATTGGCGCGCAGTTCCAGATGTATTTCGCTGATGCCCGCGGTGAGCGCGGATTGTTCCAGCCACGCCATCAGCGCGCGGCCGATGCCCTGGCGCTGATGCGTAGTGGCGACCGCCATCAAACTCAGATGCAGTTTGCTGTCGCCGAATTCGCCGATGGCGAAACCCGCCCGTTCGCCGTTGATTTCAGCCACCGCCACGCAGCAATCAGGGTGTTGAATGGCATGCAGCACGCGCGAGGGGTTCCAGCTCCAGCCACGTAAACCCACTTCGATCAGACAGCGCGACATCACCGCGATCGGGCGGGCATCCGCGTCAACGGCCAGACGTATGGCGGGTAGGGTCACGCTTTGGTCTTGGGGATGAATTTCAGCGCCACGCCGTTATTGCACCAGCGTTCGCGCGTGGGTTGCGGGCCATCTTCAAACACGTGGCCGTGGTGACCGCCGCATTTGGCGCAGTGATATTCGGTGCGCGGCAGGATCAACTTGTAATCGGTTTTCTTGGTGAAAGCGCCAGGGATGGTGGTGAAAAAACTCGGCCAGCCGGTACCGGATTCGTATTTCATCGCCGAGGTAAACACCGGCAGATCGCAACCGCGGCAGACATACACCCCGGCACGCTTTTCCGCGTTGAGCGCGCTGGTGCCGGCGCGCTCGGTGCCTTCGTCGCGCAGCACGTTGTACTCGATGTCCGACAGGCGCTTACGCCACTCGTCCTTGCTGAGTTTCAACGGCGGCGTGGACGTGACCGCAGGTGTGCCGTCGGCGAGCAGGGCTTGCCAGTTTTTTTGCATCTCGTCGACGGCTTTTTTGTCGAGAGACTGCGCCTGTGCGCTGCGCCCGATAAAAGTGCTGAAAGTGGCCAGCGCCGCCATGCCTTGTATGAATCCGCGTCTTTGCATAGTGCTCTCCTGAGTTCGGCAGTCAGACCGCGCACGCCGGGAAAAATTCCCGGCGCTGCGGGTTTTGTTGCTGCGGATTGGTCGGTACTGACGCGCCTTCCTTACAAGGTGGCTTGCGAGCCGAAAATCACCGTGCACTCGCTCGACAACACCCCACCATTACCTTGCGCCAGCGCCACATCGCAGCCCTTGACTTGCCGCTGCCCGCATTCGCCGCGTATCTGGCGGATGGCCTCGATCATCACCAGCAGGCCGTACATGCCGGGATGGCAATACGACAACCCGCCGCCGCTGGTGTTCACCGGCAGCGTACCGCCGGGGGCGATGGCACCGCTGGCCACAAACGGGCCGCCTTCGCCTTTCTTGCAGAAGCCGAGGTCTTCGAGGAACAGGATCGGCGTGATGGTGAACGCGTCATAGAGCGACAGCATTTGCATGTCCGACGGTTTCATCTTTGCCGCAGCGTAGGCCTGCGCGCCCGATTCTTTGGCGGCGCTGACAGTGAAATCCGGCAGGCTGGAAATATTGGCGTGCGACAGCGATTCGCCTGTGCCCAGCACATACACCGGTTTCTTTTTCAGCGACTTGGCGCGATCAGCGCGCACCATCACGATGGCACCGCCGCCATCCAGCACCAGGCAGCAGTCGCGCACCGTGAACGGGTAGCTCACCATGCGCGCGTTCAGCACCTGCTCGATGGTGAGCGGCTCTTTTTCCCACGCCTTCGGATTCATCAACGCCCACTGCCGCGCGGCGACCGCCACCGCAGCGAGTTGCTCACGCGTGGTGCCGTACTGATGCATATGGCGCATCGCCGCCATGGCGTACGCACTGCTCGGCAGGAACGGACGGTACGGCGATTCATACGGATTAAAGTCGCGCGGGCTGGCGGCGGCGCGCGACACCGAGCGCTGCGTGCTGCCGTAAGCGATCACCGCCACGCTGCACAGACCCAGTTGCAGCGCCGCGTGCGCGTGCGCCACGTGCGTCATGAACGACGAGCCGCCGATGACCGTGCCGTCGAAATACTTGGGCTTGATGCGCAGATACTCGGCAAACGCCATCGGCCCCATACGCACTTGTGTCGCGCCGACGAACAGGCCATCCACGTCTTTCAGCGTGAGGCCGCAGTCTTCGAGCGCGCGCATGGTGGCTTGCGCCATCAGATCCATCGGATTGGTGTTGGGCGCCATCTGCCCCAGATCGGATTCGGCGGCACCCACCACCGCGACGCTACCGCGCACGAGTCCCGCTAGATTTGGGTTGCTCATTTTGCGGCCTCCACGGGCGTAAACACAGGATATGGCGCCGCTTTGGCGGTGCCGGGAAACACGCGGAATTTCACCCGCATGCCGATTTTTACCTGCATCGGATCGATATCTTCAACGCGGCTCATCATGCGAAAGCCTTCGTCCACATCAATCATCGCCACGTTTAGCGGCGGTTCGTCTTTGTAATGCACCACCGTGGTGGTATACACCGTGCCCAAACCTTTGGACACGCGCCATTCGATATTCTCGCTGCCGGTGGCGGGCGCATAGGCGCGCGGGTAGAAAAAGGGCTGGTTGTCGTCCAGGCATACCTGATAGGCGAGTTCGCCTTTCGCCAGATGCGCCTGATAGACACCGAGCGGTGATTCTTTCAACAGACTGGTCATGGGTTTTCCTTCGAGAGTTGTACGGATGAGTGTGGTAACAGCACAGGCTTCAGTCCGGCAGTTTGGTCGATTGCCAAACCACCATCTGCCACTTGCCGCCCCTGTTGGCGTAGACATCGGTGAAGCGCACGCCGAAGCTATTTGGTTTGCCGCTCGCCATCACGCTGATGCGCGCGATGCCGGTCAACACCACGGCGTTACCGCAATCGTGCGCCTTGACTTCGGACGGCACCAGCGAGGTGTAGACGGTTTTACCGGTGACCATGGCGTCGATCAGGCTTTGTTTGGTGTCCTGACGCGCCGAGGAGTGGGTGTACACCAGATCGTCGGCGATCAATTCATTTAACGCCGCGACATCTTTGTTCACCGTCGCTGCCATGCGTTTTTTATCGAGCTCGATGATCATTTGTTCGTTGCCGGCCATGGGTTTCTCCTTGTTGGGATTTTGGTTTTCGAATAGTCATTTCTGCCAGCAGGCAATCTATCGTGCGCGCGGCTGGTGGTCAAATGGTTGCAGTCAACCTACTGCGGCTCCACCCCGGCAGACTTGAGTGCGGTTTTCCAGATGCCGAGCTGATCTTTCATGTGCGCGGTGAGCGCCTCTGGCGTGGACGACTTCGCCATGAAGCCCTGCTTGAGCATCGACTCCTTGATCGCGGGTTTGGCCAGCACCGCGACCATTTCTTTGTTCATGCGCGTGACCATCTCGCGCGGCAGGCCAGCAGGGCCGACCAGGGCAAACCACGGGCCGATGGGGAATTTTGCCTGACCGGTTTCGGGGAAGGACGGCACGTCGGGCATCAACGGGCTGCGCTCGGCCAGCGTGGTGGCGAGCACCCTCAGCTTGCCTTCCTTGACGTGCGCCGAGGCGGTGGTGGAGGTGCTGAACATCAGATGAATGCGGCCGGACAACAGATCGACCAGCGCATCCGGCTCCGACTTGTAGGTGACTGCCTGCATGACGATGCCGTTGTTCACCCCGAACATCGCCGTCGCCACCAACGCAAAGGTATTGCCCGCCGCGTAGTTGAGCGCTTTCGGGTTGGCCTTGGCATGGGTGATCAGTTCGCTGATGGATTTGGCAGGTATTGACGGATGAATCACGATGAAAAATGTGTTGTCACCCAGGTAAGTCACCGGTGTGAAATCGGCCATCACATCGTACGGCGGCGCTTTGCGAATATTGGGCACTACAGCGAGCGGGCTGTTGGTGCCGAACAAAAAGCTGTGGCCATCGGCAGTTGCGCGTTTGACTTCAAGCGCCGAGAGCGCGCCGTCAGCGCCGGGCTTGGGAATGACAATGATCGGTTGGCCGATGGACTGCGTTAACTCCTGCCCGGCGATACGTGCGAGCACGTCGCTCGCCGAGCCCGGCCCGAACGGAATGACAAAGCGAATCGGCCTCGACGGATAAGCGGTGTTGGGTTGTGCGTGCAGCGCCATCGGCGCGAGCCACAGGGCCAAAGCAGTGAGTGCGATAGTGAGTTTGTACATCAGGGTGCTCCTCGCGAAAACTTGAGATTGATATGTAACTATTTGTTTTAATTGAGTATTTTAAAACGGAATCACGCTGGATCCCATCGCGGCAGAGGTTGCCCAATTTATTCTGGCTCACGACAACCAGTGCGCGCCGGTGATTTTGAACGAAGCGGACTTTATCTCAAAACGG
>CAMBGJ010000340.1 GCA_945865805.1 Bordetella parapertussis
GGATAAACTCGTGCCAGCAAACTGGCGCTGAGGAAGTCACTCAGCCGAGCGCCTGCACCCAGCACAGCCTTGGTTCGCGCCATGGCTTACTCCGTAGTAGCGAAGCCTTATCATGACACATATTTCACTAAACGAACAGTATTGGGTCAGGTCCACACAAGCAGAGTGTATGTCTTCGAGCCTGCGCACGGCGGCATCCACCGGCACCAGATAGTTGCGCCACGCCAGTTGCAAGCCGTGCCCGGCAAAATAAAACAGCCCGACGGCCTTGCGTGCGGCCAACACCTGCACATGTGCGCGCATCGCTGCGGCCAGGTCGTCGCGCGAGGCATCGAGCTTGACCGTGACTTCAAAGCCGGACTGCCGCAGCGTCTCGCCTATGGCCTTGGCGTCGTTGCCGGGGTTGCCCAATGGCGGCGCGTTCTTGTAGTTGCTGTTGCCGATCACCAGCGCCAGCTTGGGCAGGCGCAGCAGCCTTATTGCGCCATCCGATTGCGCCCACGCCTGAGCGTAGGGCAAAGGCAAAAATAGCGCAGCCGCCGCCAGATTCGCTTTCAACAGGCGGCGGCGATGCCAGTCCGGCATGGGGTTCGTCATAGTTCACGTGCTCCGATTGTCGTGCAGTTTACGCGGCCAAACCTATCGCGTGATGTTGTAGGGTAAGCCAAAACACTCCCACTATCAGTCCCGCGCAGGCGGGAATCCCTGACACAGTGCCGTCCGGTGCGCCTGATGGATTCCCGCCTGCGAGGTAATGACACGGGCGGGGGGATTGATCCATAGGAAAGCCTGACGAACCAGCTTAGAATAACCGCGTGAACACACACACGGTAACATCTAACGCCTCGCGCGCCAAAAGACATTCATTGAGTCTGCTGCTGGCTTTGGCTACCATTGCCCTGTTGGTGGCTGAGGCCGCTTGCCGCTTCGGCGCGCTGTCGATTGTGGAAAACACCTACACCGATCTTTGGCACCGCTGGAGCGGCGTGCGCTACGCTCCCCAGCATACGGCGTTTGTGGTGGTGGATGAACCATCATTGTCGCGTTACCCCGACGACCCGCTGGTGTTCTGGCCGCCGCTGTTCGCGCGCGCGGCGGCTACCGCGCGAGAAGCCGACGCGACGGTGATCGGCCTTGATGTCTGGTTTTCGATCACGCCCGAGAATTGGCTTAACAAGTACGGTCTGGCCAAGACGGAAGCGCTGCGACAGTACGATTTAGCCTTTCGACAGGAACTCAATAAGGGCAAAATCGTCCTCGTCGGTGCCGTTGTCCGGGGGAACGCAGGCAACACCGATAGCCTGTCGCTGTCGCATCCTGATTACCTTTTGTCCTTGCCCAATATGGATTTGCAGGCAGGCGTAGGGTTGGCCGATCTCGAATTTGACGAAGACGGCACGGTGAGGGGATTCGTGCGCTCGCCGATAACCAAGTTGCCGAAGGACGAAGCCACCGGTGCGCCGCACCTGAGTTTCGCCGCGCTGCTGGCGCTGCGCGCGCACGGTCAGAATCCTGCCGCGCCCGTACACGCTGCCGGCACGCGTGAAACCATCAGTTACCTCGGACCGGCAGGCACGATTCCGCGCGTGCCGTTCTACAGGCTATTGGAAAAAGACGCGCTGAACGATCCCGCTGTCAAAGCCCTGCGCGGCAAGATCGTCATCATCGGCGCCGATTATTTTGGCAGTAACGATATCCACACCACGCCGTACGGTGGTTCGCTCACCGGGCGCGCGCGCACCGCCGGTATGCCCGGCGCGGAAATACACGCCAACATCGTTGAAACGCTGCTCTCCGGCAACACCACCCGGCCCGCCCCGCACGCGTGGCGTTTAATCGTCAATGCGCTGCTGCTGTTGCTGGCGGTTGGCATCATGCTACGCATCGCACCGTTGAAGGGCGTAGCGGTGGCGGTAGCGGGGGCGCTGATTGCACTGGCCATCGGCTACGGCGCGTTCCAGCAGTTTGTGCTGTTTCCGGCGGCGCATTTGCAACTGGGGTTGATCAGCGGATTTTTACTGGTGCTGGGCTTGCGCTTAACGCGCGAGGAACGCGACAAGGCGCGCATTCGCAATATGTTCGAGGGCTATGTGTCGGACGACGTGGTGGAAATGCTGCTCGCCAGCGGGCAAAAACTCGATGTAGGCGGGCAATCGATGCACATCACGGTGCTGTTCTCCGACATTCGTGGCTTTACCACCATCACGGAAAAACTCACCGCCACTGAAACAGTGGAATTTCTCAACGTTTATTTTGGCCGCGTAATCAACGTCATTCAGGCCGAGGGCGGACGCATCGACAAATTCATCGGCGACGCGGTGATGGCGGAATTCGGCGTGCCGTATCCGTTCGACGATCACGCCTTGCGCGCGCTGCGCGCGGCCGTCGGCATGCGCGCCGTGGCCGAGGAGTTCAAAGGCTGGATGCATAATCGTTTTCCGGATAGAAACCTGCCTGAATTCGGTGTCGGCATCGGCATTCATTCAGGCAATGCGGTAGTCGGCAATCTCGGTTCCGCCAAACGCATGGAATACACCGCGATTGGCGATACGGTAAACGTCGCCTCGCGGCTTGAAGGCGAGACAAAAACCTTGAGTTGCGTTATCGTAGCCAGTGCGGAAACCGTGCGTCTGGCGGGCGACAAAGTGGTCACCGGTCGGCACGATGAACTCAAGGTCAAAGGGCGTGTCGAACCTGTGGAAGTATACGAAATCATTGAAATTGCGGCATAGCAGAAGGCGAAGAAGAACATCATGCGTTTCATCAAACTCGTTTTAGTGGCGGTCATGTGGGCGGCAGTGGCCAGCCATGCGCAGGATTTCGGCATGATCACGCAGCTTAATGGCGATGCCTCGATCAGTGGCGGCAGCGGCTCGCAAGCCGTGGTGCCGTTTTTGAAGATCGCGGCCGGTGACAAAATCAGCCTGTCCAACGGCGCGCAAATGAAAATCGTCTACTTCGGTAACGGTCGCCAGGAAGCCTGGAAAGGCGGCGGGCAACTCGAGATCGGCGGTCTGGAAAGCAAAAGCGCATTGAAGCCCGAGGTTTCACAGTTGCCGCCGCTGGTAGTGAATCAGCTGTCCAAAACGCCCGCCGCCGGGCAACAAGGCAAGGCCGGCATGGTACGCATGCGCTCGATGGGCAACCCGGATTCCGCCAAGCACCTCGACAAACAATATGCCGATTTGAAGAAAGAAGCCGCGGCAGGCGACACTACGCCGGAGGTTTATCTGCTCTCCGGATTGGTGTAACTCAAGGACTTCGCGCGCGCGAAAACCGTGTTGGGCGATCTGTCCGGTAAGGCGGAATACAAACCGGTGGTGGATCATTTCACGCCGGTGGTGAATGCGGGTGCGGGTAGCAAGTAAGCGTCTGCAAATGTCGGTCAGAACGCGTAGCGGTTCCGACAACAGCGTTGTCCTGCAAATACTGCTTGTCGGAACCGCTACGCGTTCCGACCTACGGGCTGCCCTTACTCTACTTTCAAGCCGCTGCTTTTCACCAGCGCGCCCCACTTCACCAACTCGCTCTTGAGGTAGTCGCCAAAAACTTCCGGCGAACTACCGATAAACTCGATCGCTTCCCTCTCGAACGCCTGACGCAAATCAGGCGCGCTCATGGCCCGCAGTGTCTCCGCATTGAGTTTCGTAACTATGTGTTTTGAAACACTTTTTGGCGCAGCCAAACCATACCAGTTGGCGATGTCGAAAACCGCCAGCGTCTCGGCTATCGCGGGCAGTTCCGCTAACGCTGCCGCGCGTTTGGCCGAGGTCACGCCCAGCGCACGCAGCTTGCCGCTTTTGACAAACTGCCCCGCCGTGCTCCACGCCAGAAAAGACAGTTGCGCCTGGCCCGCGATCAAATCGATCATCGACGGCGCGGCGCCCTTGTAGGGCACGTGCAAAATGCGCACGTCCGCTTTCTGCCGGAGAAGCTCCAGACACAAATGCCCCGCCGATCCGTTGCCCGCCGAAGCCAGCACTAGAGGGTCGCGCCCGGCTTTCGCAAGCCTGATCAATTCGCCCATCGACTTCACCGGCAGCGACGGGTGAGCGAACAACACCAGCGGCGTTTTCACCACCAGCATGATGGGTTCAAAATCGCGGATCGGGTCATACGGCAGTTTCGGATACAACGCCGGATTCACCGAATATTGCGCGGGCAATGCATACGCCAGCGTGTAACCGTCGGGCGGGCTTTTCGCCACGTATTCCATCGCCAGCACGCCATTGGCACCGCCGCGATTGTCGACTACCACGTTCTGCCCCAGGTTCTCTGTGAGCTTTTGTGCGAGCGCGCGTGCATGCATGCAAGTCGGTACCCGCGCCTGGGGGATAGGGCACTACGATGCGGATGGCTTTGGTGGGGTAGGTCTGCGCGTGGCTTTGCACGCTTAGTACCGCAGGCACATTCGTGCCCAGCGCCATTAGAAAGATTGGCGGAAAAACTCTCATCACGCGTACCCAGCATCATCATCAACAGTGTCATTCCCGCGCAAGCGGGCATCCCCTTCCCTTGGGGGGTAGGTTCGGGGCGCTATCGCGGCATCTGGCACAGTGTTATGGATTCCCACCTGCGCGAGAATGACAGGGATACTATTTCGCATTCTTTTTCACATTTTCGGCACGCACCGAATTCTAGCCCACCGCGCGCAACGACTCCGTGTGTTGACGTTGACACGTTCAGGCCGCCGTCTCAAACTCGCGGTTCCCCGGAGAAATTCATTTGAATATCGATATCCACGCGCACTTCGTGCCGCAGGCGCTGCTCGACGATCTGCTTGCCCGGAAGCACGGCTTTTCGTCGGTCAAAACCACCGCGGTCAAGAGCGCGATTCGCGTTGCCTTCAATCAGGAAGAAGCCAAGCGCCCGGTGATCCCGGCGATGAGTGACGCCGCGCTGCGCCGCCAATGGCTTACCGAGCAAGGCATCGACCGGCAAGTCGTTGCGGGCTGGGTCGATTTATTTGGTTATAGTCTGGCACCGGACGAAGGTGCCGACTGGGCGCGTTTTCTCAATGAACATATGGGCACCTCTAAAAATAGCTTAATTTCGAGGCACATTGTAAACGATGGGCGGGTATGTACGTTGTAAGGTTAAATCACCGAGACGAAGCCAAAGCAAAATGCCCATACGCCTTCAACCGAGCTTTTTCGACATTCATGAGCGCAGCGCCAAGCTTACCGAGATGGGTGACCCGCTGGTAGCCCTGAACGAACAGATAGACTGGGAAGCGTTTCGCCCCAGTCTGAATGGCGTGCATGAGAAAGTACGCAAGAGCAATGCGGGAGCCAAACCGCTTGATGTGGTGCTGATGTTCAAGATACTGGTGCTCCAGCAGTTGCACAACCTGTCG
>CAMBGJ010000341.1 GCA_945865805.1 Bordetella parapertussis
GACCGGGAGGAGTTGAAAGCAGCGGTGAGATCACACCTGCACCGCCGCCAACGGCAGCCCCATGTGATCAAGCGTTTCTTCCACGGCGAGCACGTCCGGTATGCCGCTTGATTCCCTGTGTAGGTCATATTTTCGTAGCGGAGTAATAAGTTCGGTCGCGGACACCTGCGGTGCGCACGCAGTGGGCGGCATACTCACCGGCATGGGCAGCGACGGCGACAAAGGGCTGCTCGCGAAAGAATCAACTCGACTTGATGTTCGCCGACTTGATGACCTTGATCCAGTTGTTGTAGTCGTTATTGATGCGCTCAGCGAACTTCGCGGGCAAGCCGCCGGTGGGGATCATGCCGTCTTTTTCGAGATGTTTTTTCATCTCCGCCGACTCCAGCGCCTTGTTGATCACGCCATTGAGCTGGCTGATGATGGCCAGCGACGTGCCTGCGGGCACCATTGCGCCGAACCACAGCTCAACGTTATAACCTGGCACGCTGTCGCCCAGCGGCGGGATATCCGGCAGCGAATACCAGCGCTTGGCGGTGGTGACCGCCAGCCCTTTCAGTTTGCCGGCCTGGATATGCGGCACCACCGGTAACATGCTCGCCACCATGCTCGGGGCTTGTCCGCCGAGCAAATCCACCAATGCGGCACCGGTGCTTTTGTACGGCACGTGCACCATCTGTATTTTGGTCATGTTCATGAACAGTTCGGTGGCCAGATGCGTAATGCCGCCGAGGCCCGTGGAGGCATAGGTTTGCCCATTCGGCTTGGCCGACGCCAGCGCGATCAGTTCCTTGACGTTGTTGGCCTT
This sequence comes from Bordetella parapertussis, assembly GCA_945865805.1. Classification (GTDB taxonomy): domain Bacteria; phylum Pseudomonadota; class Gammaproteobacteria; order Burkholderiales; family SG8-41; genus UBA5216. The sequence goes on from CAMBGJ010000341.1 coordinate 809, forward strand.
GACCGACGGATGCACCACCAGCACGAACGGCGTGCTGCCGAACTCGATCACCGGCACGATGCTTTTGATCGGCTGCCAGGCAGGTAGATGCAGCGCCGATGTGGCGGCAAAACTCGCCGACATCATCATTATCGTGTAGCCGTCGGGCTGCGCCTTGGCGACCATTTCCATGCCAATCAGGCCACCCGCGCCGCCGCGGTTATCCACCACGAATTGCTGCTTCAAGGCCTCGGATAGTTTTTGCGAAAACTGCCGCGCGGTGATGTCGCTGCCGCCGCCGGGTGCGAATGGCACCACCACACGCACCGGCTTGGTGGGATATGGCTGCGCGTGCAAGGTTGCCGCCGGAAGCACTACGGAAAGCGCAGATAAAAAGACAAGAGACATCGATTTCATATAATTCCTTTAAAAACAATTAGTTACATCAATACCACTAAACTTCACCCAACAACACTCGCGCCGTCAAACTGCACACCTGCTCACGCTCAGCCGCCGTGAGGCCGGGGATTTTATCGATTTCTTCGATCGGCCGTTCCGGCCCCATATCAAACGGGTGATCAGTACCAATAACAACGCGGTCGGCCCCCACCCGGTTGATCAAGTGGCGCGCCGCCTGCGGATCATGCGTGAGCGCATCGAAATAAAAGCGCCGCAGTAAATCACGCGGCGAGCTGGCGTTGTTGACCTTGGGCTCGTGACGCACGTTGTGGCCATGCACAAAGCGGCCGATTTGATACGGTACGAAGCCGCCGCCGTGCGCGAGCAAAATTTTCAGATTCGGGCATTCATCGAGCGCGCCGCTGAACATCAAGTGCGCCACCATCAGGGTGGTGTCGAGCGGAAAACCGATGAAGTTGGACAGGTAATAATCATCCATCCAGCCCTTGGCCAGACACTGGTACGGGTGAGTGAAAATAAAGCAGCCCAACTGCTCGGCGGTCTTCAACACCTTGCGAAACTTTTGATCGGCCAGCGGCAGCCCTTCGATGGAGGTGCCGACCTCGACGCCTTTGAATTTATGTTCCTTCACCACGCGCTCCAGTTCGATGATTGCCGCGTCGGGATCCTGCATGGGGATGTGCGCCAGTCCGCGCAGGCGTTTCGGGTGCGCGGCCACCATTTGCGCGATGCCGTCGTTGGCGAGCTTTGCTGACGCAAGCCCCACATCGGGCGAGAGGTTGTAAAAATAAATCGGCGGGCCGACGGAGATGCCGGCGATATCCATGCCCACGCTGTCCATCCACGCTACTTTGGCGTCGGCGTTGAAAAACTCCGGCTTCAATTCCGCCGGGTTGCCGTGCACATCAAAATAAGTTTTGCCATCTTTTTCGTAGACGCTGGTGTGATACCGCTCGGGACTTTTGCGAATCGCGTCGAGGACGGTGGGCGGGACTACGTGGTTGTGCAGATCGATGGTTGTCATAATGCCATTCTATAAATATTTGTTTTAATTGAATTTTTTATTACGTTATTATCACGTCAAGGCCGGGCGTTTGGTGAGCCGTTGTCCGAGCGCCAACGAAAACGACGTCGGCACGTGACAGCTCCAGTCCAGTGTATGTTGCCGCTCGCTGATACGCCAGCCTTCTTTGGTGCGGCGCAGTTTATCGAGATAACGCAGGCTGCGCATGGCGACTTGTTCCTTCGCCATGGCCGACGCGCCCGGCAACACCAGAAACGCGATGGCGTTGGTTTCGGTCTCGGCGACATCACCTTCGAGCCGGTTGTAATTCAGATTGCCCATAAAGTGCGTGGTGATTTTCCAGTCGCCCGACTGCTGATTTTTAAATACAAAAAAGTTATCCATCAATGCGTCGAGCCCACGCACCAGCGGACGATCATCAAATTTTGCCACCACGTCATCGGTGAAACAGCGGCGCACCTGATCGGCATTGCCTTGATCGAGGCCCTGATAGTAACGATTCAGCACATCGTGTATGGCGGCTCGATCCATGAGTATCTGAATGTCGCTGGCGTTCTGTGACATGAATTTTCTCCGTGTAAAAGCGTTTAGCGTTGGAACCGGAAATCATAACGCCGCGCGCGCCAGCCGCCCGTCAACGGCGGCAGCCCGATGCTTGACCTGCCGCGTGTGCAAACCCCACAATGGAACCATGAACCGTCTGTCTACGCCCGGCTTGAAATGCATGGCTGCCGCCCTCATCGCCATCGCCGTGGCCATTCACGCGATCAACGCCCGCGCGCAGGATGCTGGCAGTGAAGCCGCCAGAAATTATCCCGCCAAAACCGTACGCATCATCGTGCCATTCACGCCCGGCGGCGGCAATGACATCATGGGCCGCTACATCGCGGCGAAAATGACGGAAAGGCTGGGACGACTAACCGTGGTGGAAAATCGCCCTGGTGCAGACGGCATAATCGGCGCGGATGTAGTGGCCAAAGCGCCGCCGGACGGCTACACGCTGCTCATCGTGTCAGTGAGTTACGCCATGAACGCGGCACTACACAAGCTGCCGTACGATCCGGTGAAATCGTTCGTGCCCATCACGCAGATCGGTCTTGGCCCCGGCGTGATTCTGGTCACGCCCACGCTGCCGGTAAATTCAGTCAAGCAACTGATCGCGCTGGCGAAAGCGCGGCCCGGCCAGTTGCACTATGCGTCGTCGGGCATCGGCGGGGTGAACCACTTTGCCGGCGAACTCTTTAAACTCGCCACCAGGACCGACATCGTGCATGTGCCGTACAAAGGCGGCGGCCCGGCAATGGTGGACGTGATGGCGGGCCAGGTTGAGGTGCTGTTCAATGCACTGACTTCCGCGCTGACGCACATCCGCTCCGGCAAACTCAAGGTGCTGGCGGTCAGTAGCCTTAAGCGCTCGCCGGTGCTGCCCGACGTGCCCGCAGCGGCCGAAACCGTGCCCGGTTACGAATCGGTGATCTGGTGGGGCATACAGGCACCCGCAGGTACGCCGCCCGCGATCATCGCCAAACTCAACAGCGAAATCGGCGCGATCCTGCGCGACCCCGGCATGGTGAAACGGCTGGAAGCCGAAGCCGCCGACGTGGTGGTCACCAGCCCGGAGGTGTTTGGGAAATTTGTGGCGGATGAAGTGGCGAAGTGGATTCGGGTAAGCAACGAGGCAGGAATAAAAGCACGCTAACGTCGCCGCCTATAACTATTTGATATAAAACTGTTTACCCCGCCAGCGGCAACCGCACCGGCTGCCCGCTTTCCACGGACAACTCAATCGCCAGTGTGGCTTCCAGCGTGGCACGCGCCTCGCGCGGCGTCGCCAGCACACAGGGTTTGCCGGTGGCGAGATGATCGAGCCACGCGCGCGTTTCATTCGCTATCGGCCCCCAGAATTCACCCAGCGCCCAATCGCCCGGCGTACCGCTTTGCAGGAACACCATATTGACTGTGACGTCTGGCAGATACACGTGCGGCATGCCCTTGTTGGAATACATGATCTGATCGGTGTGATCGTCATCGAGAATCATCACGCCCTCGGTGCCCAGCACTTCCACCCGCGCGGCGTGGCCCATCGCCGGATAGTTTTCCGGCAGCGCGTAGCTGATGCCGAGATTGACCGTGGTGCCGTCGTCGTAGGTGAGCACGGAGTAACACACGTCATCCACATCATGCCCGTGTGATTTCAGCAAGCCCTTGGTGCCGCGCGAATACACCTCGGCAAGCTTCGCACCGCCGAGAAACCAGCCCATCAGATCGACGTAATAGGTCAGCGCATCCACCACCGGCGTGGCATGCGGATCGCGTTTCATCATCGCCAGCGCCTGCGTGCTCGAGTTGAACACCCGCGCGGCCGCCCCGGTGATTTTACCGACACGGCCCTGAATGATTTGCTCCTTGGCGATCAGGTAGCGGTCTTTGTAGCGGCGGCTGTAGCCTACCCTGACATTTGCGTTGCACCGTTCGGCGGCAGCGATGATGCTGTCGGCCTCCATCGTGGTCAGTGCAATGGGCTTTTCCACCAGCACGGGCTTGCCTGCGGCAATCGCCGCAAGTACGGCCTCGGTGTGTTCGCCCTCGGCGGTGGACACCACCACGGCGGTCACATCGGGATGATTGATGATCTCCAAGTTGTTGCCGGAGTAAACCTTGGCACCGATTTTCTCCGCCAGTGCCTTGGCATTCGCCGGGTCACGATCCGCCGTGGCAATGAAATTCACCGCCGGATGTTCGGATGCCAGCCGCGAGCGCAGCGTGCCGATACGACCCGAGCCGATGACACCCAGACCAATTTGTTTGCGTTGCATACAGTATCTCCGGTTATACAACTACAAATTCAAAAATCTTTTGACACAGATGAACGCAGATTTTCACAGATTATTCTCTCCACTGTCATTCCCGCTTGCGCGGGAATGACAGTGGCTGGTCTTGATCTGTGTAAATCTGTGGCAAAAAAATCTTTGACGTTGACCTTGACGTCCATTTTTCCAAATGATTATAGACCAACATCGTACATGCTAAAGTTCGCGCACTTATCACTCACGGAACCCGCCATGAAAATTGTTCGCGTCAAAGCTCACGCCATGTCCAT
>CAMBGJ010000342.1 GCA_945865805.1 Bordetella parapertussis
CGGTGGTGGCGCGGCGGCGCGAACGGCTCGAAGCGCTGGCCGCCGACTGTGCCAAACGCGGCGGGCAGGTGCTGGTGTGCGCGGGCGATGTCGGCAAAGAGGCCGATGTCATCGCCCTCTTCAAGTCGATAGAACAGCAGTGGGGCACGGTGGATGTGCTGGTCAACAACGCCGGCACCGGCATGATGAGCACACTGGAAAACGGCCAGTGGCAGGATTGGTGCGACACGCTCAACATCAACGTCGCCGCGCCCGCGTTGTGCGTGCGCGAGGCGCTACGTGGTATGCACGCGAAGCCCGAAGCGCAGATCATCAATCTGTCGTCGATCTACGGCCATCGCAATCAGGTGCCGAATTTTTCGTTTTATCAAGCATCGAAATTCGCCGTGCGCGCGCTGACCGACACGCTGCGCGCCGAACTCGCCGCCCGCAACAGCGGCACGCGCGTGCGTGTGGGCATGATCTCGCCGGGTTTGGTGGCCACCGAATTTCGCGTTCGTGCGAGTGGCGGCCAATTCAGCTACGAATCGTATTTTGAAAAATACCCACCGCTGTTGCCGTCGGACATCGCCGATGCCGTGCTCTACATGTTATCGACGCCGCCGCATGTGCAGGTGCAGGATATTTTGTTGTCGCCTCTGGGGCAGGCACTGTAGGAAAATTCAATAAAAACAAATAGTTATGTGATGTTGGCGCGAATTCTCCGCTGCCTTCCTTCATTGTGATTTTGTAGGGCGCATTAACCGAAGGGCAATGCGCCGTAGGTGGTGCATCACGTAGAACATGCGGCGCAACGCGCTTCGCTTATTGCCGCCCTACGGATTGCGGGTTACGCGCGTTTGTTTGTGTATATGTCGCCGCCGGAACACGCGCTGGTGCTGTGTTGTGATGAAAAAAGCCAAATGCAAGCGCTGGACCGAACACAACCGGGCTTGCCGCTGAAGAAGGGGCGGGCCGCCACCATGATTCACGACTATAAGCGCAATGGGACGACCACGCTGTTTGCTGCGCTGAATGTGCTGGACGGCCAAATTATTGCGCAATGTCAGCAGCGTCATCGTCACATCGAATGGCTGAGGTTCCTGCGTAAGATTGAGCGTGAAACGCCCAAGGACAAGGCGCTGCACCTGATCGCTGACAACTACGCCACACACAAACACCCCGTCGTGCAAGCGTGGCTGGCCAAGCACACGCGAATCAAAATGCACTTTACGCCCACTTCGGCATCGTGGCTAAACATGGTGGAGCGCTTCTTCCGAGACATCACCACCGAGCGGCTGCACCGCGGGGTATTCGGCAGCGTGCCTGAGTTGATTACGGCCATCGACGATTACATCACTGAGCACAACCTCCATCCCAAACCGTTTATCTGGACCAAGAGTGCGCGCGATATCCTGCGAAAGGTCATTCGCACGAACAGCCGATAAAGTTCCAAACAGAACGCAACACTACACTAGCAGTGTGTTGAACCGGAACGCGTAGCGGTTCCGACACACACCTGCCCGTGGCACGGTTATTGTCGGAACAGCTACGCGTTCCGACCCAGGAGTTCTGACGTCGCCGACGGTTTAGGCGCTGCATAAATATTCAATTAAAATAATTACTTACATCGAAACTGCGGGATCACGGTCTACCCCGCAACCCCAACTGCGTAAGCAGCTTCTCCCACCGCGGAAACTCCCGATTAATGAATTCGCCCATTTGTGCCGGCGTGGTGCCGTGCGGTTCCACGCCGACGACGGCCAGGCGCTCGCGCGCTTCGGGCGCTTGTAGGGAAGCGACGGCTTCGCGGCTCAACCGTTCGACGATGGCAGGTGGCGTGCCGCGTGGTGCGCCCAGCGCGTGCCAGGTGGTGATTTCGTAACCAGTCACGCCTTGTTCGTGGATGGTGGGCAAATCGGGTAGCAGTCGCGAGCGTTTGAGTGTGGATACCCCCAGCGCGCGCAGGCGGCCGGTTTTGACGTATTGCGTGCCGGCGCCGATGGCTTCGAGCAGGAATTGAATTTGCCCGCCGAATAAATCCGTCGCCGCTGGTGCGCTGCCTTTGTACGGCACATGCACCACGTTGATTTGGGCCATTGATGCAAATAGTGCCGCTGCCAGGTGTGCCGTGCTGCCGGAACCCGCCGAGCCGTAATTCAACTTGCCGGGATTTTGCTTGGCTTGGGTCAGCAAATCTTGCACGGAATTCAGCCCCGGCGCATTGCGCACCAGCAGCAGATACGGCGCGGAAGCCACCAGGCTGACGGGCGCGATGTCGCGTCGCGCATCATATGGGGGCTTCGCCGCCATCAAGGTGCTGCTGATCATTGAGCCCGCGCCGCACAGGCACAGCGTGTAGCCGTCGGGTGCGGATTTGACCACCAGCTCCACGCCGATCATGCCGCCCGCGCCGCCGCGGTTGTCCACCACCACGGTTTGGCCGATGCGATCGCCGATGCCTTGCGCCACCAGGCGTCCGACAAAATCGATGGTGCCGCCCGGCGGGAACGGTACTACCAGGCGAATCGGGCGTACGGGGTAGGTTTGTGTGTTGGCCAGCGCGGGGAACGCGCCGGGTGCGAGTAACAACAGGCTGAGGAGCGGGGCTCTTGCGGTCATGATGTCTGGCACTGTACGCAGTGGCGCTTGGCGGGTCAACGCGCGCTGCGCGGGCAGTGGATCGCCGCCAAATGACCGCTGATCGCGCGGCAAACAAGGCTCAAACGCCGGGGTTAAGATAAATATTTGTTTTTAAATAAGTTTTTTGCGGGCATTCCGCGTGTGGCCGCGCCATCGTGTTGGACTTAGGGGGAATTTTTGTTATACTTCAAGGCTCTGTTACCGGGTAAGCGGAAACAAAGGTACAGTGAGAGAGCGGCAGGAGCACGGTGGGTTACGATGGGCGGTTCGCCCATTTTTTGTTTCTGGCGTTTGCCGTTGTAACGCTAAGGTATTGATTTAAATGGATTTATTTGTTCTGTTGGAAACCACGCTGGCGGGGTTGGGGTACGAGCTGGTGGATATGGAGCGCTCGGGCAAAGGTAGCCTGATGCGTATCTTTATTGATAAGCCCACTGGTGTTAATCTGGATGAATGCGCAACGGTGAGTCATCATCTGTCTCGGGTATTGACGGTGGAAAACGTGCCGTACGACCGGCTGGAAATTTCGTCGCCGGGGCTGGATCGACCGTTGAAAATGGAGCGCGATTTTGTGCGCTTTGCCGGGCAAAAGGTGCGCGTGAAGTTGCGCGTGCCGCAAGATGGGCAGCGAAATTTTGTGGGTGTGTTGCAGGAAACCCGTGCAGGAAAAGTCGGACTCGATGTGGAAGGCAAGGCCGTGACGTTTGATCTGGCGAACCTTGATAAGGCGCGTCTGGTTCCGGTGATTTAGTAATTCGGGATTAAGGATTCAGGAGTTCGTATGAGCAAGGAAATTTTGCTGTTGGTGGATGCGTTGGCACGCGAGAAAAGCGTCGATAAAGATATTGTCTTCGGCGCGCTTGAACTCGCGCTTGCTTCGGCCAGCAAGAAGAAATTCAGCGAAGACGTGGATATCCGCGCTTCGGTGCATCGTGAAACCGGCGAATTTTCATTCTTCCGCCGCTGGCTGGTCGTGCCCGACGCGGAGATCGAAACGCCGTCGCGCGAATACAAGCTGCACGAGGCGGTCGAAGAAAAAGCGGATTCCCAGCTCGGCGATTATATTGAAGAGCCGCTGGAGGGTTTTGACCCTGGTCGCATCGGCGCGCAAACCGCCAAGCAGGTGATTCTGCAACGCATTCGTGACGCCGAGCGTGAACAGATACTGAATGACTTTCTCGCGCGCGAGGAGCATCTGGTCACCGGCACCATCAAGCGCATGGAGCGCGGTAACGCGATTATCGAATCCGGGCGGCTTGAGGCGCTGCTGCCGCGCGATCAGATGATCCCCAAGGAAAATCTGCGCGTGGGCGACCGTGTGCGCGCGCTGGTGTGGAAGGTGGAGCGCGCGATGCGCGGCCCACAGTTGATTCTGTCGCGCACCGCGCCGGAATTCATCATCCGCTTGTTTGAACTCGAAGTGCCGGAACTCGAAGACGGGCTGATGGAAATCAAGGCGGCGGCGCGTGATCCGGGCCTGCGCGCCAAGATCGCGGTGCTGTCCAAAGACAAACGTATCGACCCGATCGGCACCTGCGTTGGTATGCGCGGCTCGCGCGTGCAGGCGGTGACGGGAGAGTTGGCGCAGGAGCGCGTGGACATCGTGTTGTGGAACGAAGATCCGGCGCAGTTCGTGGTCAGCGCGCTGGCACCCGCCGAGGTCAGCAAGATCACGGTGGACGAAGAAAAGCACAGCATGGATATCGTGGTGGATGAGGAAAACCTCGCCCAGGCCATCGGTCGTGGTGGCCAGAACGTGCGGCTCGCCAGCGAACTGACGGGCTGGGAACTCAACATCATGAAAGAAGACGAGTACCAGCAAAAAAGCGATGAAGAGTCCTCGAAAATTCGCGCTATTTTTATGGAAAAACTCGATGTCGACGAAGAAGTCGCCAATATTCTGATGGAAGAAGGTTTCTCGTCGCTCGAAGAAGTGGCTTACGTCAAGCGCGAAGAAATGCTCGAAATCGAAGCGTTCGACGAAGACACGGTGGACGAGCTGCGCAGCCGCGCGCGCAACGCGTTGCTGACGCTGGAAATCGCCTCGGAGGAAAAAGTCGAGCACGACATCGAAGACTTGATGAAAGTCGAGACCATGGATCGCGATACCGCGAAACTGCTCGCTTCAAAGGGCATCGGCACGCAGGAAGCGCTGGCTGATTACGCAACTGACGATCTGGTGGAAGAAACCAGTATAGAGGCCGAGCGCGCATCGCAATTGATCATGGCGGCACGTGCGCCGTGGTTCGCGGAATCTGGTGCTTAATTGCACCGGTTTCAGTAACGTAAGCAAAGTAATCCAGGTAATCCAAAAGTAAGCAACGTAATTAATCTACACGCGTGATACGCACGATACGCATACAGAAATAGAGACGGGTCACATCGCATGGCGCAACTGAACGTCACACAATTTGCAACTGAACTCGGCGTGCCGCCGGTGCAGCTTATTGAGCAATTGAAATCGGCTGGCATCAAAAAGGCATTCGCGGCCGAAACCGTGCTGACCGAAGGCGATAAGACGCAACTGCTTGATTATTTGAAACAATCGCACGGTCAAAAAGAAGAAAAGAAAAAAATCACGCTGACCCGGCGTTCGACCACCGAGATCAAAAAATCCGACAGTGCCACCGGCAAGGCGCGCACCATTCAAGTGGAAGTGCGCAAAAAGCGCGTGCTGATCAAACGCGATGTGGCTGC
>CAMBGJ010000343.1 GCA_945865805.1 Bordetella parapertussis
CTGCAGCCTGGAATCGAAGCAAACCGCAGCTGTTCTGGCGTAGAATTCATGACGGTAGGCTCTGTTGATGTTAACGAGCGGGGCAATCAAGAATCCTCATTGTACCAAGCACTTGCGGTATTTTTTACCCTTTTTATGCAAAATTCAGGCTAGATAAATAGCCGATTCTGATTTTCTCCCGCTTGCCCGGAGGCCAGTGCTGCGGACGGGCAAGAGTTGCGGCCTTGCGAGATATCAGTTCTGCCCGCTGACGGGCTGCGCACAGGCGAATCTCTTGGGGGATCGGCAAAAACAATGAAATGAACGAGTCCAAACGATTTAGCACCAGCGCTTTGCCGGTCTTGTCTTTCCAGCGCATGAGGATATTCTTAATTTCAACATCGATGGCGTCCCAATCGCATGTATTCAAGATCGCCATGAGTAGATTGAGATGCGCCTGCGGGTGATCGGGGACGAGACGAATGGCCTCGCGGTATTGTGTAATGCTGTCGTCAATGGCACCGCCCAAATACAATGCAATGCCAAGATTCACTCGCGAGCCGACTAAATCCGGGCCCAGCGTAACCGCCGTTTTGAGGGCGTTAATGCTTTCTTCAATGCGGTTTTGCTCCCACAGTGTCATGCCGAGAGTGCTCCATGCACGGGCGTGATTGGGGCAATGCTCTATGGCCTTGCGCAACAACTGTTCGGCGCCAGGCATGTGGCCTCGCTCCATTAATCGCTGGGCTTCCTTGAACATTCGTTCCGCGCGTTTTGTGCGAAATGGTTGTGTCGCAGGCGAAATGCATCGCTTGATTGCAAGCGTCAACAGTCGAAGCAGCATTGCGTCAGGGCAGTGTGGTCAAGGCAGGGGATGGGTAAGTATCATGTGCCGCTACGTGATAACAGAAAAAAGAAGCGAGCATGAGATGAAGTTTAGCAGGGTTGCATTCACCCGTGTCTTCACACAACCCGGCTTGCCGAGGAGAAGTGGATTCCAAAGTGACGGGTAGTCTGCCTACTGTATCTGATCATCTGGCGTGCGTATCCGATGTTCACGGCTCTGCACCGCAGGTTTGCGGTGGATCAGGAAAAAAATCCATGCACATACCAACGCGCAGCAGTATTGCGTTCGCGATAGACCCATAGCAGGGAATGCACCTGATTGCGGGCGACGAAGTAATCGCGGGCGACATGCTGGCCGTCCCACCAGCCGGCTTCGATGCGTTCGGGGCCGGCGAGTAGCGATAGCGGGCCGCCTTCCTGGTCGTGCGGGGCGGTGTTGGTTTCACGCAGCGGTTTGGGGGTGGTGAGTAGCCAAAGAGGACGGAAGGGGCGGGTGTAGGGCAGTGCGGCTGTCGACGACGTTGCGGTGCTGTCATTGGCGGTGGCACCGGGTTTGCAGGTGCGCCAGGCGCGTTCCGGGCGGTAATCGGCGTGTGGGGTGATCCCGCAGATGGCGTTGGCACCGAGGCGCGCGTTCAGCCGTTCGACGAAGCGGGAGGCGTTTTCGGCTTGCTCCGCGCCGCCGGGTAAAAACGCGAGGTTGTGTGAGGTTAGCGGGGTGACTCGGTCGGAATGGATGACGATTTCGATGGCGGCGCAGGGCAATTCGGTGCGGGTCAAGCGTTCGCGCAGTAGGGTGGTGAGGTGATCAAGATCGCGGGTGGCGCTGGCGAGTTCCAGGGTGATGATGGTAACTACTTGTTTTTCATGAATAAATTCAAATTTGGGGCGCTGCACGCCGTGGCCGGTGGCGGCGAGCCAGCCGCACAGTTCGGCGAGTAGACGGTGCGCGGCGAACAGCAGGGCTTCGGCATGGGTGACCGGTCCTGGCAGCGGCAGTGCGGCGCTGTAGGTTTGCGGTGCGACGAATGGCAGGCGCGGATCGGGGCGTAAACCCAGCGCTCGATCCAGTTGATCGAGCAAGGGTTGACCGGCGCGGCGCGCGAGGCCGTCGCGCGGTAGCTTGAGACAATCGCCGAGGGTGCGCACGCCAAAACTTTCGAGCAGATGGCGGGTGGGTGCGTCTTCGCAGATGAGATCAGCAGGCAGTTTTTCCAGCGCGTGCCGCAGTGTGTCTGGATGTTGCAGGCGTAAATTCAGGCCCGCGCGTGCGAACCACAGTGCCGCGAGCGGCGTGGGGGCGCAGGCGGTGCAGGCATGGAAACCGAGTTCGGCTACGCTGTCGGCGATGTGTCGGTGCAGTTTGTTAAGGCCGCCGAAAAGTTTGAGCGAGCCTTCGATTTCAAGCAGGACGCTGTTCGATCCGGCCAGGCTGACCAGCGAGGTGAATTGCAGCGACCATGCGGCAATGCGCGCCAGTGTGGCGTGTTCTCTGGTGGCGTCCTGCGCGATGGTGTGTAGTCCTGAGACCAGCGCACAGGCGGCCGAGAGGCTCATGCCTGTGGTGACGCCGCGTGCCTGCGCGGGGCGGTTGGCGACGATGATGATGGCGTTGGATTCGGCGCTGGAGGTGATGGCTATTGTTTGTGCTTGTGCCGTTGTTTGTCCGCCGCGTGTGAAGACTTCCAGGGGGAGATGAGGAAAATGCAGCGCAAGCCACAGCATGGGCAGGGGATAACTTGAAGCGAGAGTAACTATTCAGGTTCGATAGTAAAAACATCTTCACCACAGAGGCGCAAAGGCGCAGAGAACCCCCGCAGAGAAAAGCGGTTCTCTGCGTAACCTCTGCGTCTTTGCGCCTCTGCGGTGAAGGTTTTCAAAACGGCTGAACAGTTATAAAGGATAAATTTATAGGGATAAACGTTAGTGCGTGGCAAGGCTGGCGGCATACGTTTCCGACACTGGTTCAAACGCAGGGTGTTGCGCGGCACCGGGGCGGCGTAGCAGGCGGTTGTGCAGATCGAGCACGATGGGCGCGGGGATGCCGCCGCCGCGCCGTTTGAGTATGCGCACGGCGGTATTGCCGTCCTGGCGGCTGATGTGCAGACGCAGGGCGGCTTGCATGCAGGACGGCGCGCGCGAGGCGCGAAACAGCATGGCCAGTACGTCGCGCCGTTCGGCGGCATGTTGCAGACGGCGCAGGGCGTTTTCGGGGATGCGTTCATGGGTTTGGTCGAGCCACAGCATGACGGCACCGCAGCTTGTTGATTGCAGGGCTTGTTCGCAGGCCCACAGTTGTTCGGCCAGCGTTTTGGGGCGGATCAGCATCAGCCGCGACAGTTTGACGCCGTGCGTGACGAGGGCGGGCGCGTAGGGTAGGTAGGGCGGGGTGATCATCACCAGCCAGCGTTCGGCTTGTGTCAGGCGTGCAGCGGCGGGCATTACCAGTTGTAATTCGCCGACGCCGGGGCGTTCGACATGGATTTCCGTCAGCACGCCGGTGGGCCAGCCGCTGCCGGGCAGGTGTACGTCAAGTTCGGCGTAGCCGGTGGGCACGCTGGGGGTGGTGACCTGGGCGAAATCATTGCCGCGCCAGAGGTTGGGATGGGCAGGCAGGGGCATGGCCGTGCGCAAGGCCGAGGGGGTGTTCATCGGAGACCTTTTAATTAATGCATGCCGCCGTTGCGGATTACGCCCACGGCGATGCCTTCGATGGCAAAAGGCTCGCTGCGCGGATTGACGATGATGGGTTCGAAATCGGGGTTGGCGGGCTGCAGTTCGATTAAATGCCGTTGGCGCTGGGCGCGTTTAACGGTGACTTCATCGGCGATGCGTGCGACGACGATTTGCCCGGATTTGAAGTCTTGCGTGCGGTGCACGGCGAGTAGATCGCCGTTGAGGATGCCGGCATCGCGCATGCTGTCGCCTTTGACGGTGAGCAGATAGTCGGCGTGCGGCTTGAACATGCGCGGATCGATGTTGTAATGGTTTTCGATGTTTTCGGTGGCGAGCAGTGGGGCACCCGCCGCCACGCGCCCGACCAGTGGTATGCCTGACGGCTGCAGGATGCGTATGCCGCGCGAGGCGCCGGCGAGCATTTCGATGGCGCCTTTGCGTTCCAGCGCGCGCAGATGGTCTTCGGCGGCATTGGGTGATTTAAAACCCATGGCGCGGCAGATGTCGGCGCGCGTAGGCGGAAAGCCTGAGGTCGCGGTATGCTCGCGGATGAGATGGAGAATTTCTGTCTGGCGTGCGGTGAGATCTTCCATGGCGTTTCCTTGGTTTGTTTTGCTAGGGTTTACGTTGGGCGTCACTGCTTATCTGTAATTATATACAGTTAACGGGAATTGGCAAGTCCAACCTGACGGCAGCGTGACGTTGTGGAGGGGAATTTCGTAAGTATTTGTTTTAATTGAATTATTTTTATGTAGCTCTGCCCATGCGCAAATTATTCGGTAACGTAGCCATCCATGCTTCCCGGCGATCAGTCCGTATCCAGCATGGCGGCACCACGCTGGTGGGAATTGCCGTGCTGGCTACGGCTTGCGCGTTGACCAGCGCGGTGATGTGGGCGATGCACCTCGCGGCAAAAAGCGCTGACGTGCCTGACTATTCAAAGTCCGTCACGGCCAGCAGCGGGATGGAATTCGCGCAAGGGGTAGCCGGACGAGAGGCCGTGGCACGAATGTTCGGCGCACCCGCCGGGAGTGTTTCTGCCACCCGCGAGATCGAAGGGGTGCAACTGCTGGGTATTGTGTCCGACAAACGGGGTACGGGTGTCGCGCTCATCAGTGTGGATGGCGCGCCGCCTGTGCGGGTGCGGGTGGGCGGGCGGGTGCGTGATGGGGTTACGCTGCTTGAAATTCGCGAGCGCAAGGTGATTCTGGGACGTAGCGGGAGTACGGCTGAATTGATATTGCCCGCACGCACGAATTCGCCTGTTGCGGCGGCAACGGGTAAAGCGCAAAGTTCGCCGACGGGTTTTCCTGGTGGTTCCACTGCACCGGCTACGGGTGTCACCGCCGGCAGTGGTTCTTTGCCGGCTTCGCCTACGGCTCGATAGAGATTGTGGTCAGGCGGTGGCTGCTGAGGTTTAGGGAGGGGTGAGCTACTAATCAGTCTATTTGGACTGCTCGGCGAGCTACGCTTGCCGGTGGTGTAGGTTACGGGTTAGATTGGTGAGGTCGTCCGGCACACGCTGTTTTCCAGCAGCCTGCTGATACCGGATTTCCGCCAAACGCAAAATGAACAGCAGAAATTGAATAGCAGAAATCGTCCGGATTTTTCGCGGAATAGGCACTACTCTCAGGGCAATTGCATCAAAACCCTATAAGGGAAACGCAGATTTAATCAATTTTTGAGAAACGTCGAAGCGCAGTGCGCATTTTTTGTTCACGGCATGCGCAATCGCCCGATATTTTCCCTCTTCACATCGATTTTTTAACGTATCTGCCTCTTTCGGTGCCTTATGCGGCGTATTT
>CAMBGJ010000344.1 GCA_945865805.1 Bordetella parapertussis
TAAGGAAACGCTGATCAAGCCGTCGCACAAGGCGACAGAAGACAGCAAGTGTATCGATAGTCTGAAACCAATGAGAATTTCATCAACATGAAGGCGCTTTTTGAAGCCAAAGCGGGGGTTTTACCCGCCTTGGGGTCAAGCTGGACGCACCTGTCCCGTCAATGGCCTGCCCCATTTGTTGACGTTGACCAAAGCCAGCATGGCAAAGGCGCGGTTGGCATTCTTGGTCAAA
This sequence comes from Bordetella parapertussis, assembly GCA_945865805.1. Taxonomy (GTDB): domain Bacteria; phylum Pseudomonadota; class Gammaproteobacteria; order Burkholderiales; family SG8-41; genus UBA5216. The sequence continues at coordinate 233 of CAMBGJ010000344.1, forward strand.
CCACGATAGCGCGCCTTGGCAAAACCCCACAGTGTCTTGAGTGGCCGGAACACATGCTCCACCTTGGCGCGAACCGACGACTTGCGCCGGTTGGTCAGCTTGTCCGCGTCGGTCAGAGGCCGGTTGCGGTAGGCGCGCTGGTTGGTGAAATCCCTGGCGTTTGGAGCGATTGTCTTGAGCATTTCCTTCTGGTTGCGGTAGGCGCTGTCACCATACAGCCGGGTCTCCTGTCCGTGCAGCAGGTTGGGCAGTTGCTGACTGTCATGCATGTTGGCCGCCGTGACGCTGGCGTGGTGAACCAGCCCGCTGGCGCTATCGACACCGATGTGCACCTTCATGCCGAAATGCCACTGATTGCCCTTCTTGGTCTGGTGCATCTCGGGGTCACGGGCTTTCTCTTCGTTCTTGGTCGAACTGGGCGCGGCAATGATGGTGGCGTCCACGATGGTGCCGCCAGAGAGCTTCAAGCCGCCTTTGAGCAGCAGTTCTCCGACCTTGGCAAACAACGCCAGTCCGATCTCATGTTTTTCCAGCAAGTGACGGAAGTTCAGCAGTGTGGTGGCGTCGGGTACCCGTTCACGCCCAAGGTCGATACGGCAAAAGTCACGGAATACGGGAGTGTCATAAAGGGCGTCCTCGCAGGCTTCGTCGGCAAGATTGAACCAGTTCGCCAGCAGATACATGCGCAGCATGCGTTCAACGCCAATCGGCGGGCGGCCATTACCCGCCTTCGGGTAGTGCGGCTCGATCAGCGCGCAAAACTCAGTCCACGGCACCAGTGTTTCCATGCGTGCCAGAAACGCCGCTTTGCGGGTGGCTCTGTTGTGTCTTTCGAATCCTGTCGTCGCCGCCAGTGTCATTTGCTTCATGTTTCGTCTCGTCGCTTTGGATCTGCTGTTCCAATAAGCAACGTACTACCGTCGTTCGCGTTTACAGCATTTTCGCGGACTTATTCAGTGTTTCCTTAATATTAATTGACGACGCCAAGTCAGCGAACTACGTCACCACCGCCGATTGTGATCACGGTGATTGTGGCGAGCCGCGTTGACTCATTGACTATCTGCGTTAACGCCACTCACCCACAGGACATACGACACACTTCGCAGGATTTTACACATATTTCACAACCACCCGCGCCAGATAATCATCCAGCTCCAACCGCAGCAGATCCATCGCCCGCATATCCTGCGCCACGGCCGCCGCTTCCAGACGTTGTCCCACGCGGGTAATGTGGTCGAAGCCGTAACTGCTGCCTGCCCCTGCCATACCGTGCCCGGTGCGGCGCACGGTATCAAAGTCGCGCACAGGCAATGCCTTCGCCAGCGCAGCCTGATCCACCTTGCGTTGACTCATGAACAACAGCACCAGGTCTTCCATACCACGCTCTATCTCGACCGTAATCGCTGCCTTGGGTTCAACCGCCACGTGCACCTCCTGTCGCTAACTTAATTGTCTCTGCCTGCGGCGCGAGCGCCGTTGACAACGCGGCACGCAAACTCGCCCGTGTCAGCGGCTTTTCCACCACGCTGTTACACCCTGCCGCCAACGCGCGCAGCCGCTCGTCTTCGCCCTTGTGTGCGGTCAGCGCCAGCACCGGCGCGCTGAAGCCGCACAGGCGCAAAGTGCGCGTGGCTTCCGCGCCGCCGACGATCGGCATGTCCATGTCCATCAACACCACGTCCGGTCGTTGCGCCAGGGCAATCGCGATCGCTTTTTCGCCGTTCTCGGCTTCGAAAACGGTCAGCCCCAGTTGTTGCAGATGCCGCACCACCAGCGCACGCGTGTCGGGCATGTCCTCCGCAAGCAGCACCCGGCCCCGCAACACATTGCGTTCCGTCTCCTGACGCTGGGGCGACCCGGCGGCTTGCCCCGCGCTGATCACCGGCGCTTGCGCCTGTGCCGCCATCAACGTCACCGTGAACACCGTGCCCTGCCCCGGCGTACTGCGTACCGAAATATCGCCGCCCATCAAACGCGCCAGATTACGGCTGATGGTGAGGCCAAGGCCCGTGCCGCCGTGCCTGGCCGCCACGCTGTCGTCTGCCTGCTGGAACGCGGTAAACAGGCGATCGAGCGCCGCCGCAGACATGCCAGGGCCGGTATCCACCACAGACACCGTCAACTGATCATCATGCCACGACGACACTACGCTGATCTCGCCTTTTTCGGTAAACTTGATCGCGTTGCTCAGCAGATTGAGCACGATCTGGCGCAGCCGGAAAGCATCGATGTCCAGATAGTCCGGCACATCGATTTGATCCACCCGCAGCTGCACCGGCTTACCCTGCAACAACGGTTGCACTGTAGCCGCCGCATCCGCGATGACCGTGCCCAGCGCCTCCGGCTGGCGCTGGATACCCAACTGCCCCGCCTCGATCTTGGCTTGATCGAGCAGATTATTCACCAGCGACAGCATATTCTGGCAGTTGCGATCAACGATCTCGCTGTTTTTCATGCGCAGATCGCGCCCGAGATCATCACCGTGCCAATTAATATTATTAAAACCCATGATCGCCGTCAGCGGCGTACGCAGCTCATGCGTGATGTGCGACAAAAACTGGCTCTTCAGGGCATCGGCCTGCTGCGCAGCACGTTTCTCGATTTCCAACCGCTGGTTATTACGATACAACTGCAACTGCTGGTACAGCACGCCCATGAGGTGCGCCAGAATGCCCGCCGAAATCGCGAACAGCAGCCCCATGGACTGTCCTTGATCCAGCAGGACCGCGACACACATCCCTACAAAAACAATCACCAGCGGGAACACCGCCAGTTGTAGCCCCATGTTGTTCTGCCAGCGCGGCTGCCCCAGCGCCAGCACTATCGCCAGCACGCCCATCGTCAGCGACAGCTCCCACGCGATCGAGCGCGGCTTAAGCACCTGGCCGGCGATCAGCAGCTCCACCACCATCGCCTGCACCTTGACACCCGATTGCCTGCCGTTGGCCATGGGCGTTTGCATAAAGTCGCCTAGCTTCGCCATGGTATTGCCGATAATCACGTGCTTGCCGCGCAGCAGGGCCGCCAGCGGCTCCAGCCCCGCCACGCCCGACGCCGCCAGCGCGACCTGGTAAAACGGCACCGTCGTCAAACCGTTGAGGTTCTTCGGGTAACGCAACACCACCTCCGCCTGCGGCGACACCTGCCACAACTTGCCACCCACGCTGACGCTGCCGTCTCGCGTCACCACTTGTGGCGCGGGGTTGCCCGCCTGCCACAAAGCGAGGGCAAGTCCCGGCATCAGCCGCTCATAGGCCGAATACACCAGCGCCATGCGGCGCAGCGTGCCGTCGTTATCGGGCCGCACGCTGATCACCCCTACGCTGGCACGCGATCCAAGTGGCTCTATCGGCAAAGTTAAATCCTGCAACGGGTACACCGGCGGCGGCGGCGCGGCCCCCCAGGATTTTTGCGCCAGATACGCCAGATACGCCGCGTCAGGCCGGCGGTTACCCGAGTAATTCAGCTCGCCCGCCGCCAGCACCACGCGCGCGTCCAGCGTGGCGGCAAATTCCGCGTCGCCTTTGCGTGCCTCGGCGAACACGATGTCGTAGGCCACGGCCTTGACGCCAGTTTGCTTCAACCATTGCGTCACCAGCGCAAACACCTCGCGATCGTAAGGCCACGCACCCAGTTGCGGTTGCAAGCGGGCCGCGGATTCCTCATCGACATCGATCACCACCACATTGTCGAATTTCATGTCGCGCGCGAACAGGCGGCTGTGGGTGTCGGTCAGATCAAAGTCGACCTGCTTGAAAACATCGCTGGTCTCAAAAATCGCGGTCAACAAAAATGCCAGCAACGCGAACAGCAGCGCGCGCGGCCAGTGTGGCCAACTATCGATACGCCCAATCACGGCGTGGATTTCCTTGTATTTAGACGGCGAGGTGGAGCCAGTACGGTACCACACCAGGTGCACCGGCGCGCGCCTGAAACGCCACATCGATACCCAGCCCCGCCACCCACACCAGCCGCTCGCCCGACCACAAATACGGCACACAAGCACGTTGCCACGGCGGCACGCCGTGTTCCTGAAACAAATCTTTCACATGACGACGCGGACGCGCGGGATCGGGTTGCAGTTTTTCGCCACCATGTCGCAACCGCAAGGTGACCGGCTGCGCCAGCAGCTTGGCAAGGTCAATGCCTGCGCCACGCTTGCGGCGCATGTCCAGCGCTGCCTGCAACTCCGGCACCAGCAAGCGACGTTGCTCATGCCAGGGGCGCGAAAAATCCTTCGGTGCGACCATCCGTGTCGGCGTGACATATAACGCGCCGGCAAAACGCCGCAAAGCTTTATCACCGAGCGCCACGCAGACTTGCGCGTCCACGCGTGCTGTGGTGATCTGGCGCAAGGCTTCATCCAGCCGCCGCGCGTCCGGCATGGCCAGCTGATGTGATGAGAGAAAATAGCGCAGCAGATTGCGTGCCCGCGCCGACGGCAAGGCTTGCAAGGCTGCCACCGCCAGTGTGCCATCCACCCATGCACCGCCGTCGATTTGCGCCAGTTCGTCCAGCAGGTGCGTAGCGTCCGCCATATGCCCCGCCGCGCGCGACAGCGCCGTGCGGTAATCTGGCACGCGCGCTTCGATGCGCGGCAGAATCTCCAGCCGAAGAAAGTTGCGCAGGTAGTAGGCGTCGCGGTTGCTTTCATCCTCCACCCAGGTGAGTTTGCGCTCGGCGGCATACGCCTCGATGTCGCGCCGCGTGGCACCCAGTAACGGGCGCAGCAATTGCAGCTCGGGCCGCAACGCATCAGCGCGCATCACTGGCATCGCCGCCAGCCCCTTGACGCCTGTGCCGCGCAGTAACTGCAGCAACACCGTTTCAGCCTGATCGTCCTGATGCTGCGCCAGCACCACGTGCCGTGCCGCTTGCGCGCGATACGCCGCATACCGCGCCGCGCGCGCGGCGGCTTCGAGGCTATCGCCGCGCGGCACCGTCACCTTAACCACGCGCAAGGGCACGCCGCGTTCGCGGCAGAATTGTCGGCAAAACCGCGCCCACGCCGACGCATGCGGACTCAGTTGATGGTTCACATGCAACGCCGAAAGA
>CAMBGJ010000345.1 GCA_945865805.1 Bordetella parapertussis
TCGACCTGCCTTCGACTCATCTCTGGTCGAAAATCAGCAATCTTCATCGCGCAGCTCGGCGTCAATACGGGATTCCCGGACGCTTACTTACCTTCGGGGTATTCAGCTTTTGCAGCGCACCATACAGCGTGGTGGTTTTGCCGCTGCCAGTGGGCCCGCACACCAGCACGATGCCCTGCGGCGAGCCGACAACACGCATGAATTCCTTGTACGTCACCGGCGGCATGCCGGATTTTTCGATGTTGATCAACTGGCCCTCGCCGACCAGTACCCGCAGCACCACCGATTCGCCGTACTGCGAGGGCATGGTGGACATGCGCACATCCAGCCGCCGGTTGCCCGACTTGACGGCAATGCGTCCGTCCTGCGGCAGGCGTTTTTCGGCAATGTCGAGCCCTGCCATCAGTTTGAGACGCACCACCACGGCAGACGCGATTCTGGAGTCGGCCTCGAGTTGGGTAAGCAGCACGCCGTCGATCCTGAATCGCACCACGAGATTCTTGGCCTGCGGCTCGATGTGTACATCCGATGCCCTGACCTGTGCGGCGTCGTCGAATACCGTGCGCAGCAATTTGACCACTAGCGCGTCTTCACTGAGCACGTCGTCATCCATGGCATTCAGGTCGATGACATTGGATTGCTGACTTTCTATTTCGCGCTCGATCTCCTTGGCAAATTCACCGATCAGCTCGGTCTTGCGGTAGATGCGATCTACGGTATGAATGAACTGCTCATTGGTAATAAGCGCCATGTCCAGCTTATGTTTGATCTGTGCCGTCAAATCGTCATAATTGCGAAGGTCGGATGGATCTACCAACCCGACCAGGAAAGAGTCGCCACGATCTTCCAGCACAAGCGCACGGTAGCGGCGCGCCTGCGTTTCCGTGAGCACACGCACCGTCGACGGCTCCACTTCAAACCGCTTGAGGTCGACGAAGGGAATTTTCATTTGATGCGCAAGCGCGCGCGCAATCTGTTCTTCGGTCGCTAATCCGTTCTCGACGAGAACCCGCCCAAGCTGCCGACCGGAGCGCTTATGCTCGATCAGGGCGATCTTGAGTTTGCCTGTAGTGAGCAGGCCCTGTTCTACCAACGTATCGCCCAGCGGGGTGATTTTTTGGTTCATGGGCGTGTTCTCAATAGAAATGGTGAGGAATATTCATCATACCAAAGTCCACCAGGATACGGAATTAGTAATGTATGCACACGCGGTAACGACAATAAAACAGACCCTGCTTCGGCGGGGTTTGTGTTTTACGTGGCGTCGTAACCCGCCTCTTCAACGGCCGATTTCAGTTTTTCCATGCTGGTCAGTGCGGCGTCGAACTGCACACGCGCTTGCGCGGGCGTCAGTGTCACCTGCGCATCCGCGACACCGGGCGCGGCTTTCAGCACACGCGTGACGCTTGCGACACAGCCCATACAAGTCATGCCGCCGATGTTGAATGTGGTGGTTTCCATGTTCAATTTCCTTTCAAGTTATGCAGGGGCCGCCAGCGCCTGAGCAACAACGCATTGCTCACCACCGATACCGACGACAACGCCATTGCGGCACCCGCGATCATCGGATTGAGCAACCCAAACGCCGCCAGCGGTATGCCCAATATGTTGTAGAAAAACGCAAAAAACAGATTCTGGCGGATTTTTGCGAGCGTTGCTCGCGACAGGCGGATGGCGTCTGCCACGCTCATCAAATCGTTGCGTATCAGCGTGATACCGGCGGCTTGCACGGCCACGTCGGCGCCCGCGCCGATGGCGAAGCTGACGTTTGCGGCGGCCAGGGCAGGGGCGTCGTTGATGCCGTCGCCGACCATGCCTACGCATAAGACTTCGGAACGCAAGCTATTGATTTTATTGAATTTATCCTGCGGTAGTTGATTGGCTTGCCATTGCGCGATGCCGGCCTCACGCGCGATGGCGGTGGCGGTCAGGGCATTGTCGCCGGTGAGCATCAGCGGCATGATGTTTAAGGCTTGCAGCGCGCGAATCGCGGCGGGTGTGGTGGGGCGCAAACGGTCGGCGATGGCTATCAGACCCAGCACGCGCCCGACGTAGGCCACGAATACCACGGTCTTGCCATTTTGCTGATGCGCCGCGATGTCGGCTTCCGGCAGCGCCAAGCCGAGTTCCAGCGCGTAGGCCGGGGAGCCCAGCGCCGCTGTCTCGCCACTGATGACACCTTGCACACCCTTGCCGGATATCGATTGAAAGCCACTGACAGGTGCCATGTCGATGCCGCGCTCGCGCGCACGCGCCACTATCGCCAGCGCTAATGGATGTTTGGAGGCTTGCTCCAAAGCGGCGGCGATGGCCAACAGGTGCGTCTCGGCGGCACCATTGAGCGCGATGATATCGGTGACCACGGGCTTGCCTTCGGTCAGCGTGCCGGTTTTATCCACCACCAGCGTGGTGATTTTGCCGGCACTTTCCAACGCCTCGGCGTTACGGATCAGGATGCCGGCACGCGCGCCCATACCGCTGCCAACCATGATCGCGGCCGGTGTGGCCAGCCCCAGCGCGCAAGGGCAGGCGATCACCAGCACCGCCACCGCGTTGATCAGGCCTGCGGTGAAATCGCCGCCGATCAGCCACCAGCCCAGAAAAGTCACCACTGCGATCACCATCACCACTGGCACGAATACGCCGGAGATCACATCCGCCAGCCGCTGTATCGGCGCCTTGGAGCCTTGCGCCTCCTCCACCAGACGCACGATGGCGGCGAGCGCGGTCTGCTCGCCCACGCCGGTGGCCACGCAACGCAGCAGCCCTTGCTGATTGAGCGTGCCCGCGTAGACCTTCGCGCCGGCACGCTTGGCCGAGGGCAGGCTTTCGCCGGTGAGCAACGATTCATCGATGCTGGATTCGCCCTCGAGCACTTCGCCATCGACCGGCACGCTGTCGCCGGGACGCAAGATGAAAATCTCTTGTAGTTGTATCGCGGCAACATCAATCTCGACACGTTGGCCGTTGCGCTCCACGGTGGCGGTTTTGGGCTGCAGGCGTAGCAGTTCCTCGATAGCCGACGAGGCCTTGGCGCGCGCGCGCATTTCCAGCACCTTGCCCAGTAGCACCAGCGTGATCACCATCGCGCTAGCCTCGAAATAGCCATGCAGCGGCAGCTTCAGTGCCATCACCACCACGCTGTAGCTGTAGGCCATTGAGGTGCCCAACGCCACCAGCACATCCATGTTGGCAGCACCCCCGCGCAGCGCGTGCCATGCGCCGACGTAAAAGCGCTGGCCGATCCAGAATTGCACCGGCGTCGCCAGCGCAAACTGTAGCCACAGCGGCAACCAATCGTGCTGGCCGGACAACATGCCGATCATCTGCACCGCAAACGGTAGCGTGAGCACGGCGGCCACGGCAAAACGCCGCATCTCAACGCGATACGCATCGGCGTGCAGGCGCTTTTCATCGTCGCGTGTTTGCGTGGTTTTGAGACGCGCGCCGTAGCCGGCTTTTTCCACCGCTTTGATGATCACCTCGGGCGGCGTGTCCGCCGGATAGTTCACGCGCGCAGACTCGGCGGCAAAATTCACATTCGCCGTAACCCCCGGCAACCGGTTCAACACCTTCTCGATGCGCGCGGCGCAGGCAGCGCAGGTCATGCCGGTGAGGGCAAGGTCTACGCGAGGCGTGGCAGGCGGGATGCTCGTTGCGGAGGTGTCCATCTATTCTATTTTGCGTGCGCTGAAATCTCTGGTCCGGCGATTAACGCGGCATTGCTACCATGTGCCCGATCGTGCAGCGTATTGTGCAATAGTGCTGCGTTAGTTGCATTGATATACATCAGGGCCGCCCAACGGTGCGCATGGTGAATGAGCCGTAATAAAAAATAGGTCGCTGCTCAGCGTAACGAAAAGAACCTTAAAACCACTCTTGCCACAGAGGACACAGAGGACACAGAGGACACAGAGAACCGCGAACCGCTTTTCCTCTGTGTCCTCTGTGTCCTCTGTGGCGGATATCTTTGAATTTGTTGTTCGGGCTAACCAGTAAAAAATATGAATAAAAACAATGAGTTATTCTTGCCATGGTGCAGAAAAATAGCTCATCCACGCGTAACCCTATGGCACAGCGTATTACTAGCCGTGTGCGCCTGTTTGGGCGCACCCCTGCACGCCGCCGAACGATTCGATGCCTCGCTGCGCGAAACCATGCACACGGTGCCAGTCGCGGCAGCGGGCGTCAGTATCGTGGTGACCAGCTTTCGGCCGCGCGGGGCAGGGCCGTTTCCGTGGATCGTGCTTAGTCATGGCACTGCAACCACGCGGGAAGCGAATCAGGCGCTGGGCCGCTACCGGCCGCTCAATCCGGTACGCGAATGGGTGCAGCGCGGTTACGCGGTGTTTGTGCCGGTGCGGCGCGGCTATGGTGCGAGTGGCGGCGACAAATTTGGCGACAGTTACGGCTCATTTGCCCGGCCGGATTTTCGCGCCGCCGGGGAAGGTGCGGCGCTCGATCTGCTGGCGACGGTGGAATGGGTGAAAGGGCAATCCGATATCGATGCCACGCGCTGGTTGCTGGTGAGGCAAAGCGCGGGCGGCTTTGCATCAATTTACGCGGCGGCAAAACGCCCGACGGGGTTGGTCGCGGTGCTCGCCTTCGCGCCAGGACGCGGCGGCGATCCCGACAGACGCCCCGGCGAACCCTGCGCGTCGGACAGCATGGCCAAATTCTTGGCCTCGATCGCGCCGCAGATCAGCGTGCCGGTACTGTGGTTTTACGCGCAAAACTACGAATTTCTCGGCGCGCGCGTGCAGAAGTTATGGTTCGACAGCTTTGTCGCCGCCGGCGGACGCGGCGAGTTGGTGGTGGTGCCGCCATTTCCCGAACGACGCGGACACGGCGTGTTTCCGTCGGCCGCCAGCGTGCCGCTGTGGACGTCTGCCGTCGCGGCATTTTTTAAAACGCAGAAGCTGAATCTGCCGTTTTAGCCGACGTAAAACGCTCGCTGTTAAGCGCGGGAGCTTCGCGAACCCTACCGACAGGTGATAAAAATCAAAGACTTACGCAGCCATGGGCAACCCCTTAAAAAAATCGATTGTCGCGACGGAAACTTTGCCCTAGGCTATGCGGGTTTTCAGGTATTTTTCATCATCTTTTAGCCTGGATTTTGCATAAAGAGGGCAAAGAACACCGTAAGTGATTGGTACAATGTGAGTTATCGAGAAACACATTCGTCAACACCAACAGGTCTTTGCCCTCATGGATTCTACGCCAGAACAACTGCGGTTTGCTTCGATTCCGGGCT
>CAMBGJ010000346.1 GCA_945865805.1 Bordetella parapertussis
GTCCTTGGTGCGTTTGACGTGCGCGTCAAAATTACGGTCGGCGTAGTCGTTGATGACACAACCTGCCGAACGCATCAACACCGTGCCCAACACAAAAATCACCAACACGTCCACGCGCTGCTGCGTCGGCGCGGCGAACCACAAACCCCACAGCGCCGGCCACAGCAGCAGCAGCGTGCCGATGGGTTTATCCAGACGCATCAGCTTTTCGTAGGCGTCGAGCCGCTGCATCAGCGTGAGTTTCTGATGTTGTTCTTGCGTCATATCGCGAGCGCTCCCGGCAAGAAAATTTCAATCGCCAGTATAGGTGATTTGCGCGCGATTATCGCAGAAAACACCCCTCGTCACCGCTATCACACCTTGAGAAACTCGCCGCGTCCGCCGAGCCAGCGTTGCAAATGCGCGTGCGCCGCTGGCGGATTTTCGACGAGCAATGCTGCTGCAACATCTCGCGCCGCGTCGAGTAAATCCACGTCCACGCTCAAGTCGGCAAAGCGCAACAGCGGCACGCCACTTTGCCGCGCGCCCAGCAGCTCACCCGGCCCGCGCATGCGCAAATCGTGGCGCGCGACTTCAAAGCCGTCGGTATTCTCGAAAATGATTTTCAGCCGCTCGCGTGCCATCGCCGACAACGGCGTGTGATAGAGCAAAATGCACGCGCTTTGCGTGGCACCCCGCCCCACCCGCCCGCGCAGTTGATGCAACTGCGACAGGCCCATGCGCTCGGCGTTTTCAATCACCATCAACGAGGCGTTGGGCACGTCCACGCCGACCTCGATCACCGTGGTGGCCACCAGCAGTTGCACGTCGTTGCGCTGAAACGCGCCCATCACGGCGGATTTCTCCTCGCTCTTCAAGCGTCCGTGCGCGAGGCCCACCTTAAGATCCGGAAACGCGGCGCTCAAGGTTTCGTAGGTTTCCATCGCCGCTTTGAGTTGCAGCATTTCGAGGCCTGCCCGCCCCGGCTTGCGCGGTGCCTTCGCTTCTTTGCCTTCCTTGGTATCCAGCGCGGCTTCGCTTTCGATTTCTTCCACCAGCGGGCACACCCAGTACGCCTGGCTACCCGCCGCGCACGCATCACGCACACGCGCGATCACCTCGTCGCGACGCGTGTCGGAAACCAGCTTGGTGGTCACCGGTGTGCGGCCCGGCGGCAGCTCGTCGATCACGGACACATCGAGATCGGCGTAATAACTCATCGCCAGCGTGCGCGGGATCGGCGTCGCGCTCATCATCAACTGGTGCGGCTGCGTGTGAGCCTCGGGCTCAGTGGCGTTCGTACCGCTAGTGCCCTTAAGGCGCAATGCCAGCCGCTGGCGCACACCAAAACGATGCTGCTCGTCGATGATCGCCAGCCCCAGGTTTTGAAACACCACGTCGTCTTCAAACAACGCGTGGGTGCCGACAATCACCGGCGTCTCACCCGCAGCTATTTTTGTAAGTATTTGTTTTTTACGAGATTTTTTTGTGCTGCCGGACAGCCACGCCACCTCGATGCCGAGCGCCGCCAGCCACCCCGAAAACTTGCGGTAATGCTGCTCCGCGAGAATTTCCGTGGGCGCCATCAGCGCCACCTGGTAATTATTTTCCACGCATTGCAACGCAGCGATTGCGGCGACCACCGTCTTGCCGCTGCCAACATCGCCTTGCAGCAAACGTTGCATCGGATGCGGCCTCGCCAAATCCTCGCGTATCTGCGTGACGGCGCGTTGCTGCGCACCCGTGAGTTCAAACGGCAGGTCCTGCAGCAAACGGCTGATCAGATTTCCTTTCGGCCGCAAAGCGGGCGCGCCCATGCCGCGCCGCCGCTCTTGATGCACACGCATCGATAATTGCTGCGCCAGCAACTCATCAAACTTCATGCGCCGCCACGCCGGGTGCGTGCGGTCCTGCAAATCCTGCTGCACAACATCCGGCGACGGGTTGTGCAAAAAGCGCACCGCGTCACGAAACGCCGGCAACCGCTGCCGCCGGATCAGCGCCTCGGGCAGCGTGTCTTCGAGTTTTTCGGACGCCAGCGCGCGCACGATCAACTTGCGCAAGCTGTCCTGCCCCAGGCCCGCCGTGGTGGGATATACCGGCGTCAGCGACTCGGCCACCGGCGCGCCGGCCTCGACAATGCGATAACGCGGATGCACCATTTCCGCACCGAAGAAACCCTGGCGGATTTCACCAAACGCACGCACCCGCGCGCCGGGGGCGAAATGTTTGACCTGGCTGCCGTAGAAACTGAAGAAGCGCAGCGTCACATTGCCGCTGCCGTCTTCGAGATTGCATACGAGCTGGCGGCGCGGCCGGTACTTGATATCGGTTTCGACGACCGTGGCTTCGATCAGCACATCGCGTGCGGCGGGCGCGTCCTTGATCGGATACAGATGCGTTTCGTCGTCGTAACGCAGCGGCAGATGCAGCACCAGATCAAACTTGCTGCTGATGTTGAGGCGAGCGAGCTTGTCGAGCGTGGGCTTGCTTAGACCTGCGAGGGAGGATTGAGGATTCTGGATTGAGGGTTTAGCAACAGCAGGTTTTTGGGAGACCCCTGGCTCGCTCTCCGGGATGCCTCGTTTGAGACTCACGCTGCACACCCATAACGTAGCTTAATCCTCAATCCTAAATCCTCAGTCCTCAGTCCTAAAAGGGCGGGGATCAATCAGGCAGGAAGCTGCAACACGTACTTCGACAATATATTGCGCTGTATCTCATTCGAGCCACCATAAATCGTACCGGGCCGCGAGGTGTAAAACGGCGTCATCAAATCAATTTTTTTACCGCCCAGCGTGATTTCATCGGCGAATGCGCCGTATTCGCCACCCGCTTCCAGCAACAGCTCAGCCAGCTTCTGGTAAGTGTCCATCGCGAACACCTTGAGCATGGAAATATCCGGCCCCAGTGCCTCGCCACGGCGCGCTTTTTCGACGTAGCGCTCGTACAGCGAACCCAGGTCGTTCAGATCCATTTTCAGCGTGGTGTAGCGATCGACAAAACCGGTGTCTTCAAACAGCCCCATTGCGCGCGCCAGCGGGTCTAACTGCTCGAAGGCTTGCAAAGGGCGGCGCGGGCTGCCGATGTTGAGCCGCTCGAAGGTGAGCAGGCCCTTGGCGATGGTCCAGCCTTCGTTGATCTTGCCGACGAGGTTGTCCTTGTGCGTGCGCACGTTGTCGAAAAACACCTGGCAGAATTCTTCGCTGCCCGCGATGTTCTTGATGGTGCGCAGCGTGATGCCGGGCGTTTTCATGTCCACCAGCAAAAAGCTGATGCCGCGCTGCTGCTTCACCGCTTTGTCGGTGCGCACCAGCACGTAGATGTTGGTGGCGTGGTGCGCCATCGAGGTCCAGATTTTGCTGCCGTTGATGACGTATTCGTCGCCATCAAGCACGGCCTCGGTACGCAGACTCGCCAGATCGCTGCCCGCATTCGGCTCGGAATAACCCTGGCACCACACAATGTCGCCAGCGAGAATTTTCGGCAAATACTGCGCGCGCTGCGCGTCGTTGCCAAAGCGGATCAGCGTCGGCCCCACCATGGTGACGCCCTGATCGGGCATGCGACCGATGCCGGCGCGTTCGGTTTCCTCCCAATAGATGATGAGCTTCGCCGGGTCGAGCCCCATGCCGCCATGCTCCACCGGCCAGTTGGGCGCGAGCCAGCCTTTTTTCGATAACGTCAGCCACCACGGCCTGCTTTCATCCCACGTGAGCCGCCGCGGCATGAAGCGCAATTCGGCAGGGTAATCCTTCTCGAAAAACGCGCGCGCTTCCTGACGGAAGGCTTCGTCTTCCATTGCGTTGTAATCCACGGCGGCGTTCATATCAGTTTGCTCCTTGCAAAATTTCTGTTTTGGCGTAGCGGCGGCGATGCGCGTTGCCGTTGCCCAGCCATGCGGCCAGCGTCATTGCGCGCTTTACGTACAGGCCCACATCGCAATCCTCGGTAAAGCCGATCGCGCCGTGCATTTGTATCGCCTGACGCGTGATCAAGAGCGCGGCATCGGTGCAGCGCGCTTTGACGCGGCTGGCGGCGGCGCTGCGGGTTTTGGCATTCGGTTCGCTTCCGTTAACCCCGTCCAACACACTCAGGCAATCGCCCAGCACAGCGGTGGAAAGTTCCTGCTGAATATACAGATCAACCGCGCGATGCTGCAGCGCCTGAAAGCTGCCGATGGCCTTGCCAAACTGCACCCGCGTCTTCAAGTATTCGAGCGTGATTTCCAGCGACCGGCCCATGATGCCACACAGCTCCGCCCCGGCGATGGCCGCCGTGTGATCGATGGCGCGCGCCAGCGATTCGGCCGCCGCCGCGCCGCTGTTGATCACGTTGTCCTTGCCCACCGACACATTCGCCAGATTCAACGTGCCCGATTGCCGACCATCCGCCAGCGTATCAAATTGCATGTCGGCACCAGCGGCATCGCGCGGCACCCACAGTAGTTGCATGCCATCCTTGGCATTAGCCGAGACGATGTAACCGTCAGCGTGGGTCGCGCCCACGATAAACCGTTTGCTGCCGTTAACGCGAAAGCCGCCCTCAAACGGCGTTGCTTGCGCCTCGATCTTGCCGGCATCGAGGGTGCCGGCCTGCTCCTGCCATGCCACCGCAGGCAGTATCTCGCCGGACACCAAACCTTCGAGCAAGCGACTTTTGAGCGCCTCGTTCTTGCTGTCGGCGAGCACGCGCGCGGCCAGCACCGCGGCAGCGGTCAACGGCTCGGGCACCAGCGCGCGCGCCAGCCCCTGCGCCACGATAGCCATGTCGCCGAGCTTCAAGCCCATACCGCCATATTGCTCGGGCACCAGCACGCCCAGCCAGCCGAGCTCGGCCATTTGCGCCCACACTTTGCGGTCGCACTCGTCCCTGGTCTCGCGCAGTTTACGCACGCGCGCGACTTGCACGCCACGCGCGAAATCGGTGACGCTATCCAGCAGCATCGAGCGGTGTTCAGTGAAATCCGGCTGAGTCATACTTACTTAAGCTCCATCAAAAAAATCAATAAAATCATATACTTATGAAATGCACGCTAGCCTGAATTTTGCATAAAAAGGGTAAAAAATACTGCAAGTGCTTGGTACAATGAGGATTATTGACTTCCCCACTCGTTAACGCCAACAGGTCTTTGCCCTCCATGGATTCTACGCCAGAACAACTGCGATTTGCTTCGAGTCCGGGCTGTACCATTCGCGCAGACTTTGCGGGCGGCGGCTTATCGTCGGACCTGGGGCCGCTGCTGCTCAAAGGCGTTGACCATCAGATCG
>CAMBGJ010000347.1 GCA_945865805.1 Bordetella parapertussis
CTGGCTGGTGATCGACACCGCCGCCGACAAAAAGGCCGACGAGCTGCTGGAATCACTGCTCGGCGCCGATATCGAACTCGAACCCAAGCGGCTGGAATGTAAACAATCGCCTTCGGCGCAAATGACGCTTTGGCTCAGCTCGGGCAAAGTGCCCGCGCCGTTTACCATCGATCAAGACCTGGAGCTCAAAGCCTCGGGCGACAGCCGCGCGGTGGTGCGCTATGTGAATCACCCGCTGGAAGGCCGCGAAATCCGCGAACACATCGCTGGCGGCAAAACCGCCACGCGTCTGGGCATGACCTGGAAGAACCGCGTGTCGTTCGTGTTGACCGACCAGTTGCAGATCAAGCGCGTGGCGTTTCTCGATATTCTGAAAGACGATACGCAGGATCAGGCCGAAGATGCCGAGGAGCAATTCGACATCGACTTCACCTTGATGACCGGCGAACTGGCCGCGATGCTTGATGATCTGGTCAAGGCGCTGGGCGGCGAGAAAAAAGCCGGCTAGCGCCCCGCTGGGCGCCTGAGCACACAGCCCGCCTTACTGCGGACGCTCCTGCCGAGTGCCGCCGGCGTTATTCCCACGCCGCTGCTGGTTTTGCTGCTGACGCGGCTGTTGGCCCTGGCGCGGTGGCTGACCTTGCCGCTGCTGCTGTTGTTGCCCCTGCGCTTGCTGGCCGCGCTGAGGCTGTCCGCGGCGGCGCTTGTTGTTACCGCGATTGCGGTTATTACCGTTCCCGCCAGCGCCTTCGATTCCTAAACCCGCTCCATTGCCCGCTGCGTTGCCGTTGTATCCATTGTTGCCGTTGGTGTTATTGCCTGCATTGCCACCATTGACACGATTGGCTCGATTGGTACGGTTGCCGGCATTTGCGCCATTACCGCGATTGCCGCCATTGTCACCATTGGCGCGCTTAATGCCGCGACCCCCGCGGTCACCGCCACGTTCGCTGCCTCTATTAGCACCGCGATTACCGCCACGGCCTCCGCCACGGCGTGGCCGCGTAGCGCTCATGAATCCGGCGGATGAAGGGAACATCTGCCCCGCGTTGGAATCCGGTTGCTGCCCGTCGTCATCTTCAGAAAAAATTTGCGGCGCGGGCAATGCCACGTTGAAATTGAATTCTTCACCTTCCTCTAAATTGCGCTGATTCTTCGGCAGCGGCGGTATGCGATTGCCGATGTTGTCGAGCGCTTCGTCGATATCCCCGGCAGCGATGCGGGCGCGGATGCCGTGCGGCTGCTTAACCGGCGGAATGCGGTTGCCGAAATCATCGTCGAGTATGACGGGCCGACGCTGGCCTCGCTGGGTAGTATCGCGATTACCGCGATTGTCGCGATCCTCGCGCAGCGCTTCCTGGCGGCTGGCACGGTTATGGTTGGGGTCACGATTACCGCGATTATCGCGTGCCTCTTTGCTGGATTCGCGGGCCTCACGAGGCTCGCGGGGCTGACGGGGTTCGCGGGGCTCCCGGCGTCCAGTAGGCTGCGCTTCACGCTGCGCTTCCCCGATACCGGCGACCACTGCTGTGGCGTCTCCCGCGTCTGCGACGGCCTCCATGTCTGACACACCTGACACACCTGCTACACCAGCGATGGCTTCGCCGCGTTGTTCCCCGCCCTGACGGTTGCGGCCACGCCCACGGCGCCGTCCGCGTCCACCGCCTTCTCTGCCTTCGCGTGGCTGGCCTTCCTGTTGCGGCTCGCGCTCCGCGCCGTTGTTTGCCTGCGGCTCACGTGGCTCACGTGGTGGGCGTTGCTGGCCACCTTGTGGCGGCTGGCCCGGACGCGGCGGTGGCTCACTGCCCGGCTCGAAACCGGCAATCACAGTTTGTTCCACCGTGCGCTGCATGAGTTTTTCGATTTCCGCCAGCAGCGGCTGTTCTTCTGGCGACACCAGTGAAATGGCCTCGCCGGTGCTGCCCGCACGCCCGGTGCGGCCGATGCGATGCACATAGTCTTCGGCGACTTGCGGCATATCGTAATTCACCACATGCGGCAGTTCCTCGATGTCCAGACCGCGCGCGGCCAGATCGGTGGCCACCAGCACACGCACCAGCCCCGCCTTGAAGTCAGCCAGCGCCTTGGTGCGCGCGCCCTGCCCTTTGTTGCCGTGTATGGCCGTAGCGGAGATGCCCGAGCGCCCGAGTTGATGCGCCAGACGATTCGCGCCGTGTTTGGTGCGGGTAAACACCAGCACCTGTTTCCAGTCGCCGGTCTTCACCAGATGTGCGAGCAGCGCACGCTTGCGCTCCTGCCCCACCGGATGCACGCGCTGCGCCACCAGTTCGGATTCGGCATTGCGGCGCGCCACTTCCACCATCACCGGGTCGTGCAACAGATCGCCGGACAGTGCGCGAATCTCGTCGGAAAACGTCGCCGAGAACAGCAGATTTTGCCGCTGCGGCGGCAACAGCGCGAGGATGCGTTTAACGTCGTGGATAAAGCCCATGTCGAGCATGCGGTCGGCTTCGTCCAGCACGAGGATTTCCACCTGCGACAGATCAACGGTTTGTTCATTCGCGTGATCGAGCAGCCGTCCGGGGGTTGCCACCAGTATATCGACACCGGCTTTCAGCGCCTCCAACTGCGGTGCCATGCCGACACCGCCAAAAATCACCGACGAGCGCAATGGCAGATATTTGCCATAGACGTGCACGCTTTCTTCGATTTGCGCTGCGAGTTCGCGCGTGGGCGTGACAATCAGCGCACGTACCGGGTAGGTGCCGGGCTCGGGCGGATTTTCCATCAACCGCTGCAACAACGGCAGCATAAATCCGGCGGTCTTACCGGTGCCAGTTTGCGCCCCGGCGAGCACGTCAAAGCCCTGGAGTATTACGGGAACCGCCTGCACTTGCACCGGCGTAGGTTGCGTGTAGCCAGTATCGGCGACAGCGCGCGTCAATTCGGGCATCAGCCCAAGATCGGCAAACAACTGACTCAAAAAAATTTCTCCCTGCGATCAGCCTGCGGCGGAAAAAACCGCGACAACCGGTTCAGGCCAACCCGACGTTTAGACGACGTTTAGATCACGCTTGGAAAACGTTGACTTGGGGTTTATGGATTCGGGGAATCGCCGGGCTGGTTCCGATGACCTTGCCGCCACGGCAGAAGAAAATACGCTTCGCTTTGATTCGCCTCGATTGGTCACTCAAGGGACGCGACCGCAAACCGGATAAGGCGACGCTGATGTCCTGTAGTGCCAAGCGCGGATGATACACGAGTTAACCCACCCCTACAGTCAGCGTCAGCCTGAGTGACGAAATCCATCATAAGCTGTTGTTTTTATACAACTTTTAGCAATGCCGGATCCTGCCGGTAAAACAGCGCCAGTTGCGCATATACCTCGGGATACTCGCCGCGCACCGCCTGTGGCGTTTCAAAAAACGCTTCGCTCATGACGGCAAAAAACTCAGCCGGGTTTTCCGCAGCGTATTCATCAATCACCGTGTCCTCCCAATCGTCAACGCGCTGGCAGAAATGCGCGTAGGCCTTGCTGAACGCACCTGCCCACGCCGCGCGGCTCATGTCCTGATGCAGCGGCGGAAAACCATTGGCGTCGCCGTTCAGCATGTCGATCTGATGGGCAAATTCGTGGATCACCACGTTGTAACCATCGCTGCCCGCCTGACGCACGTCCGCCCATGACAACACCACCGTGCCGTGCGGCCACGATTCGCCGCTCATGGCTTCCTCGACCACATGCACCACGCCTGCTTCGTCCATTTCTTCGTGACGCGCCACGAATTCGCCGGGATACAAAATGACTTCCGTCCAGCTTTTATACCAATCCAGATCCAGGTTCAAAATCAGCATGCACGCCTGTATCGCGATCGCCAGCCGCGCGCCGTTATCAAAGTTGAGATTGCCTGCGCCGTGGATGGGCTTTTCGGCGAGAAACAGAATGACCCATTGCTTCAGGCGCGCGCGTTCGCTGGCATCGAGCGCACGGGTGAAGCGGTAATCAGCCAGCGCGCGCTGCCACTCGGCATCATCGAGATGCGCCTCACGCAGAATGCGTTCGCGCCGACGTTTCTTTAAAAAATTCAACAAAATCAATTAGTTACAATTAAAACACCTAAGTAACCCTGTCATTCCCGCGAAAGCGGGGATCCATAACACATGCGCCAGTTGCGACGGCTTATGGATTCCCGCCTGCGCGGGAATGGCGGTATTCGCATTGTCGGCTGAGGCTACGCGTCCTTGCTCTCCACCACCTTGAGCAATGGCGCTGGTACGTCCTCCAACTCCACCCCTTCAATCTGCGCAAAGCGTTGCGAGATTTTCCGGCTGCTGATCTGCACCTGCTGCGCGTCTTCGTGCGCCTGACGCACATGGTCGGCAAGCTTGCGCATGCGGTCGTCGAAACGCGAAAAATCGACGCTGAGCTTCATCAGCTCGTCCTTGATCACGTGGATCTGGTTGCGCGTTTCCACGTCCTTCAGCACCGCGCGCGCAGTATTGAGCACGGCCATCAACGTCGTCGGCGATACGATCCACACATGTCGGGCGTTGGCGTATTCCACCACTTCGGCGTGGTGCGCATGTATCTCGGCAAACACCGCCTCGGCCGGGATGAACATCACTGCGCCGTCGGCTGTTTCACCCGCGATGATGTATTTGCGCGAGATGTCATCGACGTGTTTACGCACATCCACCTTGAACTGCTTTTGCGCCAGCGCGAAATCGACCTCGCTGGTTTGCGGATCGAACATGCGGTGATAGTTTTCCAGCGGAAACTTGGAATCCACCGCCACCATGCCGGTGGGCGGCGGCAGTTTCAGCACGCAATCGGCACGCGTGCCGTTGGACATCGAACACTGCATTTCATACGCGCTGGTCGGCAACACATTGCGTACCAGCGCCTCCAGCTGCACTTCACCGAAAGCGCCACGTGCGCGCTTGTCGCCGAGCAACTCTTGCAGACTCAACACACTGCCGGTGAGGCCGTCGATTTTTTTCTGCGCTTCGTCGATGGTGGCAAGCCGCGCCATCACGCTGACAAAGGTTTCATTGGTTTTCTTGAAGCCTTCGTCGAGCCGCTCGCTGACCTTGCCGGAAATCTGATCCAGGCGTTCGTCGATTTTGGCATTCAGCGAACGCGTGGTTTCCGTCAGCCGTTCGCTCATGGCAGCACTTTGCTGCGCCAGGTTTTGTGTGAGCGTCAGTTGCAGCGCGTGCAAGGTATCGCGCGTCTGCTTGAGCTCGCTGCCCACCGAGCCGCGCAGCCGTTCGCTGG
>CAMBGJ010000348.1 GCA_945865805.1 Bordetella parapertussis
TGGCAGCGGCGGCTTCAGCTTTGGGCGCGGGGGCAGTGATGTGGCCTTGCGAGGGCGGGATACTGGGTGCGCGCGGCGCGCCGCAGCCGGCGGCGAACGCCGTTGGCGCGGCGAACGTAAACGTGAGCGTCACCCGGCGCAAAGCAGCCGCAGGCATCAGCCGACCTTCGCCGCCGTGCCGGATGTCTTTGTCAGAGGCCAACGTAGCGTGCATACCATTCCTTCTCGTGCGTGGCGCCCGACCAACGATTCCTGCTACTTCAGTTCGGCGCGGATACTTTCGACGGTGCGCGGCCACGGGCGATTTGATTTCAGTTGGGCCGGCAGCTCCGCCAGCAATTTTTCGGCGTCGGCCCTGCTGCCGTAGCTGCCGTAGAGTACCGAAAACATCGCTTTTTGGTCGGCATTTCCATTTCTACGATACACAAAAATGCTATTAATATCAATGGATTTAGAGAGAATTTTAAGATGATTCCTTAAGTCTTCGGCAGAGTCGCTGGAAAGCGTTTGTAGCGTCCAAACAGCGTCGTTTTGTTGCGACATCCATATAGTGGTCGCATCGAGGCGATCTTGCAGGATGTCGCCTGTGGCTTTTTTGGCAATTTCGGTGGCGGTAGCTGTAGTCGCCGTGGCGGGTGGGGTTTCTGCGGCAGGCGCAGCGGTGACGGGCACAACGGGACTGGCCGCAGGCTCTGGCACGGCGGGCTGGGCCGGGGGCGGAACGGCGGGCTTTGCGGGCACCGCCGGTGCAGCAACTTGCGGCGCGGGTGGCGGGGTTAACTGTGCGGCAATCCACGCGTAGCCCGCCGCACCCAGCGCCGCACCGCCCAGCGCTGCCAACAGCCAGGTCCAGCGCACGGCCGGGGCAGAGCGCACCGCGACGTGGCTGAATTCGCTGTCACGCAACGCGGCTTCAATGTGACGCGGTTTCAGCGTGTGGGTGTTTTCGGAAAATGCCGCGAGCAGCGCCTTGTCAGCGATCAGATTCACGCGCCGCGTCAAGCCGCCCGAGGCGCGCGAAATCATGCTGACGATTTTGTCGCTGAATAAATCCGGCCCGTGATAGCCGGCCGCGCGCAGGCGGAACATCAGGTATTCGCGCACTTCGTTGGCGGTGAGCGGTGCCAGGCCGAAGCTGTGCGTGATGCGTTCGCGCAACTGGCGGATATTCGGCTGGCGCAGGTTTTCGTCGAGCTCCGGCTGGCCAAAGAGTACGATCTGCAGCAGCTTGTCGTTGCGTGTTTCGAGGTTCGACAACAGGCGAATTTCTTCCAGCGTCGCCAGCGGCATGCCCTGCGATTCCTCGACAAAGATCACCACGCGCTTGCCTTCGGCGTGGCGCTTCAACAGATAATCCTGCAACGCCTGCATCACTTCGAGACGCGTGGCCTGACGCGTGCTGCCCAACTGCAATTCAAACGCGATGGCGTGGAGGATTTCATCCGGCGACACGCTGGGGTTGGCGAGATACACCGTTTCGACGTTCTCCGGCAGCCGCTTCAGCAGCATATTGCACAGCATGGTTTTGCCGCTGCCGACTTCGCCGCTGACCTTGATGATGCCTTCGCCGTTGGTGACGGCGTAAATCAACGCTTCGAGGATCGGCCCGCGGTTGCCGCCGCCAAAGAAAAAATCCGTATTCGGCGTGATCCGAAACGGCGCCTGGCTAAGACCGAAGAATTCGTAATACATTGATTTATTGATTATTTTTGTCAGTAGTATCCAGCGCATAGTTTTGCATGCGGCTGTAGAGCGTGGTGCGATTGACGCCGAGCAATTTGGCCGCGCGCGACAGATTGCCCTGCGACAGATCCAGCGCCGCCTCGACATAGCCGCGCTCCCAGCGCGCCAGCGTTTCATCGAGATTAAAGCCGCGCCCGGCTTGCGCCTGCAATTGTTTGCGTGCGCTGTCGGTGAGCGCGGCGTTGTCCGTCGGCGTGGACAGATTTGCCGCCGTGGCGCCGGGCGCTTGCAGCGCCGCATCGGCATCGAGCTCGGCGCGCAATTGTTGCTCGTTGACGGTTTGCCCAGGGCACTTGGTGGCGAGGCGGATGACGATATTGCGCAGCTCGCGCACATTGCCGGGAAAGCCGTAACGAAGCCAGACCTCGCCCGCGCGCGCATCCAGCGTAAAGGGCGCAAGGTTCGATTGCCGCGCATAAAACAGGCGAAAGTGCTCCAGCAGCGCCAGACGATCATCGCCCAGCTCGCGCAGCGGCGGCACATCGATGGTGAACACCGACAGCCGGTGATACAAATCCGCACGAAAGCGTCCGGCGCGAATTTCCTGCTTGAGATCGCGATTGGTGGCGGCCACCACGCGCGCGTTCGAGGTGCGGCTCAAAGTTTCGCCGACGCGCTGAAACTCGCCGTTCTCCAGCACGCGCAGCAGCTTGGCTTGCAAATCCAGCGGCAGCTCGCCGATTTCATCGAGGATCAGCGTGGAATCCTGCGCGTCCTCGAAGTAGCCTGCGCGCGCGCTGTTGGCACCGGTGAACGCCCCCTTGGCGTAGCCGAATAACGTCGGCTCCACCAGTGTGGGCGAAATCGCCGCGCAGTTCAGTGCATACAGCGCCTTGCCCGCGCGTGTGCTTTGGTCGTGCAGCGCGCGCGCGACCAACTCCTTGCCGCTGCCGGATTCACCGTGCACCAGCACCGGAAACGGTGACGCCGCAAACTGCGTCACCTGTTGACGCAACTTTTCAATCGGGGCCGACGCGCCGAGTAAACCGGCTGCGGTGGTGTTGCTTTCGACCGCGCTTACCTGCAACGCCTGCAACAGCAACTGTTTCAGCCGCTGCGGGTCGGTGGGCTTGGCGACATACTCTATCGCGCCCAGCGTCCTAGCGTGACGTGCATTTGCCTCGTCGTTCTGCCCCGACAGCACAACGATTTTTATCGCCGGCGAATAAGCCAGCAACTCACCAATCAACTGAAAGCCTTCATCGGGCCGGTGCGGCGTGGGCGGCAAACCCAGATCCACCAGCGCCAGCGCGGGCGGCGCTTCCAACTGCCGCAGCACGCTGCGCACCTGCGCGCGCGAATCCGCGACGCAGACCGTGAAATCCTGACTCAACACGAAATTCAGCGTATCCGCGATCAGCGGATCATCGTCCACGATCAGCAAATCGGGCTTGCGGGCGAGCTGACTCGGTGGGTTGGGTTGAATCAAGGGGGTGGGCGCGTTCATGGGTTGGGGTGATTGTGCCAGATTGATGCGGCGCGGGGTACCGGCGCAACCGCGAGCCGTCAATACAGTGGCAAACCGTGGCGCTAACGGCGTCAGTATATAACTATTTGTTTTATAATGGTTTTTTATGGAAAACTCATTTTTGCCCAACCGCTCGCGCGGCGTCCTGCTGATGCTCGGCGCGGGCCTGTGCTGGAGCCTCGGCGGCATCATCGTGCGCAGCCTCGTACTCAAAGACGTATGGGAAATCGTCTTCTGGCGGGCGTTGTTCATGACGGCGTTTTTGGGCGTGCTGCTGCTCGCGCTGCGTGGGCGCGGCGCGTGGGCCAGCGTGCGCGGCATCGGGCGCGCCGGGGTGCTCGCAGGGGCTTGTCTTGCGGCGCAAATTTATTTGTTCATCCTGGCGCTGACCAACACCACGGCGGCCAATACCTTTGTGCTGATGAGTCTGTCGCCGCTGTTCGCGGCACTGGCCGGGTTGCTGTTTCTGCGCGAGCGCGTGGCGTGGCACACCTGGATGGCGATCGCCCTGGCGCTGGGCGGTGTGGCGATTATGTTCGGCTCCGGCTTGGACACTGGCCATCTGCTGGGTAATTTGTTCGCGCTGTGCATCCCCGTGCTATATGCCTGTCAGATCATTTGCGTGCGTAAGGTGCGGGGTAGCATGGACGGCCAAGCCCCCGACCTGCTGCCCACAGTATTGCTTTCAGGCGTGATGGCAGCCACCCCCGCGCTGCTACTCGGCTGGCCGCTGGAAGCAGCGGCGCGCGATGGGTCGCTGCTGGCGCTGATGGGTTGCGTGCAACTGGGCGTCGGCTGCTGGCTGGCGACGCTCGCCGTGCAGCATTTGCGCGCGGCAGAAATCGGCTTGCTGGCCTTGGTTGAAACAATTCTCGCGCCGCTGTGGGTGTGGCTGGGCGTGGGGGAGGCGCCGGGGAATGCTGCGCTGGCGGGCGGGGCGTTGATCGTGGGGGCGTTGGTGGTGAATGGGTGGCTGGGGTTGCGACACGAAAAATGGCGCAAGGGAAATCAGGATAAAACTGCATTGGGAAAAAGTTAAATAAATATCAATTAAAACGTATAGTTACATGATATTTATCCTAGTGTAGTGTTGCATACAATTCAGTACTTAAAGCAGGCAACCTCCCACACCCGTCATTCCAGCTAAAGCTGGAATCCAGAGTGTGCGCTACGCGAAGCGCCTAAAATTTTTATCCTGCGGATGGATTGACACACTGGATTCCAGCTTTCGCTGGAATGACGGTGGGGATATTTCTACGCGAACCTTGAATTCATGGTTTCAAACGTTCCGTCAAGAATGCAACGCTACACTAGCGTGCCGCCGGTGAACGCCAAACCCTGCGTTGCTATTTTTTCGCAAACCCCGTCAATATCAAGCTGGCCGGTCGCCTTCCGGCAGGTTGCATACGGGCGAAGGTGGGCGTCATCGTAGGGCTGGCAAAGGTGTAGGTTTTGCCCATATCGTCCGACCGCACGCCCGCCTCGCGCATCAATTGCTCGCCAGGTTGCGAGGGCAGGGTCATTGTGCGTTCCTCCGATTTCAGTGTTCCCTGTATCGCCTTGACGACGGTGAACCGGATTTCGTAATACCAGTCATCCTTTCGCGCCAGCGCTTGCGCGCTATCAAAACGCACCATGGCCTTGATTTCCTCGAAGCGCGGTTTGTCTACGCGAATGTCCAGCGGTTTGGATTTGATGCGTAGGCTACTTACCGCGCCATCCACTTCTCCGTCCACTTCGATTTGGGCGGTCAGTGTGGCGGATTCGCCGCGCCGGATTTCCCAGCCAAGACCGTAATGGGGGTGTAGCGGCGATATCGGTGGCGCGCCGCGTGGCACGGGTGTGCCGGGCGCATAGCCCCAGCCCCATTCGCCGCTTGGCAGTGCCGGGTTGAGGAACAGGATCGCGTCGAGCGATAAAGTAAACAGCGTCTCGCTCGTGCCGGGTGCAATCGTGACACGCACCAATGGCGGCGCTGGTTGGCGGCGGAGTGAAAGCGGAAAGCGCACCTCATTGCGTAGCTGATTG
>CAMBGJ010000349.1 GCA_945865805.1 Bordetella parapertussis
GCTGCGCTCATGAATGTCGAAAAAGCTCGGTTGAAGGCGTATGGGCATTTTGCTTTGGCTTCGTCTCGGTGATTTAACCTTACAACGTACATACCCGCCCAACGTTTACAATGTGCCTCGAAATTAAGCTATTTTTAGAGGTGCCCATAACTATTTCATTCTTATAGGGTTTTGATGCAATTGCCCTGGGGTTACGCGCGAACGGCCGATGCAGCCGCCGCCTGCTCCGCAGCTGCAAAAAAGGCCGGACTGACCGAGGCAGGGATGACGCAGCAAGCCGCTTCTACCCGAGACCCCAAACAAACTCACTACCTTCTTTGGCCTTATTTTCGTAACTAATTGATTTTATTAAATAAATTTTCCCGGAGATCAACCCGTATTGGCGCAGTTCTGCGATGGGGGTTTGCGATGCGCGCTTGCCTATAGCCGTCGGACGGTACGCAACAGATCACGAGTCATTTAAAACCGCAGCGTATCATCTGTGTTTTCAGGTAGCTTTTTACACGCCGGCGTATGCAGACAAAATATATCTAGCAGAATTGTCACAGCCCTCATCTGCTCACGTATCATCGAACTCTCCTTCCTAGCGCCAACGTTGACTAACCCTATGCCGTATCTGTCGGATTTTCATGCGTAAATCGATCAGCCAAAAAGTGGCATGGGGTGCTGGCGCTATCCTGGCTGCCGCCGTTATGGCCATGTGCACGACGTATTTTGTGTCGATGTCGGCGATACAGACCTTGCGCGAATCGCACGACCTGAGCGAGACGGTGCTGACCACCACCGCTGCCCTTGAGAGCGATACCGTATCGGGCGGACTTAAAGTGCTGCAATACCTCGAAACAGGAAACTCGCAACACCTCCAGGCATACCAGCAGCACAGCGAGCGCATCCGTCAAAACGCCGATCGTCTGCTGATGCAGTCGCGTATGGGCGAATGGAAAAACACCGGGCTCGAGATTACTGGCAAATTCAAGGCGCTCGATCAAATCAGCCTGGACATCATGACCAGCCGTGAATCCGGCGTTCCCGCAAGTGATAAACAGCGGGCCGACGTGAAAAAAATGCTGGCCATGCAGGAAGAAGCGGTGGATCTGATCAACACCCGCATCCGACCGAAACTCAAGCTCATCACCAACGAGGCGGACACCAAAGCCGCGTCGGGCATGGTGCGGGTGCTGGTGCTCGCGGGCGGCATGTCGCTGCTGTTGGCGCTGCTGGCGGTGTTGGCCGCGCGTTATGTGCGGCTGGCGATCCTGACCCCTATCCAGCGTTTGGCCGCCAGCGCCGATACCGTGGCTGCGAGTGACTTAAACCACCGGATCGAACTCGATGCCGATGAAGAATACATGGCACTCGCCAAAAACTTCAATCACATGGTCGCCGAGTTGCAAAACACCACGGTGACAAAAACCATGCACGAAGACCAGGCCACGCAATTGCGCGCCCTGCTCGACGGCGTGCGGGATTACGCCATTTTTTCGATTGATCCAGACGGCTATATCACCAGCTGGAATGCCGCCAGTACGCGCATCCTGGGCTACCAGGCCAATGACATGGAAGGCGTGTCGTTCGAGCGCATCTTCAAGAACACCGAGGAGGCGCGCGCTGCGCGTGATGCCGCCCTGGCCACGGTAGTGTCAACCGATCGCTTTGAAACCGACACCAAACTGGTCAACGAAAGAGGCGAAGAATTCGAAGCGAATATGGTGGTCACCCCTCTGAGCACGGGAGACAAAAGCCCGCTGGGTTACTCCGTAGTCGTGCGTGATATCACTGAGCGACTGAAAGCTGAGCGTCGCATTGAGCACCTGGCGACCAAGGACGCACTCACCGGCTTGTCCAACCGCAGCATGCTGATGCAGCAGATGCAGGCAGCCATCGCCCGCGCCGCGCGCGCGCACACGCAATTGGTGGTGATGTTCATCGATCTGGATAAATTCAAACTGGTCAACGACACGCTGGGCCACGCCGCCGGCGACGATCTGCTGATCGAATGCGCCCGGCGGCTCACCGAATGCGTGCGCGAGGTGGATATCGTGGCGCGGCTGGGTGGCGACGAATTCGTTGTGCTGCTTACCGATGTCACCGATGGCGGCATTGTGTCGGTGATCGCCGATCGCATGTTGAAATCACTGACCACGCCCTACCATTTGCGCGGACACGATGCACTGACCTCCGCCAGCATCGGCATCTGCTTTTATCCGGCTGACGGTGGCGATGTCACCACGCTGATGAAAAACGCCGACATCGCGATGTATCACGCCAAGGAACTGGGGCGCGACAATTACCAGTTCTACGCCGAAGAAATGAACCAGCGCATGCTGCGCCGCGCGCAACTGGAACGCGAATTGCGTGCCGCCCTCGAGAACGGCGAATTCGTACTGCACTATCAGCCACAGGTGATCGTGGCCACCGGCGAAATCCGCGGCGCGGAGTCGCTGGTCCGCTGGCACCACCCGACGCGCGGCATAGTCTCACCCAACGAGTTCATCCCGGTAGCAGAAGAAACCGGCCTGATTGTGCCACTGGGCCAATGGATACTCGATCAAGCCTGCCGCACCATCAAGGCCTGGCAAGAAAACGGCGTGGCCATCCCCTATATCGTGGTCAACGTCTCCGCCGCACAATTGGGCGATGACCTGGTGAAATCGGTGCGCCAGGCGCTGATGACGCACGGCATCGCTGCGAGCTGGCTGATGCTCGAAATCACCGAAACCATGCTGATGGAAGAAGTCGAGGAAGCGATTGCCATCCTGCGCCGCATTCGCGAGCTCGGCATCCGCATCGCGATGGACGACTTCGGCACCGGCTACTCGTCCCTGAGTGTGCTGCAGCGCCTGCCGCTCGACACACTCAAAATCGACCGCAGCTTCGTCAAGGCCATCGACGACGAAACCGACAACGCGCGCGCGGTCGCCATCATCGGCGCGATCATCGCCATCGCCAAAGAGCTCAACCTGAGCGTGGTGGCGGAAGGTGTGGAAACCCCCACCCAACTGGCGTTTCTGCGCACGCTGAACTGCGATACCTACCAAGGGTATTTGTACAGCATGCCCGTCGACACCATCACCATGGAAACCCGCTTCGCGGCACCGGTGAAATCCGTGCTCGAGGATGAGCACGGCAACGCCATCACCATGGCCACCAAGGTTACGATGGAATTGTTCGCAGGCCCCGAAATCTAACTATTTGATTTTATTGATATTTTTAACTTATCGGCGCAGCGATAAAAACCTTAAAACCTCTTTTGCCACAGAGGACACAGAGGACACAGAGAACCGCTTTTCCTCTGTGTTCTCTGTGTCCTCTGTGACCTCTGTGGCGAATGCCTTTGAATTTGTTGTTCGGGCTAAAATGGTCACGGTATTTTTTTCATAACTAATTTAACGCCCGCCGCGCGCCCCGCCAGGGCAAGCCCGCAACCGGTTTACCACCCCCGTATACGACATCGGCGTATCTATCGCCAGTTGCGCTTCGGTTGCCGCAGCGGCAATACGCGCCAGCCAAGGCGTCACCAAACCGGTAGCCTGCGTGCGCACGGCGGCCTCGGCTTCCTCGCGCGAATCATAGATGCGCGCCTCGCCCATTTCACCCAATTCTCGCCGCAACACCCCCGGCAGCATTTGCGCGCTGGCGCGTAGATGCGATTTCCAGGTGTCGACGTGCTCCTGCTCGTGCGCGCGTATGACTTCGCGCCGGCAGCCATCCGTCAAATCACGCGCGAGATAAACCACGAACGCTGAAAAGCCCAGCGTCAACTTGATATTCGGTATCGCGCAGGCTTGCCCTTTTTCATTCGTGATCGCGCGCACCATGACATTCATCTGAAACGACGGCTTGGCGTGCGTTAACCCGAGGATATTGCTCGGCCCGCCCACAAGCTTGCCCGACATTTCATTCAGCGCCTGCACCGTGCTCGATTCATCCGTCATGACCTCACGATCCTGAAACTCAACCATGACATTGGCCTGATTGGTCAACAGGTTGCAGCGCGCGGCAAAGTCCGCTGCGTGCGCCCACGGCGGGCAAAGGCCAAGCAGCGCGACAGCGATAGAAATTCTGAGATGGGGTTTTTTGCGTATGCGCATCAAGAGCAAAAAGACGGACTAGTGGCCCGCAGCACACTTGCCGCCAAGAATTTCATCTAATTCATCTATTTAGACGATGTTTTTCGGAAAATTCGATTATTCACCTTTAAATAGGCGCGTTAAGTCAGATAACCCCTGCCCAAGCCTACGCTACCCGGCGCCGACTATATCAAAGCAAGTGTGAAATAGTGCTCAAAAAGGCCCAAAAACAGTCCAAACGGGCTATTGCAATGTTTTTATACACTACTACCATTGGCTCCGTCAGTGCTAGTAAAGTTACGTAATTCTTTGAAGGTTAATGCGGTTAAGGCAGTATCGTTAAACAACGACTTAAAATTGGCTTGGAGAATAAATCATGAATTTCAAATCTGTGTTACTAGCCCCCCTCGTCGCGGCAACAGTGGCGTTTTCCGGTGTTTCCGCGAATGCTGCTACCTATCAATCCTATCTTGAATACACAGCGGTTGGCGCTTTTGCCACTTTGGCTGGCAGCCCCAACAACAACACGTCAAACACGCCACCCTACTACGGCCTGGTTACTTTGAGCGAAGGCGGAAGCGGCACTGGCGCGTATGTGGATGTGCACGTGGATTTGTATTATGGTCTGAAGTTTGTCGATACCGGCAATTCGAGTAATCACGTGCCTTTCGGCTTCAACCTGACCAGTCCGGGCACGGCCACGGTCACTCAGGCAACCGTACCGTGGCAAGTCAATAGTCCGCTGACTACGTGGAACGGTGGTACTTATGGCACCTTTAATTACGGACTAGGCTGCTGTACAAACAACGGGGCTCCTGGTGTTTCTTCCCCTCTTGACTTCCGGGTAACAAGCACCAATGGCATTACATTTTTTGGTATCGGTGGCCGTTACAACGGCCCTTCGGATTATTTTCTTGGGTCGGGCGAAAGGTTCATGTCGAACTCTAACTTATTTTGGTTCGTCGCTGACGTCTTGGCCCCCGATAGCGATGGCTCTACGGGCATGATTGCGGCAAAAGACCTCGTCTTTACCGCAGTGCCCGAACCCGAGACCTACACCATGCTGGCTGTCGGCTTAGGCCTGATGGGTTTCGTGGCGGCGCGGCGCAGGAAAAAAATCACCGCGTAACCGTAAGCAGAAACTTGGCTC
>CAMBGJ010000350.1 GCA_945865805.1 Bordetella parapertussis
GAAAGCTGGAATCCAGTGTGTCAATCCATCCGCTGGATCAAAATTTTAGACGCTTCGCGTAGCGCACGCTCTGGATTCCAGCTTTCGCTGGAATGACGGGTGTGGGAGGTTGCCTGCTTTATGTACTGTATTGTCTGCAACACGACACCAGTTCGCTAATTCGTACTGGCCCCCGAATCACGTATCACTTTCTGCCACCGCACCGCCTCCGCCTTCTGAAACGCATCGAACTGGGCCGGCGTGTTGCCCACGGGCTCCGCACCCAGATCACGTAACCGCGCGTTGACATCCGGCAATGCAATAATGCGCACGATCTCTGTGTGCCAGCGGCTGATGATGGCTTCCGGCGTTTTCGCAGGCAGCCACACGGCATACCACGAGCCGGTGGTCATTTCTTTGTAACCGGATTCGGCAAAGGTCGGCAGATCGGGCAACTGCGCCGAACGCTTTTCAGACGTGATGGCCAGTGTGCGCAGACGTTTGCCGCGAATCAATTCCATCACCGTCGGCAGCGCGTTGAACATGAAGGGGATCTGCCCTGCCATCAGATCGGTGAGCGCCTGCGACTGGCCCTTGTAGGGCACGTGCACCATTTTCGTCCCGCTCACTGATTTGAGCAGCTCCGCGACGAGATGCGTGCTGGAACCCGCGCCGCCCGAGGCAAACGACAACTCGCCGGGGCGCGCCTTCGCCAGCGCGACAAATTCCTTCACCGTGTTGACCGGCAAGGTGGGCGTGATCATCAGCAGCAACGGCGAACTCATCACCACGCTCACCGGCGCGAAATCGCGGATTGCGTCGTACGGCAGCTTGGGCATGATGCTCGGCACGATCACATGCGCCGACGCGCTCAGCAACACCGTGTAGCCGTCCGGCGCGGCCTTGGCGACGAGATCGGCACCGATGGTGCCGCTGGCACCCACGCGATTCTCGACTATGATTTGCTGGCCCCACGCCTCGGTGAGTTTCTGCCCGACGATGCGCGCGCCGATATCCACCGGGCCGCCGGCGGTGAAGGGCGCGATGATACGGATGGGTTTCGACGGGTAAGATTGCGCCTGCGCGGTGGCGCAAAGAGCGATGCCGGTCAGAAATGTAATTCGCGATATCATGAGGGCCTCCGTGCGTGCAGTATACGGCGCGGCAGATTACGGTCAAGAAAGGAATCACCATGCAGGGATATGGCGGCAAAACAGTCTATGGCGCGCGCATCGGCATCCTGATGCTGGATACGAAATGGCCGCGTCCGCCGGGCGACACCGGCAACGCGATGACGTGGCCGTTTCCGGTGCTCTACAAAGTGGTGCCTGGTGCCAGCGCGCGCGTGGTGATCCACGAGCAGGGTAAGGGCCTGGGGCCGGCATTTTTGAAAGCCGCAGAGGAATTGGTGAAAGACGGCGCCGATGGCATCACCACCACTGGCGGCTTTCTGGCAATTTTTCAAAAGCAGCTCGCGGCACATGTGAACGTGCCGGTGGCCAGCTCGAGCCTGATGCAGATACCGCTGGTGCAGGCGACATTGCCGCCGGGCAAGCGCGTCGGCGTGTTGAGCGTGCAGGGCAATCGCATCACGCCGGAACACTGGGATGCCGTCGGCGCGCCGCACGACACGCCGGTGATGGGCACCGAAAACGGCAAGGAATTCACCCGCGTGATGCTGGGCGACACCATCGACATGGACTACGAACAGGCCGAGCGCGACATACTCGAAGCGGGTGAAACGTTGCTCAAGAAAAATCCCGATGTCGGCGCCATCGTGTGCGAAAACCACAACATGGCGCCGTATGCGGCGGCGCTGAATGCGCGGCTGGGCGTGCCGATTTTTACCGTGTATACCTTTGTGTGCTGGTTTCAGGCGGGTTTGCAGCCGCGGTATTTTGGAAGGCCGGGCGTGCCTTCCGAGAATGTGTGGCGTGAGCGGTTTTGAGCGCCATTAAAAATATCAATAAAAACAAATAGTTATGATAATGCCGCCTGTCATGAATCGCCGCAAGTCAATACGCACGGTTGCGCTTGCCATGCTGCTGGCGGCAAGCACGTTCGCGCATGGCGCGGACAACTGGCCCACGCGTCCCGTGCGTCTGGTGCTGTCGTTCGGTGCGCCAGGTGGCGCGCCAGATTTGATGGCGCGCCTGTCCGCGCCCAAGCTCACCGACCTGTGGGGCAAGCAAGTGGTGGTCGATCCGCGTAGCGGCGCGGGCGGTGTGCTGGGCACCGACATCGCCGCGAAGGCGCCGCCCGACGGTTACACCATGGTGATCGTCAGCCCCGCGCACGCGATCAATCCGGCGTTTCGTAAACTGCCGTACGATTCGGTGAAAGATTTCACGCCGGTAACCAAACTTTCCGAAGTGCCCAACATTCTCGCGATTTACCCGCCGGTTGGTGCCAAAAGCGCACAGGAAATGGCCGCGCTGGCGAAAGCCAAGCCTGGCAACTTCTCGTACGGCTCGGCAGGCGTTGGCTCGTCACAGCATCTGGCGGGCGAACTATTTCGCAAAGTGGCGGGCATCAACATACTGCATGTGCCCTATAAAGGCGGCGGCGCGGTGGTGCTGGATCTGATTGCCGGGCGCGTGCAACTTACCTTCGGTTCGGCCACCTCGTTGCCGCATATACGCGCCGGGCGGCTGCGCGCGCTGGCGGTGACCACGCTGAAACGCTCGCCAGCGCTGCCCGATATTCCGAGCATGCACGAATCGGGCTACCCCGGATTCGAGGCCGCCGCCTGGTACGGCTTGATGCTGCCGGCGCGCACGCCGCAGGCCATCGTCAATAAACTACACAAGGATTTTTCAGCAGTGCTGATGCTGCCGGAGATTCGCGATCAGTTGCTGAGCGATACCATCGATCCCGCGCCGTCCGCGTCGCCCAAGGCCTTCGCGGAATTTCTGGCGATGGAAACCACGAAGTGGGGCGCTCTGGTGCGCGAGACTGGCGCCAAGGCGGAGTAAATCCCGGGACGCGTCAAGCTTTACGTGTCGCTGTCTGTTCCCGGCGGCAGATGCATTTTCAACCCTTCGTGACTGGGCTTAAAGCCCAGCGTTTCATAGAAGCGGATTGCGTCGGGCCGTGCTTTATCCGAAGTTAGTTGGACCATATGGCAGTTGCGATCCATCGCGCGTCGTATGGCCCACTCAAAAAGCTGGCGACCCACGCCGGAGGATCGCACCGAGGATGCCACGCGCACACCTTCGATCAGCGCGCGCCATCCGCCGCGGTAGGTGAGGTACGGGATGAACGTCATTTGCAATACGCCGACAACCGTGTTCGTTTCGTCCACGACCACCACGAGCTCGTTGTTGGGATCACCATCAATCGCCGCGAACGCGTGGTGGTAGGCCGCCGGCAAGGGCGATTCAAAGGATTCGCGGGTGGCGCCCAAAGGGTCGTCGGCAAGCAGGCGGACGATTGCTGGCAGGTCGCTCTCGAGCGCACGGCGGAACGTCATAGCTGTGGAGTTCATCCTCGGCGAATATTTGGGCGCGCGATGCCTTGGCGCCCTCGGTTGACCTACATGTTCGGCGGCAATTTCGGCCACCCGCTTGCGCATGGTGATGCTGGTTGGCCGGTTGTAGCCCGGGTGGGCGGTTTCGGCCACCTTCTCGAACCCGAGTGCGCCAAACGTGGCGTGGTTCTCGACGAGTTCGATTCGGGTTTGAAGTTCCAGCTGTTCGCGCCCGTGTTTGCGCGCCAGGTCTTCCGCGGCGGCGAGCATGGCGCGTGCGACGCCTTTGCTCCGCGCGGGCTGCGCGACGGCGACTTTGCCGATGTAGACGCATTCGTTTTGCACAGCCGCGAAGGCGCACCCGATGAGCGTCCGGCCCTCCATGGCAACGATGAGCGTCTCTTCCGCGGCCTTGGCCTTGAACGAGTCAATGTCCATCCGCGTAAGCGAGGAGGGTGGATCGATGCGTGACTGCATGTAGGCGAACGATTCACGCAGCAGGCCGAGCAGTTGCGGCCAGTCCGAGAACCCTGCCGGAGAGACGATGATTTGCACGTGTTACCCAGCTTTGATTTTTGAAGTGACTTCTGCATCACTAAGCTGTGCGCCGACCCAAACTAGAACCTTTGATGCTCCCGCACCAACTGCCAACTCATGAAACAAGCGCTCTTCAACTTGGGTTAACCCGCCTTCAACCTTTTCAAGCGGGTGAATGACGACCGAGGTGCGAAGAACAAATCCAGAACCACGCGCGTCAGATAGTACGGTCTTCAAACACTCTTGTGCAGCGGTAAAGTTGCCGACCAGCATTCTTTGGTGAGAAAAGCCAGGGCTGGCTTTCCGTTGAATCGAACGCGCGGTATCAACGTTACGAACCTGGAACTGATTTTCCCGTACCTGCACGTAGAGCGTTTTTTCGAACATTGCTTTTTTGGGAAGGCTTGCAGCTTCTAAGCCGCATTCTTGTTCGGTGTCGCGGCACGCTTCGCCCAATACGTCGGCGACGCCTTCAACTTCGCCAGTGCTTCGGCGGTTTCGGCGCCGGGGGCCATCGATCCTGCAGTGCCTGCCATGACTTGATGATGGTCGATGTTGAGCAGGCGCAAAAAGCTTTGCTGGCCGTGCGTCAAGCCGATGGCGCAGCCGAGTTCGACGATTTCCGGCTCGCTGAAATATTTGTGCATACGCGCCCAGAAGGCGTCATCAGTATCGAGCCGCCACACCATCGCCTCGGCCAGCGATAGCGCGGCTTTCTGGCGTTCGTCGTATTGGGTGGATTTTTGGAATTCGATCAGATCGTCGTAGTGCGTTTCGCGCAGGCCTTCATCGGCACCCTTGATTGAGCGTTGGTTGCCGCAGAATTCGCAAATTACCGAGCGCGATACGTAAACACGGCACAGTTCCTTGATGGCGTGTTCGAGTACGCCGTTGCGAAAAATGGCGTCCCAGGCATTGGCGAAAAACCAGAAGCACTCTGGCACATGCGCACGCACCGCCGAGCTTTCCGGGCGTGGCGTACCGTACGTCGCGCAGCGCTGCATTTCGGCGCGCATGTCGGGCGTCATTTTTTCGAGCGGGATATAACTGAGGCGTTGTTTGGGCATGGCGAATTTTCCAGAAGGGGCGGATTCAAGTCTGAAGTGCAACTGCGTTATGATGTGAGTGTAGCTTCTTCCAGAAGACTTCGTGGGGTGTTTTGAAGCCGAGGCATTTTCTGGGGCGATGGTTGAGGTAGTGCATGGCGGCAGAGATGTCTTTTTTGGTGATTGAA
>CAMBGJ010000351.1 GCA_945865805.1 Bordetella parapertussis
TTTTCTTCTTCTCGTATTCGGCTTGGGCGAAACTCACTTGGGTTGGCTCTGGCGGCTTCATTTTCGCTCTTCGTGCTTGACGGTCTATACTTAACGCTTAGCCCTCATCCTCCGTTGGCAAAATTCCTTATTAAATCCGCGTTTCCTTAGTGAATTGGAAGCGCAAAGGCTTGTCACCCATAAGGGTCAGATACGCCAGCGCGTGCCGGGTCGCGGTTTCGCGTATCAGTTCAAGGAACACCGCGTAGGCGATAGCGAGTGTGGCGATGATCACCGCCGGCCACGGCATGGCCCGTAGCGAGAACATCACGGTGAACGCGATGACGGCGATGCACATCGTAATAAGCCGCATGCGGCCAAACCGGCGTTTCCACCAGGCCGCGTAAATGCGGCTCAGGGATTCCGGGGTGTGGGAGATTTCGAATTCGATCATGTGGCGTTTCTTCGATTTGCAGGTAAGTCGGGTGGGCACGTTTTTGCACCCTCCGGCTCGTCGGGTTGCCGCGTGGGCACAAAGGGCGTGCCCACCCTTGCTCGCTAAACCGAGCGGGCTTTGGTATACCATGGGAACTCTCGAGCAGGCCGTGAGGCTGCGCTTGCTGGACTCAACCGCCGTATGCGGAAAACCGCACGTACGGTGGTGTGGGAGGACTGACGGGCGACATCCCGTCAGTTCGACCCGATCGCTTGCTAATCGTTACTTCGTTTTACGTTTACCACATAGTTATTTCCCGTATAAGCGTTTCGCCACTCAAGGACGTCCCCCTTCATTGTAACTATTCCGCGAGAACCAAGTTTATTGCTGTACCACAAAGCGTCAGTTTTTATGGTCAATACGCCAGGAGTTGATACTGCGCCGCTCCATTCGTAGTTGCAGTCCTTAGAAAATATAATTTGCAGCGGTTGAGGAGTGCTTTCGAAGCGGCTTTGCATCGTGCCTTGCCACTTACCTTCCAGTTTTTCGCAACTCTTACCAACAATTGAACTCATTTCTGCGCCAATAGCGTTAGCGCACAGCATGGCTGTCAAAGCGAGATAATGTCGCATGTAACTACGCCGCCCGCTTCTGCGGCGCAGCCGCCGCCAACCCCGCCTTGGCCTTGGCAATCAAGCCCGTCGCCTCAAGATCAGCCTTCATCAGCTTCTTGTTCTCTTCAGTCATCTCGGCACAAGGCGCGCGCACCGGGCCGCCGACCATGCCGACCAGTTCCATCCAGTATTTTTGTTCGGCGATGGCCATGCGGTTGCTGCTGCCGTAGCCGGGGATCCAGCGGCCGAGGGTGGCGCGCAGGGGTTCGATGCTCTTGCAGACTTCGACAGCTTTGTTCATGTCGCCTTTTTCTGCGGCGTGGGTGTAGTCGCGCACCGGCAGGTAACCGGGCACTTGATACAGGTGCGGGCAGTAGTTGAGCAGCCAGTGGTCGCCGCACACCGCCACGTTGTAGAGCCACGGCGCTTCTTCGGCGACGCTGACTTCCATCACGTTGCCGACGGTGTTGCGCAGCGTGGTGGCTTGCGCCATGCCTGACACACCTTGTTTATAGCCGCAGATGTTGGGAATGGTGGCGAGGCGCTTGGCAAGATTCGCCGACAGCGGATGGCCCTGGTTGGTGTTGAATAAACAGATGCCGATATCGACGCGATCGGCAACGAATTTGTAGTAGTCGAACACCGCGTCATCACCGCGCGCGGCCATGTAGGGCGTGAGGATGATGACGAAATCGGCGCCGGCATCCTGCGCGTGTTGGGAGAGCTTGGCGGCTTCGAGCGGATTTTGGTGATGGCAGCCGGCGATCAGCGGTACGCGGCCTTTGTTGACGTCGACGTTGATCTCGACCACGCGCATGCGTTCTTCGTTGGTCATCGCCCAGAATTCGCCGACGTTGCCGATGCAATAGTGGCCGTCGATTTTCAAATGGGTGATTGAGTGTTCGAGGTTTGACGCGATGCCTTTTTCGTCGAGTCGCTCGGCGTCGATAAAGCTCGTCGGCAGTGCGGTCCACACGCCACGCAGCATTTCTTTCGCGGCTTCTTTGGCTTCATTCTTTTTGTATTTCATGAGGGTCTCCTGAGTAAGAAAAAGTGTGCGTTGCGCCTGCGTTGGCGCGATGAAATGAGAATAGCAGATGCTATCAGGGTGAGCCAGCCTTGGTGTGCTATGGAGTACGGCAATGTAACTATCTGTTTTATATGGCTATTTATTCGAGCTTCATCTTGGCAGTGCGAATCACTTCACCCCATTTTTTCAGTTCCGAGGTGATGTAAGCGGTGAATTCCTCGGGCGTGGAAGGCGTGGGCACGGTGCCTTCGTTGAGCATACGGTCGGTGACTTCCTTGGTGTTGATGGCCGCCACGATTTCGCGCGACAGGCGGTTCACAATATCCGCTGGCAGCTTCGCCGGCCCCAGCATGCCGCCCCAGGCGTACGCCTCATAGCCGGGCAGACCCGCTTCGGCGACAGTCGGAAATTCCGGTAGCGACGGCATGCGCTTGGCGTTGCCGACGCCGAGCGCGCGTAACCGTCCGGCGCGGATGTACGGCAGCGCGGTGGGGATGCTGCTGTAGGTGAGTTGCGCTTCGCCTGACAGCACCGCGATCACCGACGGCGCCGTGCCTTTGTAAGGGATGCCGGTGGTCTGCACCTTGCCCACGGCGTTCAACAACTCACCCGCGATGTGGCCGGTGTTGCCCATGCCGGGATGCGAATAGGTGATCTCGCCGGGCTTGGATTTTGCGAGCGCGATCAGTTCTTTCACGTTCTTCACCGGCAGCGACGGATGCGCCACCAGCATCAGCGGAAAATTGATCATGTTCGCAATCGGTGTGAAATCTCGCAGCGTGTCATAGGGCAGCTTGGCATACAGATGCGGATTACACGCCAGTGGCCCGGCTGAAACCGCCGCGATGGTGTAGCCATCCGGCGCTGCCGCCATCAGCGCTTGCAGGCCAACGATGCCATTGGCCCCCGCGCGGTTATCCACCGCGACTGGCTGGCCGAGGCGCTCGGAAAGTTTCTGACCGACCACGCGTCCGACAAAATCCACACCGCCGCCGGGCGGGAAGGGCACGATCAGGCGGATGGATTTGTTGGGGTAGGTTTGGGCGCTGGTGCCCAGCGCAGCCAGCAGCAGTGTCAGCAATAGCGTGATGCGAAAGGGCGCAAGCATGGGATTCCTCCGTTGTGGGCGAGCCAGTATACTCGCCCGAAACGGGAGAATGAATGTGCTGAAAATCGGTATTTTGCTCGGTGATGACATCGGCCTTGAAGTCGTGCCCGAAGCGGTCAAGGTCATGAAAGCTGCCGCCGCGAAAACGGGGCTGGCTATCGCCTGGAGCGAGCACGCCATCGGCAAGCTTGGCCACGAGTTGCATGGGCACACGTTTCCGCTGCAAACACAGGCCGAATTGGAAAACACCGACGGCTGGTTGTGCGGCCCCATCGGCCACAACGCCTATCCGCGCAACGACCCCACGTGGATCATGCCGCCGGTGCGTAAACGCTTTGAGCTCTACGCCAACATCAAGCCGGTGAAGTCGTATCCGAACATTCCGTCGGTGCACAAGAATGTGGATATCGTGTTCCTGCGCGAAGTGACCGAGGGCCTGCAGTCATCCGACACGGTGGTGGCGGGTGCGGGCGAGTTTCGGCCCAATGACGAAATCTCGATTGGCACGCGCGTGGTTACACGCCGTGGTGCCAACCGCGTGGCGCGCGCGGCGTTCGAGATCGCGCGCACGCGTCCACGCAAGACGGTGACCGCGCTGCACAAAGAGCCCGTCTATCGGCTGGTGTGCGGCATGTTTGCCGATGAATGCCGCAAGGTGGCGAAGGAATTTCCCGACGTGCAGTTCAACGAAGTGCTGATCGATGGCTTCATGATGAAAGCGGTGATGAACCCGCAGCAGTACGACGTGGTGGTCACCACCAATCAGTTCGGCGACATCGTGACGGACCTGGGCGCCGGGTTGGTGGGCGGGCTGGGGTTGGCGCCGGGGCTGGTGTGCGGCGAGCATCAGGCGATGGCGCAGGCAACACACGGCTCCGCGCCCGATATCGCCGGCAAAAACATCGCCAATCCGTACGCGTTAATCATGTCCGGCCAGATGCTGCTCGAATGGCTGGGGCGTAAGCGTAATGATGCCAAGGCGCTTGAGGCGGCGGCGCTGATCGAGCGCGCGATGGAGCGGGTGATCGCCGAACAGCGGCAACTCACACCCGATATGGGCGGCACGGCCAGCACCACGCAAATGGGCGATGCCGTGGCGGCAGCTTTATAGGCTATAAGTTCGTCTACAAAATAGTCAATAAAAACAAATACTTATGTTTCGCACGTCATCTTGTGGTTGCCGAGTGCGTTACGATTCTTTAGTGTTGCACCCGTTCCAAAACTAACCCGGAGGAGTGAAGTCATGAAACGTTCAATAGCGGTTTTCGCGGCAATGATGCTGGTGGGCACCTCGGCTTATGCGTATCAGGTTACCGGCCCGGTGCTTGAAGTCACCGACACCAAGATCGTGGTGGAAAAAGACAAAGAAAAATGGGAAGTCGCCCGCGACAAAGAAACCAAAGGCGACAAAAACATCAAGAAGGGCGACCGTGTGACGATTCAATATCGCATGACGGCCACTTCCATCGAGTCCAAAAGCGGCAAAAAGGACGACAAGGCGAAGGACGCGAAGAAAGACGACAAAGTGAAGGATGACAAGAAAGACGATAAGAAAGACGACAAGGCCAAGAAGTAAGCAGCCGCCAGTCGTAGCTGTTTTATCAGCAAAAAGGGAAGGCCGATGGCCTTCCCTTTTTTGTTGGGGTTGGATTTTTTGCTGGCGTCGATAGGACTGCAACGCCATAGACATGAAGAGATAC
Organism: Bordetella parapertussis; assembly: GCA_945865805.1. Taxonomy (GTDB): domain Bacteria; phylum Pseudomonadota; class Gammaproteobacteria; order Burkholderiales; family SG8-41; genus UBA5216. The sequence continues at coordinate 4,868 of CAMBGJ010000351.1, forward strand.
TCTTGCCTTGTCATTCCCTCGCAGGCGGGAATCCATAGGGAGTACCCTATGGCACTGTGTTATGGATTCCCGCTTTCGCGGGAATGACAGGGTATTTGTAGTTTCGTTGTTCTAGGTAGTATTGAGGATTACCAAACCTTGCGACATTTTGCATCACGGTGCTTCCTTCCCTCACCCCCGCCCCTCTCCCTGCGGGCTGATCATTACCCACAAATTTCCCTTTGAAAACGAGAGGTTATGAAAGGGAAGGGATTGTACTTTTGCACGAGCGATGCTACTGTAATGGCGAATTGATTTGATGACGATATTACTTGAGCAAGCCAGCCACCACACAAGACTGG
>CAMBGJ010000352.1 GCA_945865805.1 Bordetella parapertussis
CGGAATCGAAGCAAATCGGAGTTGTTCTGGCGTAGAATCCATGAGGGCAAAGACCTGTTGGTGTTGACGAATGTGTTTCTTGATAACTCACATTGTACCAATCACTTACGGTGTTCTTTGCCCTCTTTATGCAAAATTCAGGCTAGAAGTCGTTGTAGAAGTCATCGCAGTCATTTTACTGAGGTAGTCATGAATCATAAGTATTTTTTTTTATTGGGTATTTTGTGCGCTACTACAGCGGCAGCGCCAGTAGCTGCGCAAACTTATCCGGCCAAGGGCATACGCATCCTGGTCGGTTTTGCGCCTGGCGGTTCGACGGATATCGTGGCGCGGTTGATCGCGGCGGAGATGACCAAGAACGTCGGTCAGCAAGTGGTGGTCGAAAATCGTCCGGGTGCTGGCGGCAATATCGCGGCGGAACTGGTTTCCAAGGCGCCGCCCGACGGCTACACGCTGCATGCCTGCACTACCGGCGTGTTTGCGATAGCGCCGTTTATTTATTCCAAGCTGCCGTACGATCCGGAAAAAGGTCTTACGCCTATCACGCAGACCGGCACGCTGCCTTACATTATCGTGATGCATCCGTCGTTGCCGGCGAAAAACGTCAGGGAATTCATCGCCATCGCCAAGGCGCGTCCGGGGCAAATTAACTACGCGTCGTCGGGTGTCGGCACCGCTTCGCACCTGTCGGCGGCGATGTTCGCCTCGGCCAGTGGCATCAGCATGACGCACGTGCCGTACAAAGGCACCGGTAACGCGATGAGCGATTTGATCGGCGGGCAGGTGGTGCTGATGTTCGATCAGCCGGTGAGCTCGCTGCCACATGTGCAGGCGGGCAAGCTCAAAGTGCTGGGCATCAGCAGCGCCCAGCGCTTTTCAACGCTGAAAGACATCCCCACGGTGGCTGAGCAGGGCTTGCCGGGCTTCGAGGCGATTTCGTGGTCGGGCATCTGTGCGCCGGGCGGCACGCCACGACCCATCGTGGATCGCGTTTACAGCGAAGTGGCCAAGGTGCTGAAAGTGCCGGAACTGCGCGACCGCCTGCTGCGCGACGGCATCGAGCCTGTTGGCAGCACGCCGGAGCAATACGCGGAGCACATTAAGAAAGAAGCGGTGAAGTGGAGCAAGGTCGTTAAGGATAGTGGCGCGAAGGTGGATTAGGTTAACGGCTTAACCGCAGAGGCGCCGAGGCGCAGAGAGTTCCCGCAAAGAAAACCGGATCGACATGTTTTTCTTTGCGCGGCCTTTGCGCCGTAGTGCCTTTGCAGTGAGGGTTTTTTGGGTTTAGGAGACATTATGAAATGTATTACGATCATGTTAGTTCTTGCCGCACTTGCAGGCTGCGCCAATCAAGCCCCCATCGCGTTGAAATCGATGGGCTCGTTTCACATCGGCGGACGCGAAGTCACCATCAGCGGCAAGCCGGTGAGAGATGTTGTGTTCACGCCGGGCGGCGTGTCGGCGAAGGTTGACCCGAATGGCGTGTATCAGGTCGAGCAGATGTATGTGCAGTATTTTATTCCGCAGGATCAGCGCGGCGCGTTGCCGTTGCTGATGTGGCATGGTGGTGGTTTGTCGGGCGTGACGTACGAGACCACGCCCGATGGCCGCGAAGGCTGGCTCAACTATTTCATCAAGAAAGGCTGGGCGGTTTACAACTCCGATGCGGTGGAGCGCGGGCGCTCGGGCTGGGCGATGTACCCGGATGTGTTCAAGGGCGAGCCGATTTTTCTCACCAAGGAAGATCCGTTCATGCGCTTTCGCATAGGCGACGGACCAGGTTCCTACAACAGCGATCCGGCGAAAATGCGCTTAAAGCCCGGCAGCCAGTTTCCCGCCGAGGGCTATCACAACTTCACGCGGCAGGGTGTGCCGCGCTGGACCACCACGGACGACGCGATTATTCGCGCGTACACCGAACTGGTGGATAGAGTGTGCCCGTGCGTGGTGCTGATTCACTCGCAATCCGGATCGTTCGGGCAAAAAGTCGCGCAGGCGCGGCCCGATAAAGTGAAGGCGCTGGTGATGGTGGAACCGGCGGGCTTGGGAGACCCCAAGCTGATCGGCAATCTGAAAAATACGCCGATACTCGCTGTGTACGGCGACTATATCGAGGAAGACGCGCGCTGGCCGACCATACGCGGTAATCAACTGAAATTTCTCGAACAGGTGAAAGCCGCCGGTGGCCGTTACGACGTGGTGAATCTGCCGCAGATCGGCATTAAGGGCAATTCGCACATGATCATGATGGATAAAAACAGCGATCAGGTGGCGGACGTGATTCAACAGTGGTTGGCGAAGCAGGGGTTGCATCGCTGATGCGCGTAGGCCTCTTTGTGACGTGTCTGGTGGACTTGATGCGCCCCAGCATCGGTTTTGCGGCACTGCATTTGCTGGAGGCGGCGGGTTGCGAGGTTGTAGTGCCCGCCACGCAAACCTGTTGCGGGCAACCTGGCTATAACTCGGGCGATCGCGCCTCGGCGCTGGCGCTCGCGCGCAAGGTGCTGGATGAATTCGACGGCCTGGATTACGTGGTGGCACCATCGGGTTCGTGCGCTGGCATGATCCGCGCGCATTACCCTGATCTCTTTAAGGGCCAGCCCGAGGAAGCGCGCGCGACCGCGCTATGCGCGCGCACCTATGAGCTGACGGATTTTCTGCTGAACGTGGTGACGTTTGACGGCGTTAAAAATAAACCAATAAAAACAATTACTTACCATGACTCTTGCTCGGGCCTGCGCGAGCTGGGCGTGAAAGTGCAACCGCGCTCACTGCTGGCAAAAGTGGAAGGCCTTACGCTTAAGGAAATGGATGAGTGCGAAACCTGCTGCGGTTTTGGCGGCACCTTCGCGGTGAAATACGGCGATATTTCCACGCATATCGCCGATCGCAAGTGCGAGAACATCAAGGCCAGCGGCGCGGACGCGGTGGCGCTGGGTGACCTGGGTTGCATGCTTAACATCGAGGGCCGCTTGCGGCGGCGTGGCGATATGAAGACGCAGGTGCTGCACGTGGCTGAAGTGCTGGCGGGGGCGAAATAGAGCCAGCACAGGTTTGATTGATCAGGTTTTATGACAAGGAACGATTGAAATGAGTGCATCCGCGAGTCATGGCAATACCGCATTGTTGGACGCCGACGAACCCGAATCCCTGCGCCTTACCGAAGCTGAGGCGCGCGCCATCGGCGAATCTGCGGTGCAGCGCATCGGTTACAGCGCCGAGGACGCACGCATCGTCGTCGATCAGTTGATCGACAACATGTTGTGTGGCTACTCGTTTGCGGGCCTGCCGCGCATACTGGCGATGGCCGGTGACAAAAAACTCAAGCTCGGTCGCACGCCGATCAAAGTGGTGAAAGAAACGCCGGTATCCGCGTTGATGGATGGCGGCAACAATGTGGGTTACGTGGCGGCGTTTCGCGGCGCTGAAAAAGCGGTTGAAAAAGCCAAGGCCCACGGTATCGCCTGCGTCGGCGTTTACAACAGTTACTACAGTGGGCGTAACGCTTATTTTGTCGAGCACATCGTGAAGCAGGGCTACGTGGCCATGCATACCGCGAGCGCGCAACCGCACGTGGTGCCACCGGGGGCCACCAAGCCCGCGCTGGGAACCAACCCGATCTGCTTCGGCTTTCCGTCGGAAGAAGGGCCGATCACGTTTGACATCGGCACCGCGTCGCTGATGTGGGGCGATATCATGCTGCACGCCCACCTGGGCGAGCCGTTGCCTGAAGGCGTGGGGGTCGATGAACACGGCAACCCCACGCGTGACGCGGCGCAAGTGCTAAAAGGCGGCGTGACGCCGTTCGGCGGCAAGGACCATGTCTACAAAGGCTATGGCTTGAGCTTCGCCATACAGGCACTGGGGCTGCTCGCGGGTTCATTTATCTCGAAAGGCATGGTGCGCGATTACGGCTTTTTGTTCTGGGCGGTAAATCCGGAAATCATGCTGCCGGGCAATGATTTCAAACAGCAGATGTCGCAGTACGTGCGCGAAATCAAAGGGCTGCCCAAGCGTGCCGGCGTGAGCGAAATCCGTGTGCCGTCAGAGCGTGCGAGCAAGGAACGCGAACGCCGCCGTGTCGAAGGCATCGTGATCAAACGCAAGGTGATTGAGTCGTTGCAGGCGTTGTAGCCATGGCTGAACATCCCGACCTGCCCGAAATCTACATCAGCACCGATGTGGAAACCGACGGCCCGATACCCGGCCAGTATTCGATGCTAAGCGTGGGCTGCGCGGCGTATCTTGCCGATAAAACGCTGCTAGGCACCTTCTCTGCCAATCTCGAAACCCTGCCCGGTGCCACCGGGCACCCGCGCACCATGGCGTGGTGGGAGACGCAAAAAGAAGCTTGGGCCGTGCACCGCAAGGACACGCAGCCGCCGGAACAGGCGATGCACGCGCTGCTGGCATGGCTGAAAGGGCTGCCCGGTTTGCCGGTGTTTGTGGGCTTTCCGGTGACGTTTGATTTTTCGTTTGTGCAGTGGTACCTGTTCAAATTCACCGGCACCAGCCCGTTCCGCCATTCGGGCATCGACCTGCGCACGCTGGCGATGTCGCTGACCAACTCCAATTGGCAACGTACCACCAAGGAATTTTTGCCGCGCAACTGGTACGATCCCTTGCCGCACACGCATGTCGCCGTGGAAGACGCGCTCGAACAAGGCGCGCTGTTTTGCAACATGCTGGCGGAAATGCGGCACAACCATCAGAAGCTGGCAGCGAAGTGATGTTTCGTTACCTGATCGTAACTATGTATTTTTAAAGAGAAAATGAAAATACTGGTCATGGGATCTGGTGGCGTCGGCGGCCTTTACGGCGGGCGTCTGGCGAGCGCCGGTTGCGATGTCACCTTCGTTGCGCGAGGCGCGCATCTGGCTGCCATGCGCCAGCACGGCCTGCTGATCGAAAACGCAACGCTAGGCGATACGCTGGTAAAACCCGTCAAGGTCACCGACGACCCCGCATCAGCAGGTACGCCCGACCTGATTCTTTTCGCCGTCAAGCTGTGGGACACCGAAGCCGTGGCGAAATTATTAAAGCCCATCGCCGGGCCGCACACAGCCGTGTTGTCACTGCAAAACGGCGTGGTGAAAGATGACATCCTCGGCGGCATCTTTGGCGCCAGCGCGTTGATGGGCGGCGTGGCGTACGTGGGCACGCATATTTCGCACCCTGGTGTCATCAATCAGGTTGGTACGTTG
>CAMBGJ010000353.1 GCA_945865805.1 Bordetella parapertussis
AACGCTTCGGCAAGACTCACAGGCTTTTCTGTCTCCATCGCCACTCCAAAAAGACAGAAAACTACACAGCTTTGCGAAAAAGTACAAGCCTTTGACCTTTCTCATAACTATTTCATTCTTATAGGGTTTTGATGCAATTGCCCTGGGTGTTCCTTTGTGCAGTGCTATGCGCTGCGGGGCGTATGTTAGAGTAAGCATCAATTCTACAAGACAACCATGTCCACTCCTTCCCCACTACCACTGAGCGCATTAACCGCGCTTTCACCGCTCGACGGTCGTTATCAATCGAGGGTCGCAGCGTTGCGTCCGTTGTTCAGCGAATGGGCGTTGATCCGTTTTCGCGTGCAAGTCGAAGTGGAATGGCTGAAGGCGCTCGCCGCGGAACCGCTGCTGACGGAAGTGCCGCCGTTCTCGGCCGCGACGGTAACGTTGCTGGATGCACTGACGGAAAATTTCTCCGAAGCCGACGGCGAGGCCATCAAAAAAATCGAGGCCACCACCAATCACGATGTCAAAGCGGTGGAGTATTTTCTCAAGGACAAACTCGCCGGCAACGCCGAAGTCACGCGGATCGCCGAGTTCATCCACTTCGCCTGCACCTCGGAAGACATCAACAACCTGTGCCACGCGCTGATGCTAAGGCACGCACGCGACGGCGTGATGCTGCCCACGCTGGACGGCCTGGTCACGCGCTTGACCACGCTGGCGCACGATCTGGCCGCGTTACCCATGCTGGCGCGCACGCACGGCCAGCCCGCCTCGCCCACCACGCTGGGCAAGGAAATGGCCAACGTGGTGCATCGCTTGCGCCGGGCGCGCGAGAACATTGCGCGCGTCAAGCTGCCGGGCAAAATCAACGGCGCGGTGGGCAATTACAACGCGCACGTGACGGCTTACCCGGACGTGCACTGGGAGTTGTTCGCGCGCGATTTTGTCGAAAATCTGGGGTTGGAATTCAACCCGTACACGACGCAAATCGAGCCGCACGATGCCATGGCAGAGCTGTTTGACGCCTTCGCGCGGGTGAACACGATATTGATCGATCTGAATCGCGATATCTGGGGCTACATTTCGCTGGGCTACTTCAAGCAAAAAACCAAGGCTGGTGAGGTGGGCTCGTCCACCATGCCGCACAAGGTCAATCCCATTGATTTTGAAAACGCCGAAGGCAACCTGGGCCTCGCCAACGCGGTGCTGCGGCATCTGACCGAGAAGCTGCCGATCTCGCGCTGGCAGCGTGATCTCACCGACTCCACCGTGCTGCGCAACATGGGTGTGGCGCTGGGCTACACGCTGCTCGCGTTTGACTCGTGCCTGAAAGGGCTCGGCAAACTTGAGGCCAACCCGGCGCAACTCGCCGCTGATCTCGACGATAACTGGGAAGTGCTGGCCGAGCCGATACAAACCGTGATGCGGCGTTACAACGTGAGCGGCGCCTACGAGCAATTAAAGGAACTCACGCGCGGCAAGGACGGCATCAACCGCGAGTCGCTGCGTGTGTTTATCGGCGGCCTCACCGGCATCCCGGAGAGCGAGAAGCAACGCCTGATCGCATTGACACCCGCCACCTATATCGGCAGGGCGGCTGAACTGGCGAAGAAAATCTGATGTCTGCCCATAGCATGGATGTCTCCGCCGCCGACTTCGAACAAGCGGTGATCGAAGGGTCAAAATCGGTGCCGGTGTTGGTGGATTTCTGGGCCGAATGGTGCGGCCCGTGCCGGGCGCTAAAGCCGGTGCTGGAAAAACTCGCCGCCGAATACGATGGCAAGTTCAAACTCGTCAAGGTGAATTCAGACGAGAACCAACCGCTGGCGCAGCGATTCGGCGTGCGCGGCATCCCCAGCGTCAAGGCTTTCGTCGGCGGTGAGCTGGTGGATGAATTCTCCGGCGCGTTGCCCGAGGCGGAGGTGCGCGCATTTCTCGAACGCATCATTCCGTCGCCCGCCGAAACCCAAAGGCTGGATGCACTCGCGCATTACGCCGCCACCGGCGACGCGAAGCAGGCACTGGCGATGTTGGCCGAAGCCTCGCGCCTTGATCCGCAACATGAAATCATTCGCGTCGATAGCGCCGGGTTGCTGATTGATTTGAAGGAACATGACGAAGCACGGCGCTTGCTCGATTCGCTGTCGCCGTTGGCGCAGATGGACGATCACGTCAAAACGCTCTACGCGAAACTGGCGCTGACCACCAATGGCGAAAGTGACGCCAACACTCAGGAGTTACTCCAGCGCATCGCAGCTGACAGCAAGGATAGCGATGCACGGTTGCGGCTGGCGCGTCAATACATTGCACTTGGGCAGTACGGCGAGGCGCTGGATCAACTGCTGGAAATTGTGCGCCGCGACCGTAAATACAAGGACGATGGCGCGCGCAAAACCATGTTGCAGGTGTTCAGTGTGCTGGGTAACGACAATCCGCTGGTGGGCGAATACCGCCGCAAGCTGGCGGGGGCGCTGAACTAGGTTTTATCGTAAGTAATTGTTTTTATTTAATTATTTTTAAGTAGCGCGCTGCTTCTTGGCATTACCCAACTCCGCCCACAGGCGTAATTCCTCCGGCAACGGCGGTGGCGCTTCCGTGTAACCTGCCGCCGCGACGGCTTCGCTATTGCTCACCTTGACGCCCTTTTTCAGGAACAGCCCCTTCACGTAGGAATGCGCGCACAACACGCCGCGTGACTCGAACTTCTGCTCAAGATAAAAGTATTTGTCGTCCCAACTCACCAGCCGCGTCACCAGATCAAATTTTTGCAGCGGCGCTATCGAGCGGATGAAGTTGATTTCGGCAGCGGAGAGCACCGGCATCCAGCCCTGCTTCAATATCACCGGCAGCAGGCCGCTTTGCGCCATCAGATGCACGCGCCCCAAATCCATGAACGACAGGTAGCGCCCGTTGTTCATGTGGAAATTGATGTCGCAATCGTTGGGTAGCACGTGAAACGCCGCGCGCGATTCGTCGAGCACACCTCGGCGCGGCAACCGCCAGATACGCAGCAGAAGCAGCAGCAGCCGGAGGTAGAGATTCACACCGGTTTGGCGGGCTTGCTAAACTTCTGACGCAGCACCTCGGCGATCGCGGGCAATATCGACAGAATGATGATGGTGATGATGACCAGCGACAGGTTGCTCTTGACCCAGGGGATGTTGCCGAAGAAAAAGCCCGCATACGCCAGCGACACCACCCAGATCACGGCCCCCACCACATTGAACATGGCGAAGCGCGGATAGAGCATGCTGCCAATTCCCGCCACGAACGGCGCGTAGGTGCGAATGATCGGAATAAAGCGGGCAATGATGATGGTTTTTCCGCCATGCCGCTCGTAGAACTCGTGCGCTTTATTGAGATACGCCCGATTCAGAAAACGCGAACCCTCGTCGTGAAAGACTTTCGGCCCCAGATATCGGCCTATCGAATAGTTGACGGCATCGCCCAGAATCGCCGCGATGATCAGCAGCACCACCAGCAGATGCACGTTCAGGCCGCCCGCGGCAGCCAGCGCACCGGCAACGAACAACAGGGAATCACCCGGCAGAAAAGGTGTGACCACCAGCCCGGTTTCACAAAAAACAATGGCGAACAGGATCAGATACACCCACGTGCCGTAGTTCTGAACCAGCATCTGCAGATGCTTGTCCAGATGCAGTACGATATCGATGAAGCTGGCGAGAAGTTCCACGTAAACCTGCGCGCGCGGCTAAACCATTAAACCACGGCGTCCGTGGTGGGTTTGCGCTCCGTACGCACGAGGTCTTCGCGTCGCAGGCCCAGCCACATCAGCAGAGGGCTGCCGACGAATACCGAGGAATAAATGCCGAAGCAGATGCCGATGGTCAGCGCGAGCGCGAAGTAATGCAGCGTCTCACCGCCAAAAATCAGCATCGAAAACACCATCAACTGCGTGGAAAAGTGGGTAATCACGGTGCGCGACATGGTGGCGGTAATCGCGTTGTCGATCACCTGCGGCACGGGTGTGTTGCGGAATTTGCGGTTGCGAAAGTTCTCGCGCACCCGATCCATCACCACCACCGATTCGTTCACCGAGTAACCCAGAATAGCAAGGACCGCCGCCAGCACCGGCAGTGAAAACTCCCACTGAAACAGCGAGAAGAAACCGAGAATAATCACCACATCGTGCAGGTTGGCGATGATGGCTGACACGCCGAACTTCCATTCAAAGCGCAGCATCAGATAACCGAAGATGCCAATAGACACAAACAGCAAGGCAAGCGCGCCGTTGTCGAGCAATTCCTTGCCTACCTGCGGGCCGACAAATTCGACGCGCTTGACCTCGAATTGTCCCGCTGCCTTGGCGTCCGGCTGTTTGGTGCAGTCAACCACCGTACCGCCCGATTCTTTCCAATCCTTTCTGACCTCGGCCAGCTTGGCGGGTTCGGTCTTTTCCAGTCGTTCGCAATAGGAGCGCGCGACTTGCGGGCATACGACCTCAAACCCTGATGCCGCACTGGCTTCCAGACCGCACAGCGAATTGGTCACAGTGTCCGACAATTTGGCGCTGGTCAACCCCTGCTTCACGGGCAAGCGAATCAGCACGTCGCGTGTCGAGCCGAAATTCTGCACGCTGGCCTCGGTGAAACCGAGCTTGGCCATGGCATCGCGTATTTTGTCCAGCTCTGCGGCTTTGGCGTAAGTTACTTCCATCACCGTGCCACCGGTGAAATCCACGCCCAGATGCAGGCCCTTGGTCCCCAGCGACACCACCGCGATTACAAACGTGATCATCGAGATCACGTTGAATAGCAGCGCGTGGCGCATGAAGGGAATGTCTTTTTTGATGCGGAAAAATTCCATCTACTTAACCTCGTTAACAGTCACTGGTAATCAGTAACCAGAAAAAACCGTCACTTTGCGCCGCTACTGCCCACTGTTCACCGTTCACTATTTACTGTTTATCGCCCCATCAGGCCGCCACACCTGCCCAATCGAAACGCCATCCAGCTTGCGCCGCGTGCCGTACCACAGATTCACCAGCGCGCGCGAGAGCATCACGGCGCTGAACATCGAAGTCATAATGCCCAGACAATGCACCACGGCAAAACCTTTCACCGGCCCCGAGCCAAAGGCAAACAGCGCAATACCAGCGATCAGTGTCGTCACATTGGAATCGAAAATGGTGCCCCACGCGCGGTCGTAGCCCGCAAAAATGGCCGCCTGCGGTGAGTTGCCGTTACGCAATTC
>CAMBGJ010000354.1 GCA_945865805.1 Bordetella parapertussis
CGCCAAGCTCGGCGTGCGGGTCGAGGACTTGCTGATTTCGCAGCCGGACAACGGCGAGCAAGCGCTGGAAATCGCCGACATGCTGGTGCGTTCCGGCTCGGTGGATGTGGTGGTCATCGACTCCGTGGCCGCCCTGGTGCCGCGCGCCGAAATCGAAGGCGAAATGGGCGAGCCGCAAATGGGCTTGCAGGCGCGTCTGATGTCGCAGGCACTGCGCAAACTCACCGCCAATATCAAGCGCTCGAACACGCTGGTGATATTCATCAACCAGATACGCATGAAAATCGGCGTCATGTTCGGCAACCCGGAAACCACCACTGGCGGCAATGCGCTCAAGTTCTACGCCTCGGTGCGTATCGACATCCGCCGCATCGGCGCGATCAAAAAGGGCGAGGAAGTCATTGGCTCCGAAACCCGTGCCAAGGTGGTTAAAAACAAAGTCGCGCCGCCGTTCCGCCAGGCTGAATTCGATATTCTCTACGGCGAAGGCATCTCGCGCGAAGGCGAAATCATCGAACTCGGCGTGCTGCATAAATTCATCGAAAAATCAGGGGCTTGGTACAGCTACGGCAAGGATCGCATCGGCCAGGGCAAAGACAACACCCGCGAATACCTGCGCGAGCATCCCGAAATGGCGGAAGAAATCGAAGCCAAGGTTCGCGCTGAACTCGGCGTGAACGGTGCCGGAGCCGCCAGTGCACCAGCAGCCGCCGTCGAAGAAACCGAAGAAGAATAGCGCGGAACTGTCGCTGCGCGGCAGGGCGCTACGCCTGCTGGGGCGGCGCGAGTTATCACGGCAGGAGCTGGCGACCCGGCTGCGCCCCTATCTGGACGCCGACAATCCGGGCAATGCGGGCGAGCTGGACGCCTTGCTGGATGACCTGGCCGAGCGCGGCTGGTTATCCGACGCACGCTACGCCGAAGCCGTGGTGCGGCGGCGTACCGGCCAGTACGCCCGACGCTCCATTGCCCAGCTACTCAAACGCGCGGGCGTCGATGAGGAAGTCAGTGCATCCGCGCTGGAAAAAAGCCCTGAGAATGATCCGGACGAGGAATTTGCAGCGGCTCTGGCCCTGTGCCAACGCAAATTCCGTAATGTCCCGGTCGAACAAAAAGAAAAAGCGCGCCAAATACGATTTTTGCAATCGCGGGGGTATAGTCTGGGCTTGGCGTTGCGCGTGGTGAAACAGCGCGGTGCCGTGCATGACGAAAGCGAGGGGCCATGAGGTTTTTGTATCCAGCAGCAATAGCGGTGATGGCATTGATGGCGTTGGTGTCGCACGCTGCTGCGCAATCCCGCCCGTCGGCCTCGACACAGTTGGAACAGACTTATCCCAACAAGCCCATACGCCTGCTGGTGCCGTTCGCGCCCGGCGGGTCCATAGAAATTGCCGCGCGCATTCTGGGTGCGCCGCTGGGACAGGCGCTGGGACAAAACATCGTAATCGACAACCGGCCGGGTTCCGGCGGTCTGATCGCGATGCAGGAAACCGCGCGCGCCAACCCCGACGGCTACACCATGATTCTTGCCACCGGCGCGCAGATGGGTATCGCGCCGGCGTTGTACGCCAGGCCGGGTTACGATCCGGTGAAGAACTTTGCGCATGTCATTCATCTGACTGACACGCCGTTGATCCTGATTGTGCATCCGCAACTGCCGGTCGCCAATGCCAGAGAATTCATCGCGTTTACCCAGGTACCGGCGAATCGCGGCAAGGTGAATGCCGCGTCGACCGGCAACGGCACCTACACCCATCTCACCATTGAGCTGTTCAAGTCGCAGACCGGCGCCGAGCTCACGCATATTCCGTACAAGGGCGCTGCGCCTGCGATCAACGATCTACTGGGTCGCCAGGTGCAATCGATGTTTACCACCACCGCTTCGGCGCAATCGTATATAGCAGGTGGGCGCGTGCGGGCGCTGGGCGTGACCTCCGCCAAACGCTCGCCAGCCATGCCGGATGTGCCCACGTTCACCGAGCAGTCGATCGCCGGGTTGACCGTCTCTTCGTGGAACGGCGTGTTGATGCCGGCGGGAACGCCCGCGCCGGTGGTGGCGCGCGTGGCGGCGGAATGCGGCAAGGCGCTGCAACTGGCGGAGGTGCGTTCGCGGCTGGCTACACTCGGCGCTGAAATCGCCGGCGTTTCCGGCGAGCCTTTCACGCGCATGGTGCGCGAGGACGTGGCGCGCTGGGCCGGGGTAGTCAAGGCTGCCGGCGTCAAAGTCGAGTAGCGTCCGTGGCAAAAACGGTTGCCATCGTCGGCGCGGGCCCCATAGGTCGCGCAACAGCCGCTTACCTGGCGCACCACGGCACGTCGGTGGCGCTGTGGTCGCCCACCGGAAAAAGCACGCAAGCGCTCATGCAAGGTATGGCAAACGGGCGCGGGCGTCTTGCTTACGAGGGGGCGCTCAAGGGCGAGGCAGACATCGGCATCATTGCCGATGCCACCGCGCTGCGTGCGTTCGATGTCGTGCTGATTGCGTTGCCGGGCCATGCTTATCCCGCCGTGCTGCCGCAGGTGATACCGCACCTGCATGCGGCGCAAACCGTGATCGTCAGCGGCGCGCTGTCGCTGTCGCCGTTGTGGATCCACGAGCGTGCAGGCGAGCCGGGTGCGCGACCCGTGGTAGCGTCGTGGGGCACCACGCTGGCCACTGCGCGCCACGCAGGAGCCAACGCGGTTTACATCAACACCTTGCGTTCGACATTCGAAGTAGCGGCTATTCCCGCCGCAGCCTGCGATCACGCACTGGCGTTGTGCCGCGAGCTGTTTGGTGATCGGTTTGTGCCGGTGTCGAATTTACTGGTCACGGCGCTGCTCAACGTCAATCCGGTGGCCCATGCGGCCTCGGTGCTGCCCAATCTCACGCGCATTGAAAAACGCGAAAACTGGCCGCTGTTTGATAGCCTCACGCTGGCCGCCGCGCGCATCGGCGAGGCGATTGACGCTGAAAGGCAGGCCATCGCCCGTGGCTTTGGTTTTAATGTGCGTTCCCTGCACGAGCACACGCACCTGTCTTACCACGTGCCATTGGCGGGTTATGCCGAGATGGCAGCGGCCATACACGCCAAATACGGCGGGCCGCCGGGACCGGTAACGCTCGAACATCGCTATATTGTCGAAGATATGCCTTACGGCCTCACGTTTTACGAAGCGCTTGCACGCATCGTTGCCGTTGCGACGCCAAATCTCTCGGCCGCGATCACCCTGATCTCAACGGCGGTTGGCCGCGATTTGCGCCGCGACAACCCGCTGCTTGCCGAACTGAATATTGCAAACGCCGCACGGGATGCATTGCTCGCCCGCTGCGCGGGAGCGGCGTAGCCCGCCAGAGGCATGCCGCACCCGACGGCGGCAGACAATTGCGTTAAAATCCAGCCCTTTCTGTGGCACGCAGCTGCAAGGATTTGCAATGAAAAGTAACGAGATACGCGCAAAGTTTCTGGACTACTTTGCCGGCAAGCAACATACCAAGGTCGCCTCTGCGCCCCTGGTGCCGGGCAACGACCCGACGCTGCTGTTCACCAACTCTGGCATGGTGCAGTTCAAGGATGTGTTTCTCGGCCAGGACAAGCGCAACTACGTGCGTGCGACGACTTCGCAGCGTTGCGTGCGTGCGGGCGGCAAGCATAACGATCTGGAAAACGTTGGCTACACCGCGCGGCACCACACGTTTTTCGAGATGCTGGGCAACTTCAGCTTCGGCGATTACTTCAAGCAGGACGCGATCAACTTTGCCTGGGAGCTGCTCACCGGCGTCTACGGTCTGCCGAAGGACAAACTGTGGGTGACGGTGTATCAAACCGACGACGAAGCCTACGATATCTGGTCCCGGCAGATCGGCGTGCCGGTAGAGCGCATCGTGCGCATCGGCGACAAACCCGGCGGCGGCTCGGATAACTTCTGGCAGATGGCCGACACCGGTCCCTGCGGTCCGTGCAGCGAGATTTTTTTCGACCATGGTGCCGAAGTCGCGGGCGGCCCACCGGGTTCGCCGGAGGCCGACGGCGACCGTTATATCGAAATCTGGAATCTGGTGTTCATGCAGTTCAACCGTGACGACAAGGGTACGCTGCACCCGCTGCCCAAGCCATCGGTGGATACCGGTATGGGCCTGGAGCGCATCGCGGCAGTGTTGCAGCATGTGCATTCCAATTACGACATTGATCTGTTTCAGGATTTGATCAAGGCCGCCGCGCGCGAAACAGGTGCCAAGGATTTAACCAACAACTCGCTCAAGGTGATCGCCGATCACATCCGCGCGACAGCGTTTTTGATCGTCGATGGCGTGATTCCCGGCAACGAGGGGCGCGGCTACGTGCTGCGGCGGATCATCCGTCGCGCGATCCGTCACGGTTATCAGTTGGGGCAGAAAAAACCATTCTTCCACAACATCGTCGCCGATCTGGTGAAGGCGATGGGCGAGGCCTATCCCGAACTGGTGGCGGTGAAAGACCGTGTCGCCGCCGTGTTGAAGCAGGAAGAAGAACGCTTCGCCGAAACCCTCGAAAACGGCATGAAGGTGCTGGAAGGTGCGCTCACGCGTGAAGACCATATGCTCGACGGCGATACGGTGTTCCAGCTGTACGACACCTTCGGCTTTCCCGTCGATCTTACGGCTGACATCGCGCGCGAACGCAATGTGCGGGTGGATTACGCGGGTTACGAAGCGGCGATGCAGCGTCAGCGCGAAACCGCGCGTGCGGCGTCCAAATTTCAGATGGGCAGCGCGGTGGAATACTCCGGCGCGAAAACGGTATTCAAGGGTTACGACACGCTGGCGGTGGATTGCGCGCAGGTGGTGGCAATTTACCGTGGCGGCACCTCGGTGCCTACGCTTGCCAGCAACGAGGCTGGCATCGTAGTGCTGGATCACACGCCGTTTTATGCGGAGTCGGGCGGGCAGGCCGGTGACGCCGGTGAACTCGATGCCGGCAACGGCACCTTCACAGTAGCGGACACGCAAAAAATCCAGCCCGATGTATTCGGCCATCACGGCAAGCTCACGGCGGGCACGCTCAATGTGGGCGATAAAGTGGCGGCGAAAGTCGATACCGCACGCCGCGCGCGCACTATGCGCAATCACTCGGTCACGCACCTGATGCACAAGGCGCTGCGCGAAGTGCTCGGCCCGCACGTGCAGCAGAAGGGCTCGCTCGTCGATCCGGACAAGACGCGCTTCGACTTCGCGCACG
>CAMBGJ010000355.1 GCA_945865805.1 Bordetella parapertussis
ATTCGTCGCGCATGCGCGGGCCAATCCCGGCAAGCTGAGTTATGGCTCGTCGGCGGCGGGCACCTCGCCACATTTGGGTATGGAGCTCTTCAACACGCTGGCGAAAATCAAGGTGGTGCATATCGCCTACAAAGGCGCGCCGCAGGCGATTTCTGATTTGATCGGCGGACAGGTGCCAGTGGCGGTGTCGAATATTCCCGCGCTGTTGCCGCCGATACAGTCGGGCCGCGCACGGGCCATCGCGGTGACCAGCCTGAAACGCTCGCCGCAATTGCCGTCGGTGCCGACGATGGATGAATCGGGCTTCAAGGGTTACGAGGTGACGTCGTGGTACGGTGTGTGCGCGCCCGTCGGCACGCCGGTGGCAGTGCTCGATAAAGTGAATGGCGATTTGAGCAAGATATTGCTGTCGGCCGATGTGCAGCAACGCATGACCGAAATGGTGATCGATGCCGCGCCCACCAGCCGTGACGCGTTCACCGCGTTCATCAGCGCGGAAACCAAACGCTGGGCGCAGGTGGTGAAGGACGCGGGCTTGGCGCTGCAACAAGAGTTTTTGTAAGTAATTGTTTTGAAACAACTTTTTTAAAGGACGCCTCATGCCCTGGATAGAAGCTAACGGCGCCAGCCTGCGCTACACACTCACCGGTTCCGGCAAGGACACGCTGGTGCTGGTGCACGAAGCTGGCGGCTGCCTCGACAGTTTCGACGAAGCCTTGCCCGCGCTGGAAAAAGAATTTCGCGTGTTGCGTTACGACCAGCGCGGTTTTGGGTTTTCCGAAAAAGTGCGCGAGCTGACGTTCGACGGCGTAGTGGCCGACCTTGCCGCGCTGATCGATGTCTTGAACATTACCGGCCCGGTCTTCATGGCGGGCTGCGCGATGGGCGCTGATTTTTCCGTGGGTTATGCCTCGCGCCATCCGTCACGCGTGGCCAGGCTCGCCATAGCCAGCCCCAACATCGGCCACAATGGCGCGCGCAGCGCGGGCAGCATTGAGCGTGCGGCGTTGGTCGAACGCGAGGGCGTACGCGTGTCCATGCAGGCAAGCCACGACCGTTCCTATCCGGAGAACATGCGTGCGCTCGATCGTGAGCGCTTCAAGCGTTATCAGGCGCGCTGGGTGTGCAACACCCCGGCGTCATTCAAGGCGCAGGCGATCATGATGAGCACCAACGATCTCACGCCCGATTACCCGAAAATCACCGCGAAAACGCTGGTCATCGGCTGCAAGTACGACGGCCTGCGCACGCCCGAAAAAGCGCAAAGCGTGGCGAAGGCCTTGCCTGGCTCGACCTACGTCGAGGCGGAGACCGGGCACTTCATGCATCTGGAGACGCCGCAACTTTTTGTGGATACGGTGGTGCCGTTTTTCAAGGGACAATGAGCGGGGCGCGGCGGCGCTTTATTCCGCCTTGATGCCCGACGAGCGAATCAACTTGCCCCAGCGCGGCAGATCGCTGCGTATACGTTCCGCGAATTGCTCCGGCGTATTGAGCACGGGGTCCATGCCCTGACTGGACAGGCGCTGGGCGGTTTCTTTTTCGCTGATGCCTTTGACCAGCGCGGCGTGCAGCCGGGCAATCACTTCGCGCGGCGTGCCGGCGGGCGCGACCAGCCCAAACCACGAGCTGGCTTCGAAACTCGGTACGCCGGATTCAGCGACAGTTGGCACATCGGGCATTTGCGGCGAGCGCCGCGTGTCGCCCACGGCCAACGCGCGTATTCTGCCGCTGCGCACATGCGGCAGCGAGGTGAGCACGGGGTCGTACATCAGCGCGGTTTCGCCGCCGAGCAGCGCGACCATGGCGGGTGCTACGCCCTTGTAAGGGATATGCAGGAAATCCACTTTCGTCATGCTTTTTAGCATCTCGATGCCCAGATGCGACACCGAACCCGGCCCCGCCGTACCGAAGGCGAGTTTGCCGGGATTGGCTTTGGCGAGCGCGATCAATTCCTTGATGGTGCGCACGGGCAGCGAGGGATGCACCTCGAACACAAAGATGCTGGCCGCGACGATGGTGATCGGCGCGAAATCCTTCACCGAGTCGTAGCCGACTTTCGCGTAGAGATGCGGCACCACGCACAAGGTCGCCATGCTGCCCGATGAAAGCGTGTAGCCGTCGGGCGGCGATTTGGCGACATACTCACCAGCGATACTGCCGCTGGCACCGGTGCGTTGTTCGACCACGGCGGGCTGGCCGAATGCCTCGGTGAGTTTCTGCGCGGCGACGCGCGCAATGTAATCGACCGCCCCACCCGGTGCGGAACCGGCGATGATGCGTATGGTTTTGACGGGGTACGTTGCCGGGCGGTCTTGGGCACAGGCCAGGGCGGGAATGAGTGTGATGGCAGCGCAGAGCGGGATGATACGCATGATTTAAAAAACCCCAATAAAAACACATACTTATGAAATATCTGTTGAGGTGGACAATTGTCCGCAATACACCCCGGCATCGGCACAGGACGCGATTCCCCAGCTCTGTTCAAGAATTTTTTCGGCGACTTCCGGCGCGTAAACCATACGCAACTGCCCGCGCGTTTTGCTGCTGATGTCGTCATCGGTCAGCGGGCGGTTCACGCTGCCGCGGCAGTGTTGCACGCTGGCGGCGAGTGTTGTGCCGTCGTTGAGCGTGACACGCACGTGAGCGGCTTCGCGGCCTACGCTATTGTCGTTAGTGTAGCTGACTTTTTGGCGCAGCGCGCTGATGGCCGGATCGCGCACGACGTTGTTGGCGACTTCGGCGATGCCGGCTTGCTTGTAAACCAGTGTTGCCACGGCCCAATGTTGCAGACTCACCAACGCTTGTCCGCGATCTTTCGGTTGCGCTAAATCCGTGAGCTTGGCGGCGAGTGGATTCAGTGTGAGGTCGATGCGTTCGATGTGTGCGGCGTCAAAAGATTTTTGACTCACGATATCGAGGCAGGCATCGATGATCGAGTGGATCACCACGCCCGCCGGGTAGGGCTTGTAGGCGAGCGTTGAAATCTCGAAGGTTTGCCCGAGGTGGGCGATGGCCGCATCAAGATTCGGTGGCCGCGCAAACGATACGGCGAAGCCTTTCGGGCCTTCGAGCATATTGTCGGAACACTCGAAGCCGCGTGCGGCGAGCAACGCCGCCTGTAAGCCGCAGCGCGCGGCATGCGCCGGCGAAAAGTGGCTGGCATCGGTGGATTGCCCCTGCCGAATGCCGGCCGATTGATTGGCGGCATGGCCGATCGCGGTGGCCATGGCGGATTCGTCCAACCCCAGCAACTTGCCCGCCGCTACCGCCGAGCCGATGCCGCCCACAAGCCCTTGCATGGAAAGTCCCACCGGGCTTTCGGCTGGCGGCATGGTGAGAATGCTGCCGACGCGGCATTGAATTTCCACACCGAGGATCAGCGCGTGCAGCAAGTCTTGACCGGATACTTTTTGACACTGCGCCAGCGCCAGCAGCGCCGCCCCAACCGGGCTGGTGGGGTGCGCTACGGTGGCGTAGTGCGTGTCGTTAAACGCCAGTGCTGCGGAACTCATGCAGTTGATGAAGGTGGCGTTCAGCGCATCGAGTTTTTCGCGGCGGCCGATGATCGTGATGTTGGCTGCGCCGTTGAATTCAGCGAGGAACTTCAGCATCAGCTCCACGTGCGGCTCGTGCGATCCGCCCGCTGCGCAGCCGATGTAATTGACGAAGGCGCGCAGGCCTTCATGTTGGACTTCAGGCGGCAGATTCTCGTAGCGTGAATCGACGACAGTGCGGGCGAGAATGCGGGTGATGGGCTGCATGGGGGAGTTCCGAGGTGGTTGGTGCGCGAGGCATGATCAAACAATAGCATGAAGTTTCGGGCGGAATATAATGTTGCCAGGTGTTTGCACGGACGCACGGACGCACGAATGGCGCAGTTGCGCCGCCCGATGAAATCGCGATTACTGAAAAGGAATCTCCTCCAATGATTGAACGTACGCTTGATATTTCCACCCCGAGCGGTTCCATGGAAACGTTTATCGTTCATCCGCAGGCATCCGGGCCGCACCCGGCAGTGGTGCTGTACATGGATGTGTGGGGCATACGCGAAGAGCTGCGCGATATCGCGCGGCGCATCGCCACCGTGGGCTACTACTGCCTGCTGCCGGATTTATATTACCGGCAAGGCACGGTGCGTACCGAATACCGCGATAAAAACAATCGCATGGTGTCGATGGATCGCCTTGCTGAGCCAGAGCGGCAGATCGCCGCCGCGCCACTGGCGAAATTGAGTGATGCCATGGTGATTGCTGACACGCAAAGCCTGTTGCAATTCATCGACAACGGCGAGCCGGTGCGCCCCGGTGCGATGGGCGCGGTGGGTTACTGCATGGGCGGACGGCATGTGTTTCGCGTGGCCGGGGCTTTTCCCGCGCGCTTTCGCGCTTGCGCGAGTCTGCATGGTTCGTTGATCGTCACCGACGCTGCCGATTCACCGCACCTGACGGCGTGTCAGGGTGCCGGGGAGATTTATTGCGGTCTGGCGCAAACCGATCGCCACGCGCAGCCGGACAAGGTCAAGGCGTTGCTCAACACCACATGGAAGCAAACGTTTCACCACGAACTGCACAAGGGTGCCGATCATGGCTATGCCTTGCCCGACCGCGATGTGCATCACAAGGCGGCAGCGAATCGCGATTGGGAAGTGATATTCGGCATGTTCCGGCGGCAGATGCCGTTTTAAAAAATATCAATAAAAACAGGTAGTTAGTTGAAAATGCCAGATAGGGAAGGCGACGATGGGCTGGATCGACGGACTCTTCTACGTACTGTAGACGCAGCGCATGTGTTGAGGAACGCGCTTGGTACGTTCGGATGCGAATATCAATGACCGCAGGCACGTAACTATAGGTTCTGATGGGGTTCTGATGACTATCAACGAGAAATAACGGTTGCATTGTATGTTGATGGCCACACCTTATACCTGGACGATCGTTCGAAAAGACTTATTGACGGACCGTAATTTTGTCGCAGGCGAATCCAAAGGTGCTCGGCACGATTGAGCCGATCCGGTTAATGCGAGCCGCTGTTTCCATGATGTTTCCGTGATGCGGATTCACCGATTGACTGTCGCGCAGCGATTCGGGACACTCACAGGCACCTTGCAAATAAACTGACCACTATCTCATCATGTCCAAGAAAGAAACCCAACTAGCCCGAATGTTGCACAAACAATAGTATCTCAAGCATTT
>CAMBGJ010000356.1 GCA_945865805.1 Bordetella parapertussis
GAATGCGAAGCCTTGTGCTCCCGCATGGACATGCTTTATCGTGCCACCTTGTGATCCCTATCCTCAAACTGCGGGCTTGAGTGAATTTTGCAGGGGCGACTACCTACTTCCAGCCCCGGCGCGCGCCGTCAGTGATGTAGAATTTTCGACAGAAAATGCTGCGCGCGCTCGGAGCGCGGCTTGCCGAAGAAATCTTCCTTCTTCGCGTCTTCGACGATTTCGCCCGCGTCCATGAACACCACGCGGTGCGCGACGCGGCTGGCAAAGCCCATTTCGTGCGTGACCACCATCATAGTCATGCCTTCCTTCGCCAGTTCCGTCATCACATCGAGCACTTCGTTGATCATTTCCGGGTCCAGCGCGGACGTTGGCTCGTCGAACAGCATCGCGATCGGGTCCATCGCCAGCGCGCGCGCAATGGCGACGCGTTGCTGCTGGCCGCCGGACAACTGACCAGGATGTTTTTCCGCATGCGCATCAAGGCCGACACGCTTTAACAGCGACATCGATTTTTCGCGCGCCGCCGCCGGCGTGCGATTAAGCACCTTGATCTGCGCGAGGTTGATGTTGTCCACCACTTTCATGTGCGGAAACAACTCGAAATTCTGAAACACCATGCCGATGCGTGAACGCAGTTTGGGCAGATCGGTGCCGGGCGCGCCGACGGAAATATTCTCCACAGTGATTTCGCCCTGCTGAAACGGCTCCAGCGCGTTGACGGTTTTGATCAGCGTGGATTTGCCCGACCCCGACGGCCCGCACACCACCACCACTTCGCCTTTGTCCACGCGCGTGGTGCAGTTTTTCAGCACCTGAAATGTGCCATACCATTTGCTGACGTTTTTCATTTCAATCATCGTGATTCCCTACCTTCCTACGTTGTACCGTGCCTGCAGCCGCCGCACGAAATACGAGCCGGAATAACAGATAATGAAGTACACCAGCGCGGCAAACAGATACATCTCCACCAAGCGCCCGTCGCGGCGCGCGATCTTGCCGGCGGCGCCCATGAAATCGGTGAGCCCCACCACATACACTAGCGAGGTATCCTGAAACAGGATGATGCTGGTGGTCAGCAAAATCGGGATCATGTTGCGAAACGCCTGCGGCAGGATCACCAGCGTGGTGGCTTGCCGGTAGTTCAGGCCCAGGGCGTAGGCCGCGCTAACCTGGCCGCGCGGCACGCTCTGGATGCCCGCACGGATGATTTCGCAGTAGTAGGCCGCCTCGAACATGGTGAACGCAATCAGCGCGGAGTAGAACGGGCCGATGCCGGAGGCGTACGGATTGCCGGTGAGTTTTTTCATCGCCAGCGGTATGAGAAAGTAAAACCAGAAGATCACCAGGATCAGCGGAATCGACCGCACCAGATTGACATAGGCGCCCGCCGGGTAACTGAGCAGCTTGAACGACGACAGGCGCATCAGCGCCAGCAGCGTGCCGAGAAAAATACCGCCCAACATCGCGAGCAGTGTAAGGCCCAACGAAAACTGCATGCCCTGCCACAGGTAGGGTAGCGATCTTTGGATAACCTCGAAGTCAAAGCCGGTGAACATGCTTTTCCCTCACCCCTGACCCGAATGCCGGGCAAGGTTGCTTCCCTCACCCCCCACCCCTTGGCTTCGATTCAAGTGTGCCCTTGTCCCGGGGGGAGAGGGGAGATTCGACGCGTTGATACGCTCTATTCGTTCGAACATGGCTATTTACCCGCCCCGCCCATATAACCCGGCACGCGCGTGCGGTTTTCCAGCCAGCGCATGGAGAAGGTCACCGTCAGGGTAATCAGTGCGTAGACGATGGTGGCGATGGTGAAGATTTCAAAGGTGCGAAAGGTGTATTCGGAAATCTGCCGTGCCTGCGCGGTGAGTTCCAGTACGCCGATGGTAAGCGCCACCGAGGAGTTCTTGAAGATGGTGAGGAACTCGGTGGTCATCGGCGGAATGATGATGCGGTAACCCATCGGCAGCAGCACGTGCCGGTAGACTTGCGGCAGCGTCAGCCCCATCGCCAGCGCGGCATTGGTCTGCCCCTGGGGTATCGATTGGATGCCGGAACGCACCTGCTCGGCCACGCGCGAGGCCGTGTAAAAACCCAGGCACAACACGGCGTTCCAGAATTCCGGCATCGGCATTTTGGTTTTCAGCCAGTCGCCCGCCGCCTGTGGCACGATTTCGGGCACGACGAAATACCAGATGAACATCTGCACCAGCAATGGCACGTTGCGGAACGCTTCGACGTAAATCGTGGCGGGCACGCGAAGCCAGGCCACGGGTGTGGTGCGCAACACGCCCACCACCGATCCCACGCTAAACGCAATGATCCAGGCAAGGATAGACACCATCAGCGTCCACTTGATGCCGGAGATCACCCAGTCAAGATAAAAGCCGCCGCCGGAAAAGGCGGGCTGATTGAGGAAACTGAAATCCACGCAGGCCAGACCTTAGGTAGATTGCCTTAAAGAAAAACTCGTCCGCCAGCACGCCGTCTACAACACCAGATCAGTGCCTTCCGCCGGCGCTTCGCAGATCACATTGGAGCCCAGCTTTGCCAGCGCCGCGCGAGTTTCGTCGAGCTTGATGTCGATGGCGTCGTCGGTCTGGTCGGGGTCGTGATGAAACAGGTGCAGTCGCTTCACCTCGGCGCGCGCGGCAAGGTCCGCCACCTGGCTCACGCACGAATGGCCCCAATCAACTTTCGCCGGATATTCCTGGTCGCGATACGTGGTGTCGGTGATCAGCACGTCCGCGCCGCGCACGAAGTTGGCCAGATTTTGCACATAGCGCGCATCGTGCTGCGGATTATTGGGCAAATACAATTCGTTGTCGGTGATATAGCAAATCGTGCGATTGCGGCAGGTGAGCTTGTAACCGAGACAATAGCCGGGATGGCGCAGCAACATGGTGTCCACGCGCACCGGCCCGAATTCGAGCGACTCCTCGCGCAGATCGCGGAACATCAGGCGTGCACCGAATTCGCGCACCGTGACGGGAAAATAAACGCTTTCCATCTGTGCGCTGATCGCGCGTTCGATGGTGAGATCGCCCTGGTAGGGGCCGAAAATCTCGATCTGATTGCCGCGCATGTACAGCTGCGTAAAAAAAGGCACCGTGTTGATATGATCCCAATGCGTGTGGGAAATAAAAATCCGCCCGGAAAACCGCTGCGACGGCTTGGTCATGATGTGATCGGACAACCCTTTGATACCCGATCCGCAATCAAACACATATAAAGGCTCGCCGCCCACATCCACGCTGACGCACGACGTGTTGCCGCCGTAACGCGAGTAGGAAGGCCCCGGCACCGGCAGCGTGCCGTGCACGCCCCAATAGTGCACGGCGATACGATCCGACACGATTTCGTTAATGGATTTGAGGAATGTCTCGCGATTTATCGGCTTGGTCAGATAGCCGTCGGCCCCCATTTCCTTGGCGCGTCGGCGGTCAAAATCGTAGCTCTTGGCCGACAGAATCAGGATTTTCGTGCGCGCCAATTCCTTACGGCGGCGCAACCCGCGCGTCAACTCGAAACCATCCATCCCCGGCATCATCAAATCGGTGATCACGCAATCGGGTGCCCGACTGGGGATATCGCGTAACGCGTCCACGCTCGAATTGCAGGTGACCACTTCGTGGCCTGCTGTGACCAACAAGCACTCAACTAGCGCAAGGGCATCGGGATCGTCGTCGACGACAAAGAATTTCATGGGCGTCCGGGCATTTACAACAGGAATAACAGGGTGCGTCACTATACTCCGCGTGGCCAAATAGGCACGTTATTTTGCCATATTCAGCTGATCACCCGCTGGTTTTTGGCGGATCGCAGGCATGCGCGCAACATTTGCTGCATCACGGCAAACTGCCGCCGTCAACACATTTGCATCCGCTACCTGTTTTCCTTGGGCCGCTGTAAAAGTCCGCACACCGCCCTGGCTGGCATGTAAAACGGGGAGCCGTGGCTCCCCGTTTTTCACGACCTTGGCACGTTTCGCTAAATCAGCACTTCATTTTGCCGCAAGCGCCGACACCCGTGTCGTTCGGATTCTTGAAGGCTTCTCTCAAGCCCTCGGACATCGGGAAGCTCAGGTTAATGCCCTTGGGCGGGATTTTCGACTGGAACCACTTGGCGTAGATCTTGTTGATTTCGCCGCTCTTGTACAGGGTGGCAACCGTGGTATCAACCAGCTTTTTGAACTCCGCGTCGTCCTTGCGCAGCATGATTGCGTAGGGATCGTCCGAGAGGAATTCACCCAGCACCACATAGTCGCCAGGGGTCTTGGCGCTGGCCACCAGGCTGTAGAGCAGAATGTCGTCCATCGGGAACGCTACCGCACGGCCGGTTTCCACCGCCAGGAACGATTCGGCGTGGTCTTTCGACGGGATGAAGTTGATGCCGAGTTTTTTCTCGTCGTTATAGGCCTTCATCGCGCGTTCGTTGGTGGTGCCCTGTGTGAACACGACATTTTTGCCTTTCAGATCGTCGTAGCTCTTGATGCCGGAGCTTTTCTTCACCACGATCTTGGTGCCGGTGACAAAGTAGGTCGGCGCGAAAGCCACCTGCTTCTGGCGCTCGACGCTATTGGTGGTGGAGCCGCACTCCAGATCAATATTGCCGCCGGTCAGGATGGGGATGCGCGTTTGCGAGGTGACGGGTACGAATTCAACTTTCAGGTTGGGCATCTTCAAATTGGCCTTGATCGCATCGGCGATTTTCAGGCAGATATCCACGCTGTAACCGATGGGCTTTTGATCGTCGTCGAGATATGAAAACGGAATCGACGCATCACGGTTGCCGATTTTGATCACACCGGTATCGCGAATTTTTTTCAGCGTGCCGCCATCCTGCGCGAGCGCCGTGCCGGTCATGCCGATGCTGCTGAGAGCCGCGCCTGCGATCAACGCGGTCATCAAACGTAAAAAGCGTTTCATGGTGAACTCCTCCTAATAAGTATTTTGTTGTGATAGAGCTTGCGGGGTGAATCGGGAAATCCGTTACTGCCCACGATAAGGGTCGGTAAACTGTATCTGATCGGTTCGGGATTGTCTAGGGGCCGCTATTATTAAATCCTTACAAAACAATTACTTAAGGGCACCTCTAAAAATAGCTTAATTTCGAGGCACATTGTAAACGTTGGGCGGGTATGTACGTTGTAAGGTTAAATCACCGAGAC
>CAMBGJ010000357.1 GCA_945865805.1 Bordetella parapertussis
GGGATGATTATTGCCATTCCAAAGCGTGCGACGATGATCAGCCAGCTGATTGCCAGGAAGGTCGTATTCGCATCGGTCTGGCTGAGAAAGTAGTTGCCCAGCGCAAACAGGAAAAGACCGAGCATCACCATCAGGTGGGCCGGAAACACGTCGGCCAGACGGCCAAAAATCGGTGTAGCCAAAATGACGATAACGCCGGCCGGAACCAGCAACAGGCCGGACAAGAAGGGCGTCATGCCCTGCACCTGCTGGACACTAACGGGGACCAGGTAATTGGCCGCAAAGTTGCCAAAGCCAAACACGAACGCAACGATGACCGCCGATGCGAACTGCGGGATCCTGAACAGCGAGAAATCGAGCAGCGGCGTCTCCGATCTCAGTTGAAGCCAGACGAAGGCTCCACCGGTGGAGAGGCCCATCAGCACCAGCATCAAGATGGCGTCGGAGCTCCAGCCATAGTTCTGCCCGTTCGCCCCGGCGAAGAGCAGGCTCGCCAGCGTCGCGACCAGCAACGAGTAGCTGGTCCAGCCGAATTTTGGCGGAAGGGACTGCTCTTCCCGCCCTGGCAGGTAGGCAATGCCGAGGAGCAACCCGACCACGCAGACCGGGATCGGCACGAGAAAGACGGCACGCCAACCGAGTGCGTCGATTACTATGCCGCCGATCATGGGTCCGATCATAGGGGCGATCTGAATGCCCGTTCCATAGATGGCCATTGCCATCCCGCGACGGTGCGGTGGAAACTGAGAAACTGTGAGCGCCATCACCATAGGCATTATGACGCCAGCGGAGAAGCCCTGCAGCACGCGCCCCAGAACAACTATCTCGAAGCTGGTGCCCAGGAAAATGAGCGCGGTGCCAGCAAAGAATACGCAGTTGATTATCACGAATGCGCCGCGCACGCCGAAGGCGCGCACAAACCAGGCGCTGAGCAGTTGGCTCGCGACAATCATCGCGACGAATCCCGTCGCCAGCCATTGTGCCTGATCCTGCCCCACGCCGAAGGCGCCCATCACCGTCGGCACGGCGACATTGGCGATCGTCGACGAGAGCACCATCGCGATCGCGCCGGCCATACCGGCACCCGTCACAAGCCATCTGTCGGTCGAGGATGCGGCGGCGGTTGACAACGGGTTATGAGATGTTGATCCGACAGTGGGTGTAGAAAAAGCTACTCGATAGCCTCGCGGGCACGAACGAGCGGTTGACTACGGCTGATTCTATCCCGAAGTTCCTGCAAGGGGTAAGCGGATTTACTTTACACAAAAAGCACTTGTCATGCTCTTCACGGAGCCAGCTTGTTGGCTTCCACCGATGCAATAGGTTGCTGAATTCGATTTCGTGAAGATCTCTCAAAATGCGTGCACTTGAGGTGCCCATCGTTCGCGGTGACCTTGACTGATTGTTCTCGGTATTCGTTCGCCTTTGCGAAAAGCGCTACGCTTATTGCACCCTACGCGGGCTGCAATGGCTATTCGGAATATTGCCGCAGACCCGCACTTTCACGGCATGTCGATATCGGCCCACACACCCGCGTGATCCGAGGGCCATAACGTTGCATCGGCAGGGCTGGGCCGATTGAAGCACACCGCACTCTTCACGGCGCTGACGGCGCCGGACATCCAGATGTAATCGATGCACTGGCTCATGCGCGGCCGGCCGGGGTGCGTGACGTTGCCATCGCCGTCCGCAAGCGGTGTCGGCGCGGTGGGCGCGATTTGCGAGGGTTTAAAACGCGTTGCCATCAGTGCCGCCGAAGGCTTGTCTAGCGCCGCGTTGAAATCGCCGCACACGATCCGCCCATCTATGTCGGCTCGGCTGTCGATCCAGCCCAGCAGTTGCTGCACCTGAAAGAGGCGCAGCGAGTCCTCGCCCGAAGAAGCGTAAAGATGCGTGACGTATACGTCCAGCGACCGGCCGCCCACCAGGATGCGGGCAACCAAAGCGACGATATCGCGCGTGCGAAAATCCAGATTGCCGGTCTCGATGATGGGGAAGCGAGTCAGTAGCGCCTCGCCCTCGACTTGAGAAAGACCGTTCGGACGCGTCTGCTGCACCAGCGCGTAATCGATGCCGAAGCGTTCCCTGGCGGTCTGCTGCAGCCAGCGTGCGCTCTGTCGCGGAATGCATACCTCGTTCAGCGCGAACACATCGGGTTTGAGTTCACCCAACTGCTCGGCGATGAGTTCGCGCCGCTGATCCCAGCGCTTATGGTCTTGTTCCAGGTTCAGCGTTGCCGCGCGGAATTGCATCGCCTTCTCCGGCACGAATGGTGTGTCTTACTCAGGGTTACGGCAGTGTCTTGAGTGATAAGGGGCCAGGCACGGGTTTTCAATGATAGAGGGGTGTTGCGGTCGCAAATTCTCACGCGGGCTCCGTATGCATCTTCAACCCCAGCGCCTTGCAAACCTTTATCACTGTAGCAAAGCTGGGGTTGCCGCCGGGCGATAGCGCTTTGTATAACCCTTCACGCGTGAGTCCGGTATCTCGCGCGAGTTGCATCATGCCACGTGCGCGGGCGATATCGCCAAGTGCAGCGACCACCACTGCCGGCTCACCATCGGATTCGTCGATGGCGGCTTGCAGGTAGAGCGCGCATTCTTTTTCGCTCTTGAGGTAAGCCGCCGCCTCGTACGGACGAGTTTGCAGTTTCTTGGCCATAGTCGGCTCCTATAACATCCGCGCCAGGTTCAGTGCGGTTTTGATATCTTTGTCCTGCGTGGGTTTGGCGCCGCCCGCAAGCAGGATTATCAGCATTGGCCCGCGCTTCACGTAGTACACCCGGTAGCCAGAGCCGTAGTTGACACGCAGCTCCGAAACGCCTTCGCCTACCGGCTTGACGTCGCCAGGGTTGCCCAGTCTGAGCCTGAGTATTCGCGCCTGAACGCGCGTGCGTGCTTGCGTGTCGCGCAATGATGACAACCAATTAGAAAATACCGTGGTCTCGCGGATTTCGGTCACGGGCGCATTGTAAACTATGGATTACATTACGGCAATGTTGCACTTGATCCTTGCGCGTGGCCAGAGTCTCTCGCAGACGCACGGAAGCGCGCACCACATAGACCGGAATTTCCGTGGCGCGCGGCTGTTTCAGAATGTTCGTCGCCATGCTCGGTGAAAGCATACGGGAGATAATTGCGATGCTGGCCCCGCCCTGCGTTTAAGGTCGCAAATTGCGACCTTAAATCGTCCTGTCAGCCCCGCTTGCCGTCATTTTTCGTTCGACAAGACCGCAGTACCCGCAGCCGAAAGCATGCCGCCCATGCCGTTGACCAGCGACAGCTTCACATTGGGCACCTGCCGTGCGCCGCATTCGCCGCGCAGTTGGCGCGTGGCCTCGATCAGCGGGAACATGCCGTACATCCCCGTGTGCGTATACGACAGGCCGCCACCGTTGGTATTGATCGGCAGCGATCCACCCGGCGCTGACTTGCCGTTTTCGAAGAACGAGACGCCCTCGCCGGGCTTCGCGAAGCCCATCGATTCGAGCATGATCGGCGGGCCGGAGGTAAACGCGTCATACAGCATGAGGTGATCGAAGTCGCTGTGGCTGACGCCGGCCATCTTCATTGCTCGCTCGCCTGACATGCGCGTAGCCTCGCTCAACGGCAGGCCTTTCATCTGCGTCACGGACACGTGCTCGGTCGCCTCGCCGGTGCCTCGAACATAGACAGGCTTCTTGGCGCAGTCACGCGCCCGATCCGCGCGCGTGAGCACTATTGCGCCGCCGGCATCGGTGACGAGGCAGATGTTCAGCACGGTGAACGGGTAAGCGATCATCTTGGCCTTGAGCACCTGCTCAATCGTCAAAGGATCGTGGTACATGGCCTTCGGGTTCAGGGCTGCCCACTGACGCGTGGACACCGCCACCTGCGCCCACTGCTCAAGTGTGGTGCCGTACTCGTGCATGTGCCGCGTGGTAATGAGGCCGAACCAGGTCGGCGGGGCGCCGAAGCCGTAGGGGATTTCGTAACAACCGGCGATGCTGGTGTCGCGCACCCGCGTCACGCCCACTTGCGAGCGGCCGCTTTCGCCATGGGTAATCACCGCGACATCGCACAAGTGATGATGCAGCGCCGCTATCGCGTGCTCCACCATGATGATGAAGGAACAGCCGCCGACGCTGGTACCGTCGACGTAGCGCGGCGTCACGCCCAGCGCTTCGGCGATCAGTGCCGGTGAATGCGCACCGGCGGTGAAAATGCCGTCCACATCACTGACCTTGAGCCCGGCATCCGCGACCGCGTTGGAGATTGATTCCAGGTGCAAGGCCATCTGGCTCTTGTGCGGCAAAATACCCATTTCGTCGCTCTCGGCTGCGCCGACGATGCAGGCCGTGTTGGAAAGCTCGCGCATGGTGTCGTGTTGAGCCATGATTAATTCGCCTTGGCAGGTTGGAAGAACGGAAGGGTGAAGTTGTCGTTCAGCTTGGTGTAGACAACTTGCACCGGCATATCGCAGCGGATCAGCGCTGGATCGGGCTTGATGTTGATGAGGTTGGACAACATGCGCGGCCCCTCTTCGAGCTCGATCATCGCCAGCACATAGGGCAGTGGTGTCTTCACCGCGGGGTTGAACGAACGGTGGAGTATCTCGAAGGCGTAGAGCTTGCCTCGGCCGCTCGCCTCGATCCACGTGAGGTTGCGGGAGTGACAGTGCGGGCAGAGGATGCGCGGGTAAAAATGCGCTTTGCCGCAGTCTTTGCATTGTGGCAGCATGAGCTTGTCTTGCTTAAGGCCTTCCCAGTACGGCTTCGCCTCAGGCGCCAGCGGCGCCGGCAACGGACGTTCGAGTTGTTCCATAAGTCTCCCTTGGGTGTGGATCAGTGATGCGGGTCAATGGTGCTGGTCAATGCGACGGGTCCGATTCTAAACTGGGTATTGGGTAAAAGCGAAACCTGCCCAGTACGGCTCCGGTGTGCGTGACAACCCGCACCGGTTTGGACGCGAATCGCAAACAGAGCGAGTGTTACATTTTTAAAATAATTCAATAAACCGAGATTATTCATTAGGCCGTTTTGCACGTCTGTCATCGTGAGTGTGTGATGAATTTCTAATGAATACCATTAGCACAAGCTATTGAAATAAAATGAATATCCTTGTTTTTTTGGAACAATTACGCCATGAGCGCCACGGCCA
>CAMBGJ010000358.1 GCA_945865805.1 Bordetella parapertussis
TATAGTGGACCCTAGATTCAAGACAGCAGTTTAAGCTATAAGCTGTCATGGGGAAGTAGAAGAAATGAGCGAAGCAAAGAAGCGCAAAGTGCATACGCCGGAGTTCAGGGCGAAGGTGGGACTGGAGGCCTTGCGAGGGGCCAAAACGATCAACCAGATCGGTCAAGAATACTTAGTCCATCCGGTACAAATTGGGCTGTGGAAAAAGCAGATACAGACGCAAGCCAAAACACTGTTTGAAGGCAAACGCGGGCCTGCGCCGGTGGCGGCGCACCGCGAGCCGGAATTGCTCTATAGCGAGATCGGCAAACTGAAAATGGAACTGGACTGGCTGAAAAAAAGTCCGGGATCAGCCTGCCATGATTCGCCGGGCGTGGATCGGCAGCGGTGAAGCCGTGACGATGGTTCGGCAATGCGCGCTGGCGGGCGTATCGCGCGCCAGCGTCTATGCCCGGCGAAATCCCAAGTCGATGGATGAACTCGACCTCTTGCTCAGCAGCCTGATCGACGGGGAATACACCCGGCATCCGTTCTACGGCAGCCGCAAAATGGTCGTATTTCTGGGCAAGGCGGGCCACCACGTCAATCGCAAGCGCGTGCAGCGCCTGATGCGGTTAATGGGGCTGGCGGGCATGGCGCCGGGGCCGAACACCAGCCGTGCGGCACCGAAGCACAAAATCTACCCCTACCTGCTGCGTGGGGTGCCCGTGGTCAGGCCCAACCAGGTGTGGAGCACGGACATCACCTACATTCGCCTGGCGCACGGCTTTGCCTACCTGGTGGCGATCATCGACTGGTATTCGCGCCGCGTGCTCAGTTGGCGCATCAGCAACAGCATGGAAGCCGAATTCTGCGTGGATTGCCTGGAAGAGGCCCTGCGCACCCACGGCAAGCCGGAAATCTTCAACAGCGATCAAGGTTCCCAATTCACCAGCGACGCCTTCACCGGTGTGCTCCAACGCGAAGGCATCGTCATCAGCATGGACGGACGGGGGCGCGCCTTCGACAACATCTTTGTTGAACGGTTGTGGCGCAACGTCAAATATGAAGACGTGTATTTGAAGGGCTATGCCACAATGGGCGAACTGATGATCGGTCTGGCTGAATATTTCGCCTATTACAACGGTGAGCGTCCGCACCAGGCGCTCAATCAAAAGACGCCGGCTGACGTCTACAGAAGCGCCACCGGCGGTGGAGCGCTGATAGTGGATAAATTCGGCGGCGCAGCGCAACGCACGTCCGTTTCGCTACGCGACGGCGCTATTGATGTAACCGCAGAAGCAAGTTCAGAATCAAGCGCAAAAACCACACCAAACGCCAAACCAAAAGCCAAACCGGGGCAGCGCCGTCCAGCTGCAAATGAAGTGGAATGTATAACTTAAACTCACTGCATTATTGTCTTGGCGACGGGGTCCACTTTACTGCTTCAAGGAAAAAATAAAATTGCACCGTTCGGCGGGCGTGAAACGCATCAGCACCTGCGACGTCGCCGGCGACACCAGCCCGTAGCCCAGGCCCATCGGCACTGCCGACAGCAGCAAAAAACCCTGATGCGGCAGCATCGCCGTCACGCAATCCGCGATACACAGCGCCAACCCCAGTTGGCTGGTTCGGCAACCGCCCCAGCGCACCGCGAGATTGCCGCCATACACCAGCGATATCATCATCGCCAGTGAAATCAGGCTCACCTGATAGCCGATCAGCGACGACGACACGCCGTAGCTTTCAACCACCTTCGGCGCCACCGCCGGCAAGATGGATGTCACCATCGTGCCCAGCGCCTGGCCGAGCAGCAGGACGACAATCAGGAAAACGAAGGTAGGCGCTTTGGCATCCGCCACGGGCGCTGCCGGGATCATGGCTGGTTTATAAAATAATCAATAAAAACACATACTTACGATGAATAGACGCAATCTTAAAAAAACTCAGTCCAACCCCACGCTTCTGCGCCAATCGCTCTTTTTCGCTTTGAACAACAAGGGCTTCAGGCTCACCAGCAGCATGATCAGACCCAGCGCGAGCATCACCACGGCAATAGGCCGCTCGAAGAATATGCCATAGCTGCCGCCGCTCATCGCCAGTGATTGGCGCAGCGACAACTCGAGCATGGGCGCCAGCACCAGGCCCAGCGCCACCGGCGCAAGATCAAAACCGAATTTGCGCAGCCCGTAGCCGATACCGCCCATCGCCAGCATGATGTACACGTCCACCACGGAGTTGCTGACCGAGTAACAACCGAGGATACAAAACGCGAGGATGCACGGATACAGGTACGAATAAGGAATACGCAGCAGGCTGACGAAGAAACCCACCAGCGGTAAGTTGAGTATTAACAACACCACATTGCCCACATACATGCTCGCGACGAAGCCCCAGAAAAGATCAGGCCGCTGCGAAATCAGCATCGGCCCCGGTGCGATGCCGTGCACCATGATGGCCGCGATCATCACCGCCGTGACCGGGCTGGTAGGTATGCCCAGCGCCATCATCGGGATGAAAGCGCCAGTGGCCGCAGCGTTGTTGGCGGATTCCGGCCCGGCAACGCCTTCGATGGCGCCGTGTCCAAAACGCTCCGGCGTTTTGGATACGCGGCGCTCGATGCCATAGGAAATGAACGACGAAATGATGTGCGCCGATCCGGGAATGATGCCGATCAAAAACCCGACGGTGCTGCCGCGTGTGATGGGGCCTATCGACTGTTTGAGTTCCATGCGCGAAGGCATCAGTTCGCGCAACGACGGATTTTTCGGCAGCTTCGGCGTTTGCTGCGCGGCTGTCAGCAGAATTTCGGAAATGCCAAACAGGCCCACGGCCACTGGAACGATGCCAATGCCGTCGGCCAGCTCGATTACATCAAAACTGAATCGCGTATAGCCGCTCATGGCGTCGATGCCGATCATGCCCAGCATCAGACCGAAGCCCGCCATCGCCAGCGTTTTGGGAATCGAGCCGCCGCTCATGTAGGCCAGTACCAGGAGTCCCATCAGCAGCAGCGCGGTGTATTCCGGCGGGCCGAAACGCAAGGCGAATGTTGCGAGCGTCGGTGCGAGCAGCATCAGACCCAGCACACCGAGGGTGCCGGCGACAAACGAGCCGATAGCCGCTATCGCCAGCGCCGGTCCGGCACGACCCTGTTGCGTCATGGCGTAGCCGTCGATGCAGGTCATCACCGACGCGGCTTCGCCCGGCAGGCGTATCAAAATTGACGTGGTGGAGCCGCCGTACATCGCGCCGTAATACACCCCTGCCAGCAGCACAATGGCGACGATCGGATTCAACCCGAACGTCGCCGGCAGCAGCATGCTGATACC
Source organism: Bordetella parapertussis (assembly GCA_945865805.1). Taxonomy (GTDB): domain Bacteria; phylum Pseudomonadota; class Gammaproteobacteria; order Burkholderiales; family SG8-41; genus UBA5216. Next base: position 3,312 of record CAMBGJ010000358.1, read on the forward strand.
TGCCAGCGGCCCAACGCCAGGCAGCATGCCGACCAGCGTGCCGATAAAGCAGCCGATAAAAGCGTACATCAGCACCTGCGGTTGCAACGCTACACTAAAGCCGATCAGCAAGTTGTCGAAGGTTTCTACCATGGGTCGTTTGAGGGGCTACACGCCCCACGGGCTGACCGGCAGCGGCACTCTGAGCAGCGTCGCGAATACGTAGTAGGTGATGAGCGAAAAACCCACGCCGGCCAGCACGACCATCATCGGATTGCGACGCTCCATCACGCCGAGAAAAAACACCAGCAGCGCGGCCATGGTAATGCGATACCCGAAACGTTCCAATGCATACGCCGCCACGCCACAAGCCACCAGCAGCGCAATGGCACGTTTGGCTTCCGTCCATTCGAGTGCCGCAAGCGCGGTCGATTTGCCGCCGCTCAAGGCCACCAGTAGGCCCATCGCCCCCATGAATACCGCCAGTAGCAGCGGCACGTAGCCCGGCCCAGGTTCAGACAGCGTGCCTATAGGGTACGCACGGTTCATCCATGCCACGTAGAGCGCCAGCGCCAACAGCAGCAGGCCGGACACCTGGTCGCTGCGCAACGAGCGGCGGCTGGACGCTACCTCATCAGACATAAGCCATTGTTTTAATGTTACTTTTTGTCATCGACTTTACCGACGATCTTGACCGCTGCGGCGAGCCGTTTGGCATCGGCGTCCCAGTACTTGGCAAAATCGGCGGCATCCATGTATTGAATCGGCGAATTGACGCGGGCCATTGCTGATTTGAATTCGGCATATTCTACGGCTCTACGTAGCGTGTCGCGCAACACCTTCATGACGGACTCCGGCGTAGCGCGCGGTGCCATCAGGCCAGACCAGATGTAATACTCGATATCCGCACCCTGCTCTTTGAAGGTGGGCACATCGGGATAATTTTCGTGCCGTTTGCCTCCCCAGCTCACGTGCGGACGCAGCTTGCCGGACTTAACGTGACTGGTTATCGCCGCCGGGCCACCCGCCGTCAACTCGACGTGGCCGCCGAGCAAGGTGGTCAACGCGGGACCGCCACCCGTGGTCGGCACGTGGCGCATCTTGAGTTTGTAGTGGTGCAAAAACATTTCCATCGGCATGTGCAGCGCGCCGTAGATGCCAGACGATGAATACGACATTTGTCCCTGCTTGGCACGCGCCAAGGCCAGCAGCTCTTGCAGATTCTTCACCGGCAAGGAGGGATGCGAAACCAGTATGGTCGGATCGGCTGAGATCAGCGCTATCGGTAAGAACTGGTCAACTGAATACGCTGGCTTGCGGTCGAACAACGCATCTGCGGCAGGAATGACAGAAATACTCGAAAGCGCCATCAGCAATGTATAGCCGTCCAGCTTGGCATTGGCCACGGCGGCATTGCCCACCGCGCCGCCCGCACCAGGGCGATTGACCAGCACCACCGGCTGCTTCAGGATTTTCTCCATCGCCATCGCGGTAGGGCGTCCGGTGATTTCAGCCACGCCGCCGGGCGGACACGGAATGATCAGGGTGATCGCGCGCGTGGGATACGCTTCTTGTGCATGGGTGGCGATCCCGCTACCAAGCAGCACCAGAATGCCAAGCAGGCGAAAAAACGCAAGTGGCGAGGTATTCATAACCATTGTTTCGTCGGGTAAATTTATTGGGTCTTCACGGAATCGAGTGGGTGAATTGAGGGCGTAAATTTAACATTTCCAGAGTGAAGAATGATATTTTCAATAGTTCTTAAAACTGGGATGATTTCCGGATGGCCAAATCAGCAACGCGACGGCGGCGACTTTGGGACGCGT
>CAMBGJ010000359.1 GCA_945865805.1 Bordetella parapertussis
TGAAAACGGCATGATCGAAAGATCATGCCGTTTTTTACTGGCACCGTCGTGTCTTCACGTTCCCCGCGTTCCCGGCCGTTGCTGCCGACATTGATGGTTTCGCTGCCTCCTCCCGCACGATGAAAATCCTGTTTCTGATTATCAAGATATTGCTGTTCCTGGCGGCGCTGACTTTCGCGGTGAAAAACACTGACGGGGTCACCGTGCGCTACTACCTCGGCCTGCAGTGGCAGGCGCCGCTGATCTTTGTCATCCTGGTGGTGTTTTGCGTAGGTGCGGTGGCGGGTGTGTTCGCGAGCCTTGCGCATATCGTGCGCCTGCGGCGTGATCTTTCCCGCTTGCGCAAGGAACTCAAGTCGCTCAAGTCCGAGGACAGGCCCGCCGAAACCACCCAAGCGCCGCCCGTGCCGTCTGTGTCACATGTGGTGGACGCGGTGTAGCGCCGGTCATCGATCATGGAAATTGAATATTGGTGGCTGTTGGCGCTGCCGTTGTTTTTTGCGTTGGGCTGGGGCGCGGCGCGCATTGATATACGCCATTTGCTCTCCGAATCCCGCGCGTTGCCGACCTCGTATTTCAAGGGCTTGAACTTCCTGCTCAACGAGCAGACCGACAAGGCGATTGAGGCTTTTATCGAAGTGGTGAAGGTCGATCCGCAAACCATCGAACTGCACTTCGCGTTGGGCAGTCTGTTCCGGCGCCGCGGCGAAGTCGAGCGCGCGATCCGCATGCATCAAAACCTGGTGGCGCGGCCCGATCTGGGTAAGGAACAAAAAACGCTCGCGCTGTATGAGCTGGCGCAGGATTACTTAAATGCGGGTTTGCTGGATCGCGCCGAGGAATTGTTTCTCAAGCTCGAACACACGCCGCATGCCGAGGCGGTGCTCAAGTTCCTGCTCGAAATCTACGAGCAGGAAAAAGACTGGAAAAAAGCCATCGTGATCGCCGGCAATCTGGAAAAAGTCACCGGCCACTCGCGGCAGAAAGACATCGCCAATTTTTATTGCGAAATGGCGAGCAGCGAAGTCATGCACACCCGAGCGGAGGCCGCGCGCCCGCACCTTGACCGCGCGCTCTCGCATCATCGGCTTTGTGTGCGCGCCAATCTGCTGCTGGGCGATGTGGAGCAATCGCAGGGTCGGCTCGACGCGGCGGTGACGGCGTGGAAACGCATCGAGAGTCAGAATCCCGATTACCTGTCGCTGATCGCCGAGCGTATGTTTCGCGTGTTTAAGCTTCAGGACAAAGCGGCCGAGGGCCTCACGCTGCTGCGCGGTTATCTCACCAAATACCCGTCGCTTGATTTGCTCAACACCGTGTTCGACGGCACGCTCGAAACTCAGGGTGCAGAGGCCGCGTACAGCCTGGTGCGCGACGAATTACGCCGTGCGCCCACCTTGCTGGGCTTGGATAAACTGCTGGAAGCGCAGTTGCTGGATGTGCCCGCCGAGCGTCGGCAGGATCTCGAACTCACCAAAACCCTGGTGCACCAGCACACGCGCGGTCTGGCGATGTATAAATGCGATCATTGCGGCTTTCGCGCGCGGCAGTTTTACTGGCATTGTCCGGCCTGCGCGTCCTGGGAAACTTATTCGCCACGCCGCGCCGAAGAAAAAGGTCTTACAGCATGAACGATCCCAAAGTTATCGTCGCACTCGATTACGCCGCCGCGCAACCCGCGCTCGATCTTGCCGCGAGACTCGATCCCGCGCTGTGCCGCGTCAAGGTGGGCAAGGAGCTGTTCACCACGGCCGGCCCTGCGTTGGTGGAAACGCTGGTGGCGCGCGGTTTTGGCGTGTTTCTCGATCTGAAATTTCATGACATCCCGAACACCGTGGCGAGCGCCTGCAAGGCGGCGGCGAAACTCGGCGTGTGGATGATCAATGTGCACGCCAGCGGCGGACGCGCCATGATGCACGAGGCGCGCGCTGCACTGGAGGGCAGCACGCGACGTCCCAAATTGATCGCGGTGACGGTGCTCACCAGCATCGGCGATAGTGACCTGGCGGATATCGGCATGCAGGGCAACGCGAAGGATGCCGTGCTGCGTCTCGCGCGGCTGGCGCAGGCCGCCGGGCTGGATGGCGTGGTGTCGTCGGCGCAGGAAGCGCCGGCTTTGCGCGCTGCGTGTGGCGCGGGCTTTAATCTGGTGACGCCGGGTATACGCCTCGCCGACGCCGCACAGGACGATCAAAAGCGCGTGATGACGCCGCGCGCCGCCATCGATGCCGGTGCGGATTACCTGGTGATTGGCCGCCCGATCACGCAATCCGCCGATCCGATTGCCACACTGCAACGCATTCAGCGCGAAATCGTGGCGGGCGCGACAGGCGCGCCATGAGTATGGTGGATTTCAAAAAAGCCCGCGTGCTGGTGGTGGGCGATGTGATGCTCGACCGGTACTGGTTCGGCAACGTTGCGCGCATCTCGCCCGAGGCGCCGGTGCCGGTGGTGCATGTCACGCGCAGCGAGGAACGTCCCGGCGGGGCCGCCAACGTGGCGCGCAACGCGGCGGCGCTGGGCGCTAAAGTGACTTTGCTTTCCGTGGTCGGACGCGACGAGGCTGGCGCGCGCCTTGCTGCGTTGCTCAAAGGGGAGAAAGTCAGCGCGCGGCTACATCGTGATGCGGCAGTCCACACCACCGTCAAGCTGCGTGTGATCGGGCGTCAACAGCAGTTGCTGCGCGTCGATTTTGAAACCGCGCCGGGCCACGAAGTGCTGGCGGCGAAATTGCGTGAATACCGCAGTCTGGTAAGTCGGCACGACGTGGTGATCTTGTCGGATTACGGCAAGGGCGGTCTCGCGCACATCGACGCCATGATCGCCGCCGCGAATAAAGCCGGCAAGGCAGTGCTGGTCGATCCCAAGGGCGACGATTTCAGCCGTTATCACGGCGCGACGTTGCTCACACCCAATCGCGGCGAATTCACCCAGGTTGTCGGCACCGCGCGCAGCGAAGCCGATTTCACCGTGCGCGCGCAAAAGCTGCGTCGCGCGCTGAAGTTGCAAGCGTTGCTGGTGACGCGCAGCGAAGAAGGTATGACGCTGTATCGCGCAGGTACAGGCCTACGCGCAGGGCAAAGCCAGCGTCTGCACGTGCCGACGCAGGCGCGCGAGGTGTACGATGTGTCCGGCGCGGGCGATACCGTGATTGCCACGCTGGGCGTGGCACTGGGCAGCGGTCTGCCGATGGATGACGCGGTGCGCATCGCCAATCGCGCGGCTGGCATCGTCGTCGGCAAGTTCGGCACGGCCGTGGTTACGCCCCAAGAGCTATTTAAATAACTAAATTAAAACAATGACTTACATCGTAACCGGCGCAGCGGGCTTTATCGGCGCCAATATTGTCAAGGCGCTCAATGCGTGCGGCATCACGCAAATCATCGCGGTGGACGACCTCACGCAAGGTGACCGTTTCACCAATCTGGTGGATTGCCAGATCGACGATTATCTCGATAAAGATGAATTTCTCACGGCGCTGGAACGCGGCACCTTCAATGGCACGGTGAACGCGCTGCTGCATCAGGGCGCGTGCTCGGACACCACCGAGTCGAATGGCCGCTACATGATGCAGAACAACTACCGCTACTCGCGCCGGCTACTCGATTTTTGTGCGGCGAACAAAACGCCATTTATCTATGCCTCGTCGGCGGCGATCTACGGCGATCTCACCGCGTTTCGTGAATCTCCCGAGTGTGAAAAGCCGCTCAATGTCTACGGCTACTCCAAGCATTTGTTCGATCAGTTCGTGCGCCGCATGTTGCCGCGTATGCCCACCCAGGTGGTGGGGCTGCGTTACTTTAATGTGTATGGGCCGCGCGAACAGCATAAGGGCCGCATGGCGTCGGTGGCGTTCCACTTTTTTAATCAATACCACGCCAGCGGCAAGGTGCGCCTGTTTGAAGGCAGCGACGGCTATGGCAATGGCGAACAGCAGCGCGATTTCGTGTCGGTCAATGATGTCGTCAAGGTGAATCTATATTTCCTGGATAATCCTTTAAAAACAGGTATTTACAATTGCGGCACGGGTGCGGCACAAAGTTTCAACGACCTGGCTGTAGCGGCCATCAACGCCTGCCGAAAGGCACGCGGCGAGGGCGCTCTGGCGCTGGCGGCGATGCAGGCGCAAGGCTTGATTGAATACATCCCGTTTCCGCAGGATCTTACGGGGAAATACCAAAGTTACACCCAGGCCGATTTGAGCCAACTGCGCGCGGCAGGGTATGGCGAACAATTTCTTTCGGTAGAACAAGGGGTTACGCGCTATTGCGAGGTGTTGGCCGGGCGCGGCGCGTAAGCTAAAAGTCGGCGAACGCCCAGGCTTACACGAAGCTGTCAACTCAATTGGCGGTGAGGCGTTTTTACAGCATGTTTGCAGGGTTTTACTTCTGGTAGGGCCTCGATGCAGACACATTTCAAATTCTCTCAGGGGGAAAGCATGAAGAAATTTTTGCTGGTAGTGGGCATGTGGCTGGCCATGATGGGTGCCGCGTTGGCGCAGGTGAACATCAACACCGCGACCAAAGAGCAGTTGGATGGGTTGAAAGGCATAGGCCCGGTAACGGCGCAGAAGATTATCGATCATCGCACCAAGAACGGCCCGTTCAAGACCGTCGACGATCTGGAAAAGGTTGATGGCATCGGCCCAGGCAAGATGAAAGATTTGCGCGACAAGGTCACCGTTGCTGGTGGTGCTGCACCTGCGAAGGACGCCAAAGCGGCAGACAAAGCCCCGGCGAAGAAAGCTGATGCCAAAGAGCCCGCCAAGGTAGACGCGAAGAAGGACGAAAAGAAAGCCGACGCGAAGAAGGACGACAAAGGCGCGAAGGCCGACATGAAGAAAGACGACAAGGCTGACGCGAAGAAGGACGACAAAGCAGCCAAGGCTGACGCCAAGAAAGAAGATAAAGCAGCGAAAAAAGATGACAAAGCGGCCAAGAAAGACGCCAAAGCTGACACGAAAGCTGACGCGAAGGCCGACGACAAGAAAGACGCCAAGAAAGACGACGCCAAGACCGATAAAAAGTAATTCACCGGTCTCAGGCAACTTGAAAAACCCCGCTACGGC
>CAMBGJ010000360.1 GCA_945865805.1 Bordetella parapertussis
GGAAGAAAACATGATGATTCGATTCAGCATTACAGCGGCTGCGATGGTGTTCACAGCGCTTGCGTCCTGTGCAGCCGCGCAAACCGCCTCTACAGGCTCAGGGGCTTATCCTGCGCGGCCGATACGCATCATCGTGCCGTTCACGCCGGGTGGCGGCACCGATATTCTGGCGCGGCTGTTGAGCGTGCGCTTTCATGCGGCGTGGGGACAGGTAGCACCCGTGGAAAATCGTCCGGGCGGCTCGGGCAACATCGGCGCGGAGCTGGTGGTGAGAAGCCCGCCCGACGGCCACGTGTTGTTGATGTCCACTGCGTCGATGGCGGTCAACGTGACACTATTTCCGAAAATGCCGTTCGACATGCGCCGCGATCTCGCGCCGATTTCGCAGGTGGCCTCGGCGCCAATAGTGATTGTGGTGCATCCTTCGGTGCCTGTGCGTACTTTGCCTGAATTGTTGAAGCTGGCGAAATCGCGCAAAGACTTACTGGCTTTCGGTTCCAACGGCACCGGCACCACCAGTCATCTGGCAGGTGAGTTGCTGCAACAATTATCCGGCGTGAAATTCACGCACGTCCCGTACAAGGGCTCGAGCCAGACGCTGCTGTCGCTGATGAGCGGTGAAATCGAAATCGGCATGGCTGGCACCAGCGCGCGCCCGCATATCGCCAGCGGCAAGTTGCGCGGCCTGGCGGTAACGACGATACGCAAATCCTCGGTGCTGCCCGATCTGCCGACAGTCGATTCGTTTTATCCGGGGTTCGATATCGACAACTGGTTTTCGCTGTGGGCGCCCGCAGGCACGCCGCCCGCCATCATCAACCAGTTGCACGGCGAAGTGGTAAAGAGCCTGCAACATCAGGACATGAAAACTTTCTTTCAGCGCGAAGGCGCGGAACCGGTAGGCAGTTCGCCCGCAGATTTCGCTTTACGCATTAATCGCGAGATCGACAAGTACGCGAAGATCATCAGGGCAGCCACGATACGGTCGGATTAACGAAGCAGGCGTAGCGTGGGCAAGCTGAAGGTGCGGCGGGTGCGGCGTCAGGCCTTGCATTTTGCCCGCCCATTCATAACCATTTGTTTTTATTGAATTATTTTTCAGTAGAAATCCCCGCCCGCGACACCCGCAGTAGCTGGCGCAGTCATTCAGAAGCGATGGGGCCTTTCAACCCTACATTTGCGCGATAAGACAGAGCGCGGAGGGCTTGCGCGGAGGCCGTGCATACCCAGGCGAAAAAAGGCCCGTCAAAAACAAACCGGCCGCAAAAAAAAATCTTCGTGGCCGGTGGTCAAGCAACAGCATACATAATCAGGCGGCTTTGGCCGTCTTACGCTTCTTCGCCGCCGCTTCAGTGGCATGCATCGACGCGTAAGCACCGTGCGCGGCCGATTCTGCATCGCCGACATGCACCGCATAACCCATGTCTTCCAGCACCGAGCCCAGCGCCGACAAACACAACATCACATTGTCCGGACGGCATGAGTAGCCCATCAAACCGAAGCGCCAGATTTTGCCGGCCAGCGGCCCAAGGCCTGCGCCGATTTCGATGCCGAATTCGTTGAGCAAACGCTTGCGGACTTCGGCTTCGTTCACGCCGGTGGGGCAGTGCACCGCGTTCATTTCCGGCACTTGATATTTCGGGTCCACCAGGAATTTCAGGCCCATGGCTTCGAGGCCGGCCTTTAGCGCGATGTGATGGCGCTTGTGGCGCGCCCAGCAGTTTTCGAGGCCCTCTTCGCGGATCAGCAGCAGCGCTTCATGCAGGCCAAACAGCGAGTTGGTGGGCGCGGTGTGGTGATAGGTGCGCGTGGTGGCGCCCCAGTAACCGAGCAGCAGGTTCATGTCCATGAACCAGCTGTGGATTTTGTCTTTGCGGGCTTTGACGAAATCCACCACGCGTTCACTGATCGACACCGGCGACAAACCCGGCGTGCACGACAAACATTTCTGACTGGCGGAATACACCGCGTCGAATTTCCAGTCGTCGACACGCACTTCGCAACCGCCGAGTGAGGTGACGGCATCAACGATGGTCAGCGCGTCGTGCTTGTGCGCGATCTCGACGAGTTTTTTCGCATCTGACAACACGCCGGTGGAAGTCTCGGCATGTACAAAGGCCACCAGCCGCGCATCCGGGTTTGCCTTCATCGCGTCTTCGAGTTTTTGCGGATCAACCGGCTCGCCCCATTTGTCTTCGACGACGATGGCAGTGGCGCCGCAACGTTCGACGTTTTCAATCATGCGGCCGCCGAACACGCCGTTGCGGCACACAATCACTTTGTCGCCGGGAGCAACCATATTGACGAAACAGAACTCCATGCCCACCGAGCCGGGGCCGGAGATCGGAAACGTCAGCGGATTTTTGGTTTGATACACATAACGCAGCAGCGATTTCAGTTCTTCCATCATGTCCACGAACACCGGATCGAGGTAGCCGATGGCGGGCTGGCTCATGGTGGTTAAAACGCGCGGGTGAATCTCGGTCGGGCCGGGGCCGAGCAGCGTGCGCTGCGGCGGGTGAAATGAATGGATGCGTTTGGACGGTGCAAATTCGTTGCTCATGGTGTCGCTCCCAGAGGGTGGTATGTAAAGGTTTTCGCCGTCCGGGCGTGATTTCAGCCGGATCGGTTTGCGTGCGGTGGCGTCATTCAAAATGTCGGCAGCGGTGACTTCGCCGTTGGTGACCTGTTCTACTTCCATCGCCCAGCGTGCGGGCACGTAACCGGATTTGACCCAGTTGTTGACCACCGCGCGGTCGAGGCTGAAGCGGCGGGCGACTTCGGCCTGACTGCCGAAAAGTGCTACGAGGCGTTCTGCGCAATTCATGGAAAAATCTTAACATGAAAAAATTAGTTTGACAAGTTAATTTTCACGGGAAATTACGTAAGTAATTGTTTTTATTGATAAAATTTCATGTGGCGCCTTGCGCCGTCACAAAAGTACGCTTTTTCACAGCACAAGTACGTGCTAACGTGCGCCGTTTCCAAACCCTGGAGAAGTCGATGTCCCGCGTAGTAGTCCGCACTGTCCGCATTGCCCCTATAGTGCTGATCTGTGCCATGGCGTTACCCGCTCTCGCTGCGGACAAAGGCGGCGCTTCCGCCGCCAACTACCCCACCAAATCAATCCGCCTGATCGTGCCCTTTCCGCCCGGCGGCGGTACCGATCTGGTGTCGCGCATTTTGCAGCCGGCGGTCACCAACGCACTGGGGCAGCAATTGCTGATCGACAATCGCGGCGGCGCGCAAGGCACCGGCGGCACCGCCATCGGCGCCAAAGCCAACCCGGACGGCTACACGCTGATCATCGCGGAAATCGGCGCCACCGCCGTCGCACCGTGGATGTACGACCAGGTGCCGTTCAGTGTTGAGCGCGATTTTGCGCCGATCACGCAATTGATCGAGCAGCCGTACATTGTGTCGATACACCCCACCGTACCCGCCAAAACGCTGAATGATTTTCTCAAGCTCGCTGCCGCCAAGCCCAACGCCTACAACTTCGGCTCCGGCAACGTCACCGCACATCTGGCGCAGGAAGTGTTCTATCAGGCGGCAAAACTCAAACTCACGCACATCCCCTATCGCGGCAGCGGCCCGGCGATGACAGCAGCGCTCGCGGGCGAAGTGCAAACCCTGTTTTCGGGGCCAGGGGCTGCGATTCCCCAAATCCGCGCGGGCAAAATCCGCGCGCTGGCCGTGACCACCGCCAAACGCACGCGCGAACTGCCGGAAGTGCCGACACTCGATGAATCCGGCTTCAAGGGTTTCGCCATCAGCGGCTGGTATGGCCTGATGGCCCCCGCCAACACGCCGCAGCCGATCATCACCCGGCTCAACAGCGTATTCGTGAAAATCTTGAGTGGCAGCGACGCCGCCAAACAACTCAGTGATCGCGGCTACGACCCGACGCCGACGACACCGGACGCCTTCGGTAAATTCATGGTGGCCGAGTATCAGCGTTGGGGCAAGGCGGTGAAAGCGGCGGGGGTTAAGGCCGCCGACTAATACGAAATAAATGTAGCTGTTCAGCTTCGATAGTAAAAACATCCTCACCGCAGAGGCGCAAAGGCGCAGAGGTTACGCAGAGAAAAGCCGTTCTCTGCGTAACCTCTGCGCCTTTGTGCCTCTGCGGTGAGGGAGTTCAAAGTTGCGGAAAAGCTTAAAATAAATTGTATAAAATCAATTAGTTACGGATATCCTGCAAAAACCACTCGGTAGGCAGCTCGTGCCCCAGCCCGGCGGCCTTGGCTTTGCGATACACCAGCGAACCCACTGAGGAAAACTGCACGCCCCAGTTGCCGATGGTGCGGTAGTGCGTGATTTGCTCGCGCGAAGTGCGGCCCGGCGCCTTGCCTGAAATGATGTCGGTGTACACCGGCCACTCGCCGAGTTTCAGGTTTTTGGTGGCGCGTGGCAGGCGCTTTTGCTGCTCTTCAGTGCCCATCACAAACGCACCGAGGCTGCCGCCGATGCCCTTGCGATACATCGCGCTCTCGGGGATATCCAGCCCCTCCTTACCCTGCTGCACTTTGACATCAAAGCGCGTGGCGACTTCCGCTGAAATTTCGTGCGGGCCGAGGTTAACCACATGCATGCCGGGTTCCAGCCACGCCGGATCGATGGTCGGTGAGATGCTGTCGGTGCAGGTCGAAAGAATATCCACGCCACGCACCGCCTCGCGCGCGGAATCGACTGCCACCACGTCAAGATTGAGCGCTTTCGACATTTCCGCCGCGTAGCGCTTGCGGTTGTCGAGGTTGCGGCTGAATACCTTCACCTTTTTGAGCTTGCGCACCGCTGCATACGCTTCCAGGAAAGTGCGCGCCATGCCGCCGGAGCCGATCATGCCGACTACGCTGGCGTCCTCGCGCGCCAAGAGCCGCGTGCCGATGCCCGCAGCCCCGCCCACGCGCATTTGCTGCAAGCGGCCATCGTTCATGATCGCCAGCGGCTCACCGTTGCCGGCGCTATACAGAATCACCAGCCCGCAGAATGTGCCGGGCTGCACGCAGTATTTGTTTTCGGACGTGCTGCCGTCATCATTCTTGGGCCAATGCACGAT
>CAMBGJ010000361.1 GCA_945865805.1 Bordetella parapertussis
CCATCCGGTTGCGCCCGCGCCAGCACTTCGGTACCGATCACCGTGTTACCGCCAGGGCGGTTATCCACCACCACCGAGTGACCCCATTTTTCCGTCAGCTTACCGGCGATAAAACGCCCCATCGGATCGGTGCTGCCGCCGGGCGGAAACGGAATAATGTAACGCACCGGCCGGGTGGGGTAATTCTGCTGCTGCGCCCATGCCGCACCAGCGGCAGCGAGCAACAGCAGCGGCGACAACAGACTGACAACGGCGATGTGAAAACGAGTATAAACACGCATGTGAGCAGCTCCTACGTTTTATTGTTCCCCAAAGACTACAGAGTCGCGCGGCGCTTGCCAAGCACTCTACCTAAAACGCCGCGCACGATCATCGGGTTTACACTCATCCGGCGGTTGACGGCGGCACGCGCCAGCGGAATACTGCTGACCTACCCTTGAAGGAAGGCCCCATGACACAAACCCGCTTTTCACCAACGCGCATGGCCGTGGTCGGCTTGCTGCTCGCCACAACCATCGTTGCCCATGCGCAGCCAACCTACCCCGCCAAACCCATCCGCATCATCAGCCCCTATCCCGCTGGCGGCACCACCGATATCATGGCGCGGCTGGTCGGCCCCAAACTCACCGAAGCCTGGGGCCAGCAAGTCATCGTTGAAAACCGCCCCGGCGGCAACACCATCATCGGCACCGAAGCGATGGTCAAGGCACCCGCGGACGGCTACACGCTGCTGTCGATTCTGAGTTCACACGTGATCGTGCCCAATCTCGCGCCTACACCCTACGACGTGATCAGAGATTTTGCCGCCGTCGCCACCATCGCTGCTACGCAACTGGTGCTGGTGACACATCCGTCGATACCCGCGCGCAATCTGCGCGACTTTATCGCCTTCGCCAAAAGCAAACCAGGGCAACTGAATTACGGTTCCGGCGGCAGCGGCACGGTCACGCATCTGGCCGGCGAATTTTTCAACATGCAGGCTGGCGTCAAAACGCAGCACATCCCCTACAAGGGTTCGATACCCGCGCTCACCGACACCGTCGGCGGCCAAATCCACATGTATTACAGCCCGCCCATCGTCGCCATCGGCCACATCAAAAGTGGCAGACTGATCGCGCTGGCCAGCACTGGCGACACGCGTCTCGCCGCGCTGCCCACGGTGCCTACCGCAAGCGAAGCCGGGCTCAAAGGTTTTGGACTGAATATTTGGTACGGATTTCTCACCCAGGCCGCCGCACCCAAGCCCGTGATCGACCGCCTCAACACGGAAATCGCCCGAGTATTGGCGCTACCCGACATCCGCGAAAAACTCTTGAGCCAGGGCATGGATCCGTTCGTCTCCACGCCGGATCAGTTCGCGGCACTGATCAAAACCGATCACGCCAAATACGCCAACATTATCAAGACGGCGAAGATCAAGCTGGAGCAGTAGCGGGGTGACGAAACAGTTGTATGAAAGGCAAACATAAAATTATTCTTATTGCAGGCCCGAACGGCGCCGGGAAGACAACTTTCGCACGCCAGTTCCTGCCGCAGGAAGCGGATTGCCCGGCGTTCATCAACGCCGATCTCATCGCCGCTGGCCTGTCGCCCTTTCGCCCACAGGCGGCGGCGCTGCGGGCGGGTCGTTCGCTGATCGCCGAAATTGCCGCACATGTCGCCCGGATGGAAAGCTTTGCATTTGAAACCAAGCATTCGGGGCTTGGCTACGCCCGCGGCATACCGCGTTGGCGGGCAATGGGATACCATGCATTCCGATCCGGCGCTGGTGGGGCTGATTCTGCGCAATCTGGTGTCGAATGCGATTCGTTACACCAAGCACGGCGGCGTGCTGGTGGGGTGCCGCAAGCGCGGCGGACTGCTGGCTGTGGAGGTACGTGACACCGGCATAGGCATCGCGCCGGAGCACCACGAGACGATTTTTCAGGAGTTTCATCAGCTCGGCAATCCTGAACGCGACCGGCAAAAGGGACTCGGCCTGGGGCTGGCAATCGTTCGCGGTCTGGCGCGCACGCTGGGGCACACGCTGTCGCTCGATTCAGGCGTGGGACGTGGCAGCGTGTTCCGGCTGATGCTGCCACTCAGCGAGGCATCGCCCGCGATAAAGCCCACGAGCGTCATGAACGCCGCCCTGCCGCCCATCGCGGTGCCGTTGACATGGCCTGCCGCCGTCAGCCTGCAAGGCGTGTGCGTACTGGTGATCGACGACGAAACCGTGCGCACCGGCATGCTGCAGTTATTACGCGGCTGGAGGGCGGATTGCCACGTGGCCGAATCCATCGATGCGGCGCTGGTGGTGGCGTCGGTGCATCCCCCCGCTTTGGTGATCAGCGATTACCGGCTGCGCGAACAACGCACCGGCGCACAGGCTATCGCGGCATTACGCAAAGCACACGGCGCGGCGTTGCCCGCGTTGTTGATCACCGGCGACACCGCGCCGGAACGCCTGCGTGAAGCTCAGGCCAGCGGCGTGCCGCTGTTGCACAAACCGGTGGACACTGATGAATTATTGTTTAAAATCAAACAGTTACTGAATTAAGGTGTAAATGGGTAAAGCATGGAATAACGCACCATGGCCGAAATGGAAACACCCGCTCTCACCATTCCACCGCACGCTTGAACCGGATTTATTTGAACATACAAGATATCTAAAACACGGGGCAAAAGTATCGCCACGCAAGTTTTCCGTAACGTGGCGTCAATGCTTGGCAACCGGCCAGAATTTGTTGTTCGCGTTCACAGGCATAAAACTGTTTTCAATAAGTTCGCGGTACTCAGGTTGGCTTCGAAAAGTCGCGCAACACGGCATGCTGGCTCTTGTTTTTCAATACTTCGATCACGTTACCAAACGGATCGTTAACGTAAACCGAGGCAGTGCCATCTCTATGGATATTCAGATTTCCATACGCTTCTGCGTCGGAGCGTTCGACGGCGATGTGCGGTGGGTGTTGCCCTTGGAGTACCAGCGCCAGATTTACATTGCCGAATTTGAGCATCGCCCAGGTAGCGTCCTCGTAGACTGTCTGAACTTGAAACTGACCGCGATACCAATGCAGAGCCTGTTGGATATCAGACACCGGGATAGCGATATGGTCCACGATCGTCAGTACCATGCTGAATCCCTTTACTGATTACCGCAGATAGACATACTCATACCCAGCTCGCGAAAGTCAGCGATGCCGCACCCACCAGCGTCAACACGGCGCGCAACCTCATATACCACTGCGGCACGGGGTCGTTACGCGCCGCACTTCGGTCAAACGCGTAGCAAATGAGCAGAGCGACTGCCTGCAGCCGCAGTGCTGTCCAAACGGGAAAAAGCAACGACAACCATGCCACCAGTGCCGGTGCAACACTAAACCCGTATTGCAACCATGCCTCACCCTCAAGCGCAGTCCGCTTTAACGCATAGCCCCAGTGCAATGCCCCGACAAACGTAAGAATCACCGCACCGTAGTAGGAAAGCGCCATCAAAGAATACCCATACCAGACATCGGGCCCGAGTCCGATCATCGCAGCGAGTCCGATGAACGGAGCAAGGCCGCCGAGCCCGAGTATCAGCGCCGGCGCAGATACGGGCGCCATCCGCAACATTGCGCGACTATCGTTCATTTCATTTTATTGAATTCCATCACGGTGTAAGCCAGCCCGACCAGCAGCAGCGCAAAAACCACACCACCCATAATCAGCAGATCGATCGCCATTAGCGGGTCCTCCCCAACAAGGCGGCGAGCTTGAAGTAAATGCCAAAGCAAAAAATGGATGGTATCCAGATGGCCGTGAAAATAGCCTGCTCGCGATCTTGCAATACGAACCACATATAGGCGGAGATAAAGAACGAGATCATCACCGCCAGGAGAATGAAGAAATCTGATTTTTGAAACATACCGGCGCTCCTGAGTTATACCGCTATTGATAGTCCAAAATGCCATAGCCGATGGCGCTCAAAAGGCAACCGGTTATTGCGACTGAGCCAACGACGCGTATCCCTGACGAGATGCCGATGGAAAACGACGCCTCGTCAATCAGTCCACTTGCCGCGAGTAGCAAACCCAAGCAGCCCATGATGGTGAGAGTGTTGCCGACAATAATGAGCAGCCTGAACAGAAATCGTGCTCCGACACCCACGTTAGATCGCAAAGCCTTCGCGCTGAATGGCTATCCAGAACTTGGTTTTTTTGCCAACACTGACGGGTAAAACGCGCCAGTGCATAATGAAGGGCGTCCCGCCTTTCCGGTAATTGATTGCCTTGCCTTCAAAGCGCCCATCTGCCTTGAGCGCCTTGTCAAGACGGGCAATCTCTTTCTTGTCGGTGCCAACGCCCTGTAAAATGCCCGGGGTTTTCCCTAAGACTTCCTGCGGATCGTAGCCGGTGAGTTTCTTAAACGCTTTGTTGGCGTATACGATCTTGGTCTCTTTTGTTGCATCCGTAATCAGGATCGCGTCAAAACTGTTTTCCGTAAACACCTTGAGCGCTTTCTGGCCAGCCCCAGTGTCTTGCAGAATGCTTTCTAAAGTGTGCGCCATCTGAATGTTCTCCTGGTGTCGCCGTGTAACCCGGCGGTTTTCGTTTGACAGTAACGCCCATGCGGGCGGAAAAATTAAGGGCTCGGTCGCCGATGTTCCAACGACCGAATCTTTGTTACTGGCAGATTTTTATTTGGGCATCACAACGCTGTCGATGACGTGAATCACACCGTTGTCGGCTGAGATATCCACTGCGGTCACGTTGGCGTTATCGACCTTGACCCCGCCCTTGGTACTCACCGTCAGTGAGGAACCTTGCACTGTCTTGACCATACCGGCTTTGACATCCTTGGACATCACCTTGCCCGGCACCACGTGATAGGTAAGCACGGCTGTCAGCTTGGCCTTGTCTTTCAGCAGCGCCTGCAACTGCTCGACGGGAATTTTCGCGAAGGCTGCATCAGTGGGGGCAAAAACCGTGAATGGACCGGGGCCCTTTAACGTTTCGACGAGACCGGCAGCCTTCAAAGCCGTTGCCAGCGTACTGAAATTGCCTGCGGCGACAGCGGTATCAACAAT
>CAMBGJ010000362.1 GCA_945865805.1 Bordetella parapertussis
CGTACTTTGCCGGTCTTGATCGCAGCGGTCGCGGAAATCGAACTGCCGGGCACCATATGAATCTCACCGCCGATGACACCTACGATAGACGGTGCTGTCCCTTTGTAGGGCACGTGCAAAAACTTTCCACCGCTGATCCTAGCCAGCCGCTCCATGCCAATATGCACCATGCCGCCTATGCCCGAACTGCCGTAACTGAGGGTTTGTGTGGCAGAGTAGGCGAGCAGCTCCTTCATGTTCCTGGCCGGCAGATTCAGACCCACCAGGAGTATGTACGGCTGGACGGTCAGGTGCACTACCGGGTCGAACGTTTTGCGTACGTCGAAAGGCACGAGTTTCGTCGCGCCGACCAGCATCAGCGTGTCTCCCAGACTGAGCAAGGTGTAACCGTCCGGCGCTGCCCGCGCAACCAATTCCGTTGCAATCACCCCGCCGCCGCCGGGCCGATTATCTACCACCACGGAGTGGCCCCAGCGTTCGCTCAATATCCGTCCTGCGGCACGCGTCATCGCATCAGCGCCGCCGCCCGGCGCCACCGTCACCAGCATTCGAATGGGGCGAACGGGATAGTCCCCCGGTTTGGTCTGGGCCAGCGCCACCGCGCCGCAGGCAAGCGCAGCGGAAGCCAGCCAATGGGGTAATGTTCGCATCACGGCACGCATGCAGATTGTTCCTTTAGTCCGGTAAGCATCAAACATCTGCCATTGACTGAAAACGAACTCGACATGTTTCAACTCTGCCGGTAGTAGAATACTTTACCATGATGCCACTTGCACAAGTCTCGCTCGACGACAAATATTGCATTGCAACGGGCCGCGTATTCATCACTGGTACGCAGGCGCTGGTGCGGCTGCCGATGATGCAGCACTTGCGCGATACGGCTGCCGGCATGCGTACCGGTTGTTACATCACGGGTTATCGCGGCTCCCCACTGGGTCAATTTGACCAGCAGTTGTGGGCGGCTGACAAGCACCTCAAGACGCATCACATCGTTTTTCAGCCGGGCGTTAACGAAGATCTTGCCGCCACGGCATGCTGGGGAACACAGCAAGCTCACTTGGACGGCGACAATAAATACGACGGCGTGTTTGCGATCTGGTATGGCAAGGGGCCGGGAGCTGATCGCTCGGGCGACGCGTTCCGCCACGGCAATCTCGCCGGCTCGGCACCCAAGGGTGGTGTTATCTGCCTGATGGGCGACGACCACACCTGCGAATCCTCGACCACGGCGCATCAGAGCGAATTCGCCATGGTCGATGCGATGATTCCGATTCTCAATCCGGCTGGTGTGCAGGAGTTGCTTGACTATGGATTGATCGGCTGGGCTTTGTCACGGTACTCCGGTTGCTGGGTGGGTTTGAAATGCGTGAAAGACACCATCGATGCCAGCGCATCGATCAGCGTCAGTCCGGAACGGGTACACATTCAGGTTCCAGCCGATTTCAAAATGCCGGAGGGTGGTGTCAATATACGCTGGCCGGACACGCCGCTTGATCAGGAAGCGCGGCTGCACAACTGGAAGCTGGAAGCGGTGAAAGCGTTTGCGCGCGCCAACCAGATTGACACGATAGTAATCGATGCGCCGAGGGCCAGGCTGGGCATTGCGACCTCCGGCAAATCGTATATGGACGTACGTCAGGCCCTGCAATACCTCGGCATCGACGACGCCGAAGCACGGCGCTTGGGGCTAAGGCTCTACAAGATCGGCATGACCTGGCCGCTGGAGCCCGAGGGGGTGCTGAAGTTCGCACAGGGACTGGAAAAAATTCTGGTGGTCGAGGAAAAGCGTGGCCTGATCGAACCGCAGATCAAGGAAATTCTCTATCGCACGGCCGACGCACCGGAAGTTGTCGGCAAGCGCGATGAATCGGGCAATCTGCTATTGCGCTCCAACGCGGCGCTGGACCCTAATGAAATTGCGGTGGCCATCGGGCGCCGTCTTGTAAACCGCGAGCGCGACCCATCGCTGGTGGCGCGGCTCGCAGAGCAGGAGCGTCTGGGCGCCCGCGTGCTCGAGAAGCCCGCGATGGAACGCCTGCCCAGTTTTTGCTCGGGTTGTCCGCACAACACGGGCACGCGACTGCCGCAAGGTTCGCGCGCGTTGGCCGGCATCGGTTGCCACTTCATGACCCAATGGACCGACCCTAATACGCAGGGCTATACCCAGATGGGCGCCGAGGGGGCAAGCTGGGTGGGCGAAGCGCCGTTTGTAACAACACCCCATATGTTCCAGAACATCGGGGATGGCACTTACGTGCACTCGGGCTTGCTGGCGGTGCGCGCAGCAGCAGCTTCGGGGGTGAACGTTACCTATAAAGTACTGTATAACGATGCGGTGGCCATGACCGGTGGCCAGCGGCTGGACGGAAATCTGACCGTGCCACAGATCACGCTGCAAGTGTATGCCGAGGGCGCAAAAAAAATTGCGGTAGTCACTGACGAGCCCGACAAGTATATGCCCGCAACGGAATGGGCGCCCGGTGTCACTATTCATCACCGTGACGACTACGACGCGGTGCAGCGGCAATTCCGTGAAGTGGCCGGACTCTCGGTCATCGTCTACGACCAGACCTGTGCGGCCGAAAAACGGCGGCGGCGCAAGCACGGCAAGTTTCCCGATCCTGCCAAGCGCGCGTTCATCAACGATCTGGTATGCGAAGGCTGCGGCGACTGCGGCGTGAAATCGGGTTGTGCGTCAGTGCTGCCGCTGGAGACCGAGTTCGGCCGCAAGCGCATCATCGATCAGTCCGCGTGCAACAAGGATTACTCCTGTGTCAAAGGATTTTGCCCGAGTTTTGTAACGGTTCACGGCGGTAGTCTGCGTAAGGGCCGCGCTGCTGATAGCCTTGCCTCCAGCCGTAATGCGGAGCCGTTGTTTACCGCTGTGCCCGAGCCGGTGTTGCCAGACTTGCGCGAGCCTTATGGCATTCTGGTCGCCGGGATCGGCGGCAGCGGTGTGGTGACCATCGGTGCGATCGTCGGCATGGCGGCCCATCTCGAAGGTCGTGGATTCGGCGGATTTGATATGGCAGGTCTGGCGCAGAAAGGCGGTGCTGTGTGGAGTCATCTGCAGATTGCCTTACATCCAGACGATATTAAAACCGCGCGCCTGGGATCGGGCGGCGCCAAACTGTTACTGGGTTGTGATCTGGTGGTCTGCGCCAGCGAGAAAACCCTGGACGCCGCGCGCGAGGGTACCCGCGTGATCGCCAACACCCATCAACAGATGACACGCGACTTCGTCCTCAATCCGAACGTACAGTTTCCGGGGCAGTCGCTGCAACGCCTGATCGCGAAAGGCGTGGGCGAAGGGAATACAGAGTTCGTTGATGCCACGCGTATCGCCACTGCCTTGCTGGGTGACGCCATCGCCACCAACATGTTTATCCTCGGCTACGCATATCAACGCGGACTGGTGCCGGTGTCGGCAGAGGCTATTAATAAAGCGCTGGAACTGAATGGCACCGCGGTGAAGATGAATCAGGCGGCGTTCCTGTGGGGACGGCGCGCGGCAACGGATCTCGCTGCGGTCGAACGGTTGGTGGCGCCCAAGCCAGCCGCCCTGGCAGTCACCAGCCTCACGCAATCCTTCGAAGAAATGCTCGCGTGGCGGGTCGAATTTCTGACCGCTTATCAGAACGCGGCCTATGCACAAAAGTACCGCCGCCTGGTGGAGCGCGTGAAACAGGCCGAGAGCGCGCAGGCCAAAGGCTTTGGCGGACTTGCCGAGGCCGTTGCGCGCTACTACTTCAAGTTACTGGCCTACAAGGACGAATACGAAGTGGCCCGGCTCTACACCGATCCAGCCTTCAAGGAAAAATTGTCATCGCAGTTCGAAGGCGATTACCAACTGCATTTCCATCTGGCGCCGCCGCTGTTTGCCAAACGCGACCCGGTCACCGGCGAACTGCGCAAGGCCGAATACGGCAGTTGGGTGTTGCCGGCGTTCAGGTTGCTCGCCAAATTGCGCGGATTGCGCGGCACGGCAATGGATGTGTTCGGCTATACGCAGGAACGGCGCATGGAGCGCCGCCTGATCACCGAGTACGAAGCGACCATCGCGGAATTGATCGAAAAGCTCAGCGGGGGGAATCACGCATTGGCGGTAAAAATCGCCGCCATTCCGGAGGAGATACGCGGTTACGGCCACGTCAAGGCGCGTCACCTTGGGATCGCGCAGGCAAAGCAGGCGGAACTGCTGGCAGCGTTACGCGCGCCGGCGGTGGTGCGTTCTGCGGCTTAGTGTCTTGACCCTTTACACGCTGCCGTGGCTGGTAAGCCGCTTGTGCGCGGTGATGGCCTTTGGCCTCGCCACGACCGGACTGGCCGCAGACTATCCGGCGAAGCCGATCCGATTTCTCGTGGGTGCGGCGCCCGGCGGCGGCACCGACTTCATGGCGCGTCTGGTGGCGCAAAAGTTAAACGAGGCATGGGGGCAACCTGTCATCGTCGACAACCGGATTGGCGCCACGGGACTGATTGCGATGGAAATGCTGGCCAAGGCGACACCAGACGGATACACGCTGATTGTTTTCAACGTCGGGCATATGATGTCGGCGCACCTTGCACGCAAAGTGGCCTTCGATCCGGTGAAGGACTTCGCGCCTGTCAGTCTCATGGCCGACGGCACGACCCTACTTGGCATTCATCCCTCGATTCCCGCGCGTACCGTGCGCGAGTTCGTCGCCTATGCCAAGTCGCGGCCCGGCAAGTTGAATTATGGCTCCGGCGGGATCGGCGGGATCCAGCACCTGTCCACCGAGCTGTTAAAACGTGAGGCCGGTATCGATCTGGTGCACGTGCCGTACAAGGGCAGCGGCCCCGGCGCGCTGGCACTGGTGTCCGGACAGGTGGAGGTGTTTCTCACCAACCTGTTGGCGTTGGTGCCGCTGGCGAAAAACGGCAAGGTGACCGCGCTTGCCGTCAGTGGCAACAAACGTGTGAGCGTGCTGCCGGACGTCCCCACCTTTGCCGAAGCGGGATATCCCGGTGTGAATGTCAGTCTGTGGCAAGGCGTATTTGCGCCGGCAGGCACGCCCGCTGT
>CAMBGJ010000363.1 GCA_945865805.1 Bordetella parapertussis
GGTATTGGCGGCATAAACGATCAGGGAAGCGTGCGTACGCACTAAAACGAGCGCGCAGCCCGCCCAATCCCTCCATTTTTGTACCGCGTTCAAATTGCATGGCCGCTATGACGCGTGATTTCAATGAAAGTCCGACAGGCTGCTAGCCCGGCACCGACGCCCAAACCCCGAGCGTTTCATGGGGCGCGCAGCCATCGCTGCTGCATGTTCGCTGACGCGCTTCCACATTGTTCTAGTCATGGCCCATACCCATTGAAGTCTTCGCAGAATCTATCAAGACTGAACTTGTTAGTGACTAATAAGCAATTGAATCCATTGGGGTTTTAACCGGACAGCAATGATCTAAACCAGAAAAGTGTAAAATCTGGTGAAAGTGTAAAATATGGCGATTCAGAGGTGAATCGCCGGTTTTAAACAGGGTTTATAGAAGTGCCCTCACATCGACACCACCCTTCGCCACTCGGAAATCCGCGTCATTTGTGGCTTTCCGAGATTTGGCCATTCATTTAACCGGACAGCAGCGGTAGTTCATGACAAACCACACTGAACAAAACAGCGCGCTTCTGCTCGAAGTTCGCGACCTTAAAAATCATGCCAGCGCGCTTCGCGACGAACTCGACGCCGCGAAGGCGGCTACCGATTTGGCGGTGCAGCACGCTGTGTCCGATGCTGCGTCTGAGGCTGTGCAACTACGCGCGACGGCAGCCGCGTTACGCGAGGGAATGGAATTCGCCCGGGCAAACACGCAGCAAGCGATCTCCAGCGTCCGGGCCGAGGTACGGGGCGAAATTGATCAGTTAAAGAAAGCCATCGGCACCCTGCGCGATGGCCTGGAAAAAGAACGTTTCGGGCGCGACGAACTGGTACGCAAGGCCGTTGTGGAAAGCCAGGATCGAATCGCGCAACTAAGCGCCGCAACCGCCGCGTTGCGCGTGCAGATGGAGAATGACCGCGCTTCGCGCGACCAGGCGGTGCAAGCCGCGATCGCGATTTCGCAGAGCGAATTGGTGCAACTGCGCGCCACGATAGCTACATTGCGCGATTCGCTGGAATACGAATCGGTTTCCAGGGAACAAGCTTTGAATTCCGCCCGTACTAAGGATCGCTCGGAGATCCAGCAGCTTCAGGAGACCGTCCAGGAACTTCGCGATCGGCTGCAGAATAAACTGCGGGCTTCAGCTTGAAGCCCGAACTTACGCCTTAATTCTACGAGGATGCGGTAAATGAGCGCTGAGAAAACCCCACCGGCAACAAGTAACGTCCGACCACTACTCGGACCAAGCCTATTGCAATCCGGCAAGCGACGCGTCAAGGCGCCGCCGCGAGGTCAGCGGCTGAAACAGATAGAAATGCTGCTGGAACTCTCTCGCCGCATGGCTGCCTACGACACATTGGATGACGTGCTGTATGCCATGGTCGAGATGACCACCAGCGAAATCGGCGCGGAACGCGGCTCGCTGTTCTTGAACGACCCATCCACCAATGAACTGTATTCACGCGTCGCCCAAGGCAATCTCAAACGCGAGATTCGCATGTTAAATACCGGCGGCATTGCCGGGCACGTTTATTTAACCGGCGAGTCATTGATAGTCCATCATCCTTACTCCGATGCCCGTTTTAACAAGGACATTGACGAACAAACTGGATTTACCACTCATAGCATCCTTTGCGTACCTGTAAGAACCGTCAAGGGCGAGATCATCGGCGTGGCGCAGGCGCTCAACAAGCACAAAGGCGAGTTCACTGTGAACGATCTGGATACTCTGGAGGTCATGACCACCCAAGGCACGTTAGCCTTGCAGAGCGCGCAATACATCGAGCGGATAAATGCGCTGCGCGCCCAGGAAATGGAGTTCGTGGAAATCGTCTCCGAGGTGACCGCGGACATCAAGCTGGGCTCACTTTTACAAAGGGTAATGGGGGAGGCCACGCGCCTGTTGCACGCCGACCGCTCCACCTTGTTTTTGAACGACAATAAGACCAACGAACTTTGGTCGGAGGTGGGCCAAGGCCTGGCATCCATGCAGATACGCTTATCCAACAACAAGGGTATCGCCGGCGCCGTGTTCACCTCGGGCAAATCGATCAACATCCCCTACGCATACGCCGACCTGCGCTTCGACCCCGCGTTCGACAAACGCACCGGCTACTTCACACGGTCTATTTTGTGCGTGCCCATCATTAATAAGTACGGCAAGGTGATTGGCGTCACGCAGGTACTCAACAAACGCGGTGGTCCGTTCACTACGGATGACGAATCACGCTTGCGCGCGTTTACCGCGAAGATCTCCATCTCGTTGGAGAATGCCAAGCTCTTCGCCGATGTGCAGAACATGAAAAATTACAGCGAGGCGATGCTCGAGTCTATGTCCAATGGCGTTGTGACCATGGACGAAATCGGCAAGATTGTCACCTGTAACGAGGCGGGTCTGCGCATTCTGCGGGCGAGCTCCGCTCAGTTGCTGCAAAAGCCAGTCGCAGATATCTTCACCGGCGACAATGCCTGGATGCTGGAAAAACTCAAGCAGGTTGGCGAAAGCGGCAAGCTCGAGCATCTCATGGATGCGGAGCTGGTGTTCAATGACGAAAAAATATCCAGCAATGTCACGCTCCTGCCGCTGTCCAACGCCGAGCAGATACGCATAGGCTCGATGATCATGTTCGAGGACATCTCAAGCGAGAAACGCCTGAAGTCAACGATGTCCCGTTACATGGACCCCGGTATCGCCGACAAGATGCTGGCGGAGGGCGCCGAAATGCTCGGTGGACAGGCTGTCGAGGCGACGGTGCTCTTCTCCGATATTCGAGGTTTTACATCCCATTCGGAGAAGCTGGGCGCCCAAGGCACGGTAGCGATGTTGAACGAGTATTTCACACTGATGGTCGATTGCATCCAGAAGGAAGGTGGCATGCTGGATAAATTCATCGGCGATGCCATCATGGCGGGATTTGGTCTGCCGGTGGTGCACGACGATGATGTGGATCGCTCGGTACGTGCCTCCATTGCGATGATTGTAGCGCTGCGCTGCTGGAACGTGCAGCGAGCCAGCGAAGGCAAGGACCCTATCGAAATCGGCATCGGCCTCAATACCGACATGGTAGTCTCGGGCAACATCGGGTCGAAAAAGCGCATGGACTACACCATGATAGGTGACGGCGTGAATCTGGCCGCGCGGCTGGAATCGTCCTGCAAGCAGTACGGGGCCCGCATCCTCATCAGCGAATTCACTTACAAGAAGCTACGCGGGACTTATCGTGCCCGCGAGATCGATCTGGCCTTGCACAAAGGCAAGACCCAGCCGGTGGCCGTCTACGAAATTCTAGACTACCATACCGACGAAACTTATCCGCATCTTATCGATGCCATGGGCCACTTCCGCGACGGACTGGATAAGTATCGCGCCAAGGCCTTCGGCCCGGCCAGATTGCTTTTCGAAAAGGTGCTGGCGCTTAACCCTAACGACAAGACAGCGAAACTCTACACGGAGCGTTGCGATTTTCTCGCCACGAATCCCCCGACCGAAGATTGGTGCGGGGTGTGGGTCCTGGAAGAAAAGTAGGCGTCTCAGCTTATTGCTATATTTTTTTGAATTAAAAATTGCCTGTGACTATTCTGACTGAGGCAAGCATCGGCGCCTACCCCATAAAGGTCAATCGCAACACCTCGAACAGAATATGTCCTTGCTTGTGCATGATGTCAAGATAGGAGCGGATAGTGTGTCACGGGTTTTTAGACTTGTCCGGTTTTGTAGCACGTGAATTGTCCGCTTTTTTGGTCAAGAGCGGTACTCGCTCTCGACGGCACGTCTGGCGGACGGTTCAGGCGGCCTGTTTTAAGTTCTGGGGGATGACTTTGCCTTCGCGGTTGTAGTCGGCTAACTTGCGCGGTCGGTGAAACACCGCTAGCTCGCCGTTGCTATAGCGATGCACGCGCACCTTAGCCTTAACGTAGTGGCAACGATGCCGATCTGCCGGTATCTGTAAGTTCAGTGTCTCAAAGCGCACGCAGTTAGCCGCTCTCGCTATGCTGTGCCGCAAAGTGCACGGCACGCCGCAGGGGTTCCTGCCTGATGGGGATGCGCAGCGTGGCGGCATAGGGGGCGTTCCTGTCCGGAGTGCTCGATGCACGTGCCTATAGCGTCGTAGACAGTGAGTCCGACGGCGTGTGACCGGTGGAGGGAGTCAACGAGCGCATTGAGCTCCTGTCGGAACTGCGCTAACCGTTCCGCCTCGCGCTCCCAGTCATGCGCAGTGCGTTGACCCACGATGTCGAGGGCCTTGCCAAGCTGCTGTACGACATCGGCTTTCTTTGCTTTTGACGAGTGTAGCTCCAGGCAGAACGGCCCCAGCCCTATGCTGACAAGCCGACGATGAACAACTTCCAGTGCCGCAAGCTTCTCCGATACAAAGAGTACCGTCTTACCCTGCGCCAGCGTGTGCGCGATTAGATTGGTGATGGTCTGGCTCTTGCCGGTACCAGGAGGTCCCTCCAGTACAAGGTCACGTCCCGCGTCGACCACGCAAATGGCCTTGAGCTGCGACGAATCGGAAAGGAGCGGAGCCAGAATTGCCTGAGGCCGATGCGAGTCGTCCAAGCGCTCGAATTCGCCGTCCTTCTCGTCTCTAGCGAACGCCTGTCCGGGGTTGTCAATGAGATGCTTGACGACGCGATTGACCTTGAGTTGCTCCGTGCGGTCCTGAAGGTCCTTCCACATCAAGTATTTCGTAAAAGAGAAGATGCCGAGGTGGGCCTGCTCAAGCACTTCCCATTTTGAAATCTCGCGGACGGCCAGCCGAAAAGACTGAAGAACCTGGTTAACGTCGACGCCTTTGTCGTCAGCCTGAATGACGTCGAGGCCTGCAACGCGAAGCTCGAAGCTATGCGAGGGGCGCCAGCCGCCGAGCGCCTACGATCACTACTCTCCGCTTCCCTTGGTTCCTTTGATCCACGCTCCTTACTTGCAGCCGCTGGTCCTACTGGTAGTAAGGCCGAGACGCTCGAAGCCTGGTTAGCGCGTAGTATTCC
>CAMBGJ010000364.1 GCA_945865805.1 Bordetella parapertussis
ACAGGCTTTTCTGTCTCCATCGCCACTCCAAAAAGACAGAAAACTACACAGCTTTGCGAAAAAGTACAAGCCTTTGACCTTTCTCATAACTATTTCATTCTTATAGGGTTTTGATGCAATTGCCCTGGATGTGCGGCCAGTATAAGCGCAGCCGTTGCGAATTAGCGTTAAACTTCCTGCCCACTTTCAATTTTTACGGAGCCGATTATGGCCAACGCGTACTGGATAGCCTTCTATAAATCGATCAAGAATCCGGATGCGCTCGCGGCCTATGCCAAGCTCGCGCCCGCTGCGATTCAAGCGCACGGTGGTAAATTTTTGGTGCGCGGCGCGCCGTCCAAAACCTACGAACTCGGGCTCAATCAGCGCGTGGTGGTGATCGAGTTTCCCAGTGTGGAAAAAGCCATCGCGGCGCACGACAGCGAAGGCTATCAAGCCGCGCTCAAAGTGCTGGGCGACGGCGTCGAGCGCGATAGGCGCATCGTGGAAGGGTTTACCCCATGAGCGCCGCGGTCTCACCGGCGGTGCTTACGCAACTCGCGCCTACCGGCAAGCTGCGCGCCGGTATCAACTTTCAGAATCCGCTGCTGACCAAACTCGGGCCGAACGGCGAACAGAGTGGCGTCGCCGTAGACCTCGTGCATGAACTTGCGCGCCGCATGGGTGTGCCCATCGAAGTGATTGTCTATCTCTCGGCCGGCGAGCTGGCCGAATCGGTCGCCAGCGGCAAGTGGGATGTGTCGGTGCTGGCCGTGGAAGCGGAGCGCGCCAAGGACATCGCGTTCGCCGGCCCCACCACCGAAATCGTCGCCACCTATCTGGTGCCGCCGGGGTCGAAGCTGCAAAAAATCGACGACGTAGATAGCCCCGGCGTGCGCATCGCATTGGGCGCGAAGAGCGGCTACGATTTGTATCTCGCGCGCACGCTGAAGCACGCGCAGCGCGTGCCGGTTGCCGGCTCGGGCGCAGCGTTTAAACAGTTTGTCGACGACAAGCTCGAAGCCTATGCCGGCCTCAAAACAGAAATGACGAAGTTCGCCGCGCAAATGCCCGGCTGCCGCATCCTCGATGGAAGATTCATGACGGTGTGCCACACCGCCGGTGTGCCGCGTGGCCGGGGCGCGGAAGGCGAAGCCTATCTCACCGCCTTTGTCGAAGCGGTTAAGGCCGAAGGTTTGGTGACGCAATGGATCGCCAGAAGTGGTGTCGATGGCTTATCCGCCGCGCCGTTGGCGAAGGCGTAAGGTCTGCTGCGCTGTTCTGTTGTAAGTATTTGTTTTTATTGAATTTTTATAGGAAAAGCCATGAGCGGAAAAACCGTGCTCTACCAAAGCGTAGGCGAGCAGCTCACGCACTATGACGTGGATGTCGAGGCAGCGACGCTCACGCGGCGCGCGTCGATTGCCATGCCTTCCAACGTGCAGTATGTGTGGCCCTACGTAACGCATGTAACCCACGACGCGAAGAAATATCTTTCAGTAACCACCAGCGACGCGGCCTCCGGCAACACCCCCAACCCCGGCCAGGTGCATCGTTTGTGCGCAGTGCGTGTCGGCGCCGACGGCGCGCTGGCGCTGCATGGCGAGCCGCAGCCGCTGCCGTCGCGCCCGATCCATCATTGCGTGGATCGTGCGGGCGCGTACGCGTTGTGCGCCTTTAACAACCCCAGCAACATCACCGTGAATCGCATCAACAGCGACGGCACCATCGGCATGCGTGTGGCGCAAGCCGCGAATGTCGATGTCGGCATTTATGCGCACCAAGTGACGATAACGCCCTCGAACCGGCGTGTGGTATTCCCCGCACGCGGCAACGACGCGCGGGGCGGCAATGCCGAAGACCCCGGCGCGATCAAAGTGTATGGCTTCAAGGACGGGCAGTTGACACAAGCCGCCAACCTCATCGGCGGTAAAAACGGTTTCGACTACCGGCCGCGCCATGTCGATTACCATCCGTCGAAGCCGTGGCTGTACGCCAACATCGAAAGCCAGAACGAGATGCACATGCATCGCATCGACGGTGACGACATTGCCGCCGTGCCGGATTTCATGAAAACCACGCTCGTCGGCCCGCGTGATCCAAAGCAGCACCAGACCACCAGCGCGATACACGTGCACCCGAACGGACGTTTTGTTTACACCGCCAATCGCGCGGACGGCACGGTGGAATTCAACGGCAAAAAAGTGTTCGTGGGCGGCGAAAACAGCATCGCCGTGTTCGCCATCGATCAAACCACCGGCGAACCCACGCGCATCCAGAGCGTTGATCCGCAAACCCACCACGTGCGCACCTTCAGCATCGACCCCAGCGGGCGGCTGCTGGTCACCGCCAGCATCCGCGACATGTGGGTGAAGGACGGCAACGACGTGCGCCTGGCGCCTGCTGCGATGAGTGTGTTTCGCATCGGCGAGGACGGCAAACTCACCTTTGTGCGCAAGTACGATACCGAGTTGAATGGCAAGCTGCAGTGGTGGTCGGGGATGATCGGGCTGGCGTAGATCGTAGGGCGGGAGTAGCGAAGCGTATCCCGCCACCAGCGTCATTCCCAATCGAGATTCCGTGTGCTCTCCCCGCCCGCCCAATCCACGGAATAAACGCCACGTTTCACGTAGGCCGAAAAACTCGAATACGGCCATTCACAAACGGCATTTACGTGACGGTGTTTTACGGGATTGAAATGAATGTAGTCGGCGTGACGCTCGAAATCGTTTTCGTCGCGGATCATGTGTTCCCAAAATCGCCTTTGCCAGATGCCCCGTTCGCCTTTTTTTAACCGGCGAGCCGACAAACGTTCCCCCTGGGGAATTTGGCAGGAAAAATAAGCCATGATCGCCTGCCATCGTGATGAAAAATCCGCGTCGCCGGTCGGCATTGTCCAGATGCAATGTAAATGATCCGGCAGAATGACGTAGGCCCGGGGCCACAAACGGTTTCTGTTCTTTGACGAAGGCAAACGCCGCGCGCAACTCGGCCATGTGATCAGTCAACAATGCACGGTTACGTTCGAGCAGGTTAACGGTGAAGAAGAAGGTGCCGCCGGGGACTAAGGCACGAATGTATCCTGGCATGGCGTGGTTGCGGATGGCGGGATACGCTTCGCTGCTCCCGCCCTACGAACTACCTAACCGGTGTCAGTGGTGCTTTCCCGCTGGCGATATCCATGATCATGCGCGTGGCAAGGTAGAGCCGCGGCTCGATCGACGGAATCACGATGTATTCCGCGTTGGTGGTGTGCGCGCCAAAGCCTTGCAGGCCGAAGCCTTCGACCACCGGGTTGTTGGTTTTCAGGCCCGCGAACGCGGCATCGGTGCCGCCGCCACGCGGCTCGTCGGTAGCCCTGATGTTGTAGCCAATTTCGGCGGCGATCTTCTGCCCGTATGCCGACAGCGCGAGCGACGCGGGCTTGCCCTCGAGCGGCGGGCGGCCGCGCTCGAAATTCAATTCCACCTGCGCTTGCGGCAGGAGTTTGTTCTTGATGCGTTCGCGCAGCTTGGCTTCGATGCCGTCGAGATCCTGCACGCGCAGCACGCGGATGTTCATGGTGGCCTGCGCGCCTGGCGGAATCATGTTGCGCACCAGGCCGCCTTGCGCCAACACCCAGTTCGCGCGCAAGCCGATCTTGGGATCGGACAAATCACGCGCTTGCAGGATCTGGTGGGCAAGTTCATCCACCGCGTTGATGCCCAGATGCGGCGCGTTGCCCGAATGCGCGGCGCGTCCGCGCACCGTGATGGTGGCGTTGGCGCTGCCGCTGGTGGCCACCGACAGTAGCGCCTGCTGTGGCGTGCCGCCATTCTCGAAGGACAACGTGGCGTCGTGTTCGGCGCCCAGACGAATCAGCGTGTGGCGCGAGGCCGGCGAGCCCACTTCTTCGTCGCCGGTGATCAGCACGGTGACCGTGCCGTAGTCACGAAAATTCAGCGTGTTGAGCATGGACATGGCGTGCAGTATCAGCGCCATGCCGTGACGGTTGTCAGCGATGCCCAGGCCATAGGCGCGATCTCCGTCGATCTTGAACGGCTGCCCGGCGAGCATGCCGCGCCGGTACACCGTGTCCATGTGCGCCAGCAGCAGGATTTTTTTCGTGCCGGTGCCAGTGAATGTGGCACGTAACATGCGCCCCAGCTTGTCCGGCGAACCGGAATCGCGCGTGGCCTCGGCGTTGCCGTCGATCATGTCCACTTTTGCGCCGAGCGCGGAGAAACGTTTCGTGAGGTGTGCAGAGATTTGTTCGAGCCCTTCGTGATCAAAACTGCCGGATTCAATGTTGACCAGATCACGTAACGTGTCGAGCAGCAACGGCTTTTCTTTTTCCGCGAGTTTGTGCACGGCGTCCAGCGCGGCGGCCGGGGTGGCGGCGAGAAAAAATGCCCATGCGATGAGGGCAATGTAAGTATTTGTTTTAAAACAACTTTTCATGTCTCTCTCCCATTACTTCGGTGGTGCCAGCGGTGCTTTTCCGCTGGCGATATCCATGATCATGCGCGTGGCAAGATACAGCCGCGGCTCGATGGAATTCATGAAAATGAATTCCGCGTTGGTGGTGTGCGAGCCAAAGCCGTGCAGGCCGAAACTCTCGATCACCGGTGCTGCGGTTTTTAGCGACGCATTGGCGGCATCGGTGAAGCCGCCCGAGGCGTCTTCCAGCACGGTCAATTTGCGGCCCAACTCGCCGTAGATGCCTTGCGCATGCGCCGCAAGCGCGCGCGAGGCGGGCTTGGGTTCCAGCGGCGGAAAGCGCCGCTCGAACACCAGTTCCACCGACGATTCGGGCAGCAGCTTGTTTTTGACGGCCTCTTTGAGTTTGGCCTCGATGCCATCGTAGTCGGCGATACGCGATACGCGCACGTCGGCCTGCGCCTGCGCGCCGGGCGGAATCATATGATGACGATGCCCGCGCGCGACAGCGTCCAGTTCACCTTCACGCCGGTGGCGGGGC
>CAMBGJ010000365.1 GCA_945865805.1 Bordetella parapertussis
GACCCGCCGCGTATCCCGGATTTAGCGACTTATACTTCCTAATGAATAATCTCGGTTAATAGCTCTTTTGCCACAGAGGTCACAGAGAACTGCGAACCGCTTTTCCTCTGTGTTCTCTGTGTCCTCTGTGGCGGATGTGTTTGAATTTGTTGTTCAGGCTGAATAAAAAATATCAATTAAAACAAATACTTACGGAATCTTCACTATGATCAACGACGGATACTACGAAGTCTTCTGGCCGCGCACGCCGCGCCAGACCGGCATCAAGCCGCTCGCGGGCCGCCTTGAAACGCTGAACAACAAAACCATCGCACAGGTTTGGGATTACCTGTTTCGCGGCGACGAAGTGTTTGCGTTGCTTGAAGAGGCGATCAAGAAGGAATTTCCCAAGGTCAACTTCGTGAGCTGGCGTGAATTCGGCAGCTCGCACGGTGGCGACGAAAAGGAAGCGCTCGCCGGGTTCGCCAAAAAGTTCAAGGAAATGGGGGTCGATGCCGTCATCAGCGGCATGGCGTGTTGAGGCTCCTGCACACCCGCCGTGTTGCGGGCCAGTGCAGCGTGCGAGGAACTCGGGCTACCGACTTCATCGTTGACGTGTGAAGGATTTTTCCGTCAGGCTGCGGCGACTTCCATCGGCCTGGGCATGCCGAATATTCCGCTGGCAATGGTGCCCGGACACATCGGCACCAAAAACAAGGATGAACTGCGGCGGGACGTGATCGAAACCACCGCGCGCCATGTGATCGACAACCTCACCGTGCAACCCGCGCCCAAAGGCAGAGGCGGCGAACCCGGCGCGCGCGACATCGTGTTCAAGGGCGGCTTCAACGCGCTGAACAAATTCTTCTACGACAACGAATGGTCTGACGGCCTGCCCATCGTGCCGCCCACGCACGAGGCCGTCAGTGAATTCCTGCAATTCACCGACCGCGATCCGAATGAAGTGCTGGGCGTGATATTGCCCGACAGCCGCGCCGCGACTATCTGGAGCATCGCGGTAAACGGCGTGATGGCGGGCTGCAAGCCCGAATACATGCCGGTGCTGATCGCCGCTGTCGAAGGCATGTGCGATCCGAAATACGGCGTCGAGCACAGCGGCAACACCCCCGGCGGCGAAAACCTGATCATCATCAACGGCCCGATCATCCAGCAACTCGGCTTTAACTACACGCAAGGCGCGCTGCGTGATGGCTTCATGCCGAACACCACCATAGGGCGATTCTGGCGGCTTTACTTACGCAACGTCGCAGGTTTCCTGCCGCACAAAACCGACAAGGCCACCTACGGCAACACCTGGCGCGTGGTGCTCGCGGAAAACGACGAAGTGCTGAAAAAAATCGGCTGGACCAACACCGCCGAAGAGATGGGCTACGCGGTAGGCGACAACGTCGTCACCGTCGCGCGCTACACCGGCGGCGGCTCGTTCTCGTCGGTATCCGGCAGCACGCCAGAAGAATTGCTGCCGTATGTGGCCGACTCCGTGCTGAAATATCACATGTGGCAACTCACGTTTACCACCAGCCACGGCAACGGCATGCTGCGCCCGCTGGTGGTGCTAAGCCCGATATTGGTCGAGACCATCGCCAAGGCGGGCTGGTCAAAAGCCGATGTCAAACAATACCTGTTCGATCACGCGCGCCTGCCCGCATGGGAGTTCGAGCGGCAACTGCGTGTGTGGAACATCCGCGGCGTGTGGGATTTAAAGGACGACGTGCGCAACGGCCGCATACCCAAGGTGTTTTACGAATCCGACGACGAAAACCGGCTGGTGCCGATTGTGTGGAAACCGGAAGATTTCATGATCGCGGTGACCGGCGACCCGCTGCGCAACAATATGTATGTGTTTGCGCATAATGGGTTTTTGGGGTTTCCTACGGGTAAGAAAGTGCGTTTACCGAAGGATTGGGAAACGAAGTTGCGTAGCGCCTAAGCGTCACGAAATTCAACGCGTAACTGGAGCGCAGGTATCTACGGAGACTTGCGGTGCGTTTGCCCGTGGTTCAATTCACCTTACAGTTTCAAGAAACGCTTTCACGACATTCGCCACAGCCATTGGCGCCGCTTGCAGGAGCATATGTGGCCCATCCAGGCACATAACGCGTGCCTGCGGTGCGGAGGCGACGATGTCCGTCATTGCTGATTTGGGCACCAATCGATCTCGGTTGGCGCGCAAATAGAGTATTGGCACGCTGATGCGAAACATGGATGCAGTCACGTCGATATCAATTACCTCGCTCAATCTGTTTCGCAGCGCCATTGATGGCACCTGCGCCAGTTCTTCCTTGAGTTGTTGCCGCAATAGTGGCGTTGCGTAGCTACCTAACAGAAACAGGCTGGCCGCCGCAATTGGCTTAACGGCGATCGGCAAGCTCAGAATCGGCTTCAGCAAAGCCAAAGCCGGACGTGGGTTCTTCGCAAAAGAACAACACAAAATCACCCCTCTAAGATGCGGCGGCGCCTCAGCGGAAATTGAAAGAGCAATGGGTCCAGAAAAGGATTCCGCAAGCAAGACAAAAGTTTCGTTTACTGGCAGACGCTCGCGTACGTAAATCTCCAGTTGCTTGGAATTGAGCACCTGTTCCGGCGGATAGGCAACGATCTCTGATCTGACGCCTTCACCCAATGCGCTGACAAAGGAAGAAAACAACGACCCGGTACCGTGCATGCCGGGAAGTAGTACCAGGCATGTCACGGCGAAAGGTCACCGAGAGTTTGGAACAACCGACTTACCGGGCAGCCTGTGTCACGCGTAGTTAATTACACCCCGCCACACAATTCGCCTTCCCATCAAACTCCATCGTCCGCCCACTAATCGCCAGATGCACGGGCCGCTTTTGCAGTTTGATAAACGCCGCCGTGCGTGAATCGGGTCTTAACTTGCCGCCGGTGGTGGCGCGTTCGTTCACATGCGTGGCGATTACCGCCGCCGGTTTGATGAGTTCGTTCATGGCGTAGGTTGCGGAGTGCGCGCTGATGGCGCTTGAACCGAGGTTGAGGAGCGCCAGGTTGACCTTGTGAAATTCGCCGACCACGGCTTTCATTTCGGCGTGGATGCCGGTGTCGCCCGACAGGTACACGGTGAGGCCGTTGGTGAATTTGATCACGTAGCCGCTGGGCGGGCCGAGGTAGAGGCTGGTGTTGTCCGCCGCAAGGGCGGCTTTTTGCGGATCGGTTAGCAGGTCGCGCGACACGGTGCTGTCGTGCGAGGCGGGCACGATGGTGACTTCCACGCCGTTGGCGGCACCCGGCGCTTTTAATACGCGCATGCCACCGAGTTGTGCGTTGGCGGCGCACGAGGCGGCAAACGGCACGTTGAGCGCGCCGCCTTTTTCCGCACAGTTGCCGGTGGGCTTGCCGGTGATGTTCTGGATTTTTCGTGCGATGAACGCGCCCATCGGCGCGACCATCATGATCGCCGAATTTTTGGCGGCCGCGATTTCGGCGGTGGTCGAATGCGGCGCAGCGGAAATGGTATCGACTTTTTCACACGAGCCGGCTTCCAGCGCTTTCAGTTTGCGGTCGCCCATGTGATCGCCGTGCGCGTGTGACAGCAGTACCATGTGTATGTCGCCCAAGCGCGGATCGTCACCACCGGTGACCGAGTGCCCGGCGTCGTAAAGAATGCGCACGCCGGTGGGGTCTTCAAAAATCGTCGCGCGGTCGCGGTCGCACAATTCGCCCGCGTGGGAACCGAGCGTGGTGATTTTTACGGTTTGGGCGAAGCTGGCGGCACACGTGAAAAACAGGGTGCCGACCAGTGCGGTTAACGCGAGGGGGTTTGATGTCATAGCGGTACTCCTGATTGCGGTAAATTGAGAACGAAAAACCATCCTCGTCATTCCCGCGCAGGCGGGAATCCATAACACAGTGCCATAGGAGACGCCTTATGGATACCCGCCTGCGCGGGTATGACAGTGGTGGTGTTGACGATAACGGCGATCATTCGAGTCGAATAATCATAACTATTTGTTTTTAATGGATTTTTACGCCAGCCAACCACAGCAATTCCGCCAACTGCGTGTCGGCAATGGTAATCCCCTGCTCGCGCGCCGCGGCATTCATCTTCTGCCGCCGTCCGCCGGGCAAGCGCACGCCTTCGTCGTGCAGCATGCTTTCGATCATTGCTTCCAGACGCAAAAAATAGGTGTCACTCCCCGCCAACGCGCCGGGATCAATCGCGAGGATGGCGTGGCCGATGCGTGGTTTGTTGCCGGGCTCGAAGTAACTGTCGTTTTCAAAGCTGAACGCGGCACCCGTTAACGCGACGCACAGCACTTCCACCATCAGCGCCAGCGTCGCGCCTTTCGCCCCGCCGATGGCGTTCAGGCTGCCGGTCAGTGCTGCCTTGGCATCGGTGGTAGGGGTGCCTTCTTTATCAAAAGCCCAGCCCGGCGGAATGGGCCTGCCTTCTTTTGCATAGACCATGACCTTGCCGCGCGTGACTTCGGTGAGCGACATATCCACTACCACGGGCGCGGCATCTTTACGCGGAAACACCGCAGCGATCGGATTGGTGCCAAAGAACGCGTGTTTGCCACCCCACGCGTTGATCGCTGACGGCGAATTGGTAAACGCGAGGCCCACCATGCCCGCCTGCGCAATCGGCGCCAGGTGATACGCCACCGCGCCCATGTGATGACTGTTGGTCACGCCCACGAAACTCACGCCATAGCGCGAAGCGCGTGTGATAACTTCTTTCACCGCCAATGCGCAGGCAGGAAACGCCAGCCCGCCACCGGCATCAATCAACACCGTGGCACCTTTGCGCTTGATGATTTTCGGCCGCGCTTTGCCGTTGGCACGCCCCTCTTTCAGGTGCTGGCAATACAGGGCTACGCGCGACAGACCGTGCCCGCCCAACCCTTCGGCTTCGGCAGCGACCAGCGCTTGCGCTGTGGTCTGTGCCATGATTTTGGAGGC
>CAMBGJ010000366.1 GCA_945865805.1 Bordetella parapertussis
CATATCCATGATAGGCATTCTGCTGATTACGCATGGCACGCTGGGCGAAAGTCTGATCCACAACGCCATTCATGTGCTCAACAAGCGACCGCCGAGCGTGCGCCAACTGGGCGTCACCGCGCAGGACGATCCGCTGCTGCTGTTGCCGCAGGCGCAGACGCTGGTGAAAGAGCTGGATACCGGTGCCGGCGTGTTGATCCTCACCGATATGTACGGCGGCACACCCTCCAACGTGGCGGCCAAGTTGATCGTGCCGGGTAAGGCCGAAGCCGTCGCCGGCCTTAGCCTGCCGATGCTGATCCGCGCGCTGACTTACCGGGAAAAAACGCTGGATGTCATGATCACCAAAGCCATCAGCGGCGGTCGCGACGGCGTGCTGCGCGTGCCCTCGTTTACCCTGCACCACGGCATACCTGCCCATGCAACAGCAGGAAGTTGAGATCGTCAATCGCCTCGGCCTGCACGCGCGGGCTTCGGCGAAACTGACGCAACTCGCAGGGCAATACACGGCTGAAGTCTGGGTGAGCCGCGCCGCGCGCCGCGTCAACGCCAAAAGCATCATGGGCGTGATGATGCTGGCCGCCGCCAAGGGCACGCGCATCACCGTCGAAACCAACGGTGCCGACGAAGTGCCCGCGATGCAGGCCATCGTCGCGCTGATCGCGGATAAATTCGGCGAAGGGGAGTGAAACAGGATTCAGGAATCAGGATTGAGTGATCCGTGGCATGCAGGCACAATGCGCTTATTCAATCCTCAACCCTGAATCCTAGAATGAGTTTCACCCTCCACGGCATCGGCGTTTCCGGCGGCATCGCCATCGGGCGCGCGCACCTGGTGTCTCACGCCACGCTGGAAGTCAATCACTATGTCGTGCCGCCGCATCAGGTGCCTGCGGAGTCGCTGCGTTTTGACGCTGCCGTGCGTGCTGTGCGTGCCGAGTTCGACGCGCTGCATCGTGAAATTCCCGAAGGCGCGCCGGCGGAGTTTTCTGCTTTCGTCAACCTGCACCGCATGATCCTCGACGATGCCACGCTGGCAGTGGAGCCGCGGCGCATCATCGAAACCGAGCAATGCAACGCCGAATGGGCGATCAAGGTGCAGGCCGATGCGCTGCTGGCGCAATTTGACGCGATTGAAGACACGTACCTGCGTGAACGCCGCAACGATGTAATTCAAGTGGTCGAGCGAGTGTTAAAGGCGCTTTCCGGCCAGCCCGGTTATGTACCGCCGCCCGCCAGCGGTTCCGAGCAGGCGCTGATCCTGGTGGCGCACGATCTGTCGCCCGCCGACGTGGTGCAATTCAAGCGCCACAACTTCGCCAGTTTCATCACCGATGTGGGCGGCGCGACCTC
This sequence comes from Bordetella parapertussis, assembly GCA_945865805.1. Taxonomy (GTDB): domain Bacteria; phylum Pseudomonadota; class Gammaproteobacteria; order Burkholderiales; family SG8-41; genus UBA5216. The sequence continues at coordinate 1,354 of CAMBGJ010000366.1, forward strand.
GCACACGGCGGTGGTGGCGCGCAGTCTGAACATCCCCTCCATCGTTGCGCTGCACCGAGCGCGCGAACTGGTGCGCGAAAACGAATTGATCATCGTCGACGGCAGCAACGGCGTGTTGATCGTAGATCCTGACGAGCGGGTGCTGGCCGAATACCAGCGCCGCAAGCAAGCCTTCGGCGCCGAACGCCACAAGCTGCTCGCGCTGCGCGATACCCACGCGGTGACGCGCGACGGCGTGGCGGTGCAGTTGCAGGCCAACATCGAATTGCCGGAAGACGTCGAGCAGACGCTGGCCAACGGCGCCACCGGCATCGGTCTGTTTCGCAGCGAGTTCTTGTTTCTGAACCGCAGCGATCTGCCGGACGAAGACGAACAGTTCGAGGCCTACCGCAGCGTGGCGCTGGCGATGAAGGGCCTGCCGGTCACCATTCGCACCTATGATCTGGCGGCGGATAAACAAACTGAAGACGGCATCGCCGTGGGGGCCAACCCGGCGCTGGGCCTGCGTGCGATACGCCTGTGCCTCACCGAACCGCAGCGTTTTTTGAGCCAGTTGCGCGCGCTGCTGCGGGCATCACACTATGGCAATGTGAGCATTCTGATTCCGATGTTGGCGAGTTCCAGCGAAATCGACCAAACCCTGCATCTGATCAATCGTGCCAAGGCCAGCCTCGACGACGATAAAATCCCCTACAACCGCGATGTGCGCATCGGCAGCATGATCGAAGTGCCCGCAGCGGCGCTGGCGCTGGATGTTTTTCTGCGCAAACTGGATTTTATTTCCATCGGCACCAACGATCTGATTCAGTACACGCTGGCGATCGACCGTGCCGACGAGAGCGTCGCATATTTGTACGACCCGCTGCATCCGGCGATCCTTGGGTTGGTGTCGAGCATCATCAAACGCGCGGACAAGGCTGGTGTGCCAGTCACCATGTGCGGCGAAATGGCGGGCGATGTCACGCTGACACGGTTGTTGCTCGGCATGGGCCTGCGCAATTTTTCGATGCACGCCGCGCATGTGCTCGATGTCAAGCAACAGGTGCTTAACACCGACACCGCCGCGCTCAAGGCGACCGCACGCTCGATGCTGCGCGCGACTGATCCGGTGCGCCTGAAACTGTTGCTCGCCAAATTAAACGCGACCACGGTCTAAGCGAAGTCCAGGCATGTTGAGCGAGATCGCACGGGTGAATCAACCCGATCCGAAACTGCGGCGGCGCTGGTTTCGTGATGACTACTTTGATATTTTTACCTGGCAGGCGGCCGACGGCAGCGTTGCAGGGTTTCAGCTGTGTTACGACCTTCCCAACTATGAGCGCGTGTTGAGCTGGCGCGCCGGCAAGGGTTACACGCATTACCGGGTGGATGGCGGGGAGGCCACGCCGGTGCGAAACAGGAGTCCCATCATGGTGCCCGATGGCTTGTTGCCGCTGGCCACGGTGCTGGACGAATTCGATACGCGCACGGACGAGATGGAGCCGCTGCTGCGCGTTTTTTTGCGTCAACATCTGGTGGCTTACGGCGTGGATAAACCCGGCGAAATTGACAAAGCCGCACCAGGGGTGTAATGTAAGTCTTTGTTTTGACGCGCCGATTTGAAATCAGATTGCGGGCGCGCAATAAATCCGGCTAAAGAGATGGCGGCGGTAGGCAAAGCAGCTTGTGCCGCAGGACTCAAACCCGGTGATTGCGCATCAGTGTCTGGTGGTTTGGACGGTGCACGAATCTCACCGGGTTTTTTCATGGATGCAACGGATTTACCAGCAGGTTCCAGCGTGGGTGTAGTCACGCCGCAGCGCGCTGCATTCAGCGAGCCGCTCGCGCTCAAATGCGGGCGCAGCATCGCCAACTATGAACTTGCCTATGAAACCTACGGCACGTTAAATGCCGCGCGTTCCAACGCCGTGCTGGTGTGCCATGCGCTAAACGCTTCGCACCACGTCGCGGGCGTGTACGCGGACGAGCCGAAAAACGTCGGCTGGTGGGACAACATCATCGGCCCCGGCAAGCCGCTCGACACTAATCGATTCTTTGTGGTGGGCGTGAACAATCTGGGCGGTTGCTTCGGCTCGACTGGGCCGCTATCGGTCAACCCCGAAACGGGCCGTCCCTGGGGCGCGGATTTCCCGCTGGTCACCGTCGAGGATTGGGTCAATGCGCAGGCGCGGCTGGCAGATAAACTGGGCATACAACAATTTGCCGCAGTGATGGGTGGCAGTCTCGGTGCCATGCAGTGTTTGCAGTGGAGCATCGCCTACCCCGAACGCACCCGCCACGCGCTGGTGATTGCCTGCGCGCCCAACCTGTCGGCGCAGAATATCGCGTTTAATGAAGTGGCGCGGCAGGCGATATTGACCGACCCGGATTTTCACGGCGGTGACTACTATGCGCAGCAGGCGACGCCGCAGCGCGGTCTGCGGGTGGCGCGCATGGTCGGGCATATCACCTATCTGTCCGACGATGAAATGGCGAATAAATTCGGTCGCACGTTAAAGCACGGCAAGGTGAATTACAGCTTCGACACCGAGTTCGAGATTGAATCGTATTTGCGTTATCAGGCCGACAAATTTTCCGGCTACTTCGACGCCAACACCTATTTACGCATCACCAAGGCGCTGGATTATTTTGATCCGGCATTTGACCATGGCGGCGATCTGGCGCGCGCACTGGCACCGGCAACGGCGGAGTTTCTGGTGGTATCGTTCACCACCGACTGGCGCTTCTCGCCCGAACGTTCGCGCGAGATCGTGCACGCGCTCCTGAAGAACAAGCGTGAAGTCACCTACGCCGAAATCGATGCACCGCATGGGCACGATGCATTTTTATTGGATGACGTGCGCTACCACAAGCTGGTGGCGGCGTATTTTGCGCGCATCGCCGGAGGGCTGGTATGAACGGCATCAGCATCGACCGCGCTGATTTTGCCGCCATCGCGCAGTGGGTCAAACCCGGTGCGCATGTGCTCGATCTGGGTTGCGGCGACGGCGCGCTGTTCAAGTATCTGAAGCGCGAACGCGATATTTCAGGCTACGGCGTGGAGATCGATGACAGCAATGTGCTGGCGTGCGTGCAAAACGGCGTCAACGTGATTCAGCGTAACCTCGAGCGCGGGCTGCGCGAGTTCGACGACCAATCATTTGACTATGTGATTCTGTCGCAAACGCTGCAGGCGATGCGTAACGGCGAACGTATCATTCATGAAATGCTGCGTGTCGGGCGCGAGGGTATCCTCACGTTTCCGAATTTTGGTTACTGGCGCAACCGTTTGCATGTATTGAAGGGACGCATGCCGGTGTCGGAAACGTTGCCGCATCAATGGTTTGACACGCCGAACATACACTTGTGTACGCTGGATGATTTCGAACACTTTTGCCGCGAGCGCAAGATACGCATACTCGAACGCAAGGTGTTGACCGATGGCGCACCGGTGACAGCGATGCCCAATCTATTGGGCGCGCTGGCGATTTATCACTTCGGCGCGGGCGCTTGATTTTCCAACCGGGTGACGCTGCGTATCAGTAGCAGTCCGG
>CAMBGJ010000367.1 GCA_945865805.1 Bordetella parapertussis
CGAGGCGCCGCCGGTGGATGTCGAAGTGCATCTGGCCTGCCGAGTTTTACCATCGTCGGTTTGCCCGAAGCCGAAGTAAAAGAATCCAAAGATCGCGTGCGCGCCGCGCTGCAAAACGCGCGCTTTGAATTCCCCATGCGGCGCATCACCGTCAATCTTGCCCCGGCGGATTTGCCCAAAGAATCCGGCAGGCTGGATTTGCCGATCGCGCTGGGCATACTCGCGGCTTCGGGACAGATTCCCGCCGACAAACTCAACGAATACGAATTCGCCGGTGAACTGGCCTTGACCGGCGCACTGCGTCCGGTACGCGGCGCGCTGGCCATGACCATGGGCGCGCTAAACGATGGCCGCGCCTTTGTGCTGCCCGCCGAAAATGCCGCCGAAGCCGCGCTGGTGGAAAACGCCACCGTCTACGCTGCGCCGTCGCTGCTGGCGGTGTGCGCGCATTTGCTCGGGCAAGACAAGTTATCCGTTTATCAAAGTCAGCCAGTGACAGTGGCGCAAAGCTACGCCGATTTGCTCGATGTCAAAGGCCAGGCCCACGCCAAGCGCGCGATCGAGATTGCCGCCGCTGGCGGACACAGCCTGCTGATGGTCGGCCCGCCCGGTACCGGCAAGACCATGCTCGCGTCGCGCCTGTCCGGCGTGCTGCCACCGATGACACAACAGGAGGCCCTCGAATCGGCGGCCATGCAATCGCCCGGCAGCGCGGGCTTTGACGTAAGCCGCTGGAAACAGCGCCCCTATCGCGCACCGCATCACACTGCATCGGGCGTGGCGCTGGTTGGCGGCGGCAGCAATCCGCGCCCCGGCGAAATTTCCATGGCCATGCATGGCGTGCTGTTTCTGGATGAGTTGCCGGAATTCGAGCGCAAAGTGCTCGAAGTCCTGCGCGAGCCGCTCGAGTCCGTGCGCATCACCATCTCGCGCGCGGCCAGGCAGGCGGAATTCCCGGCGCAATTCCACTTGGTTGCGGCGATGAATCCGTGCCCTTGCGGTTACCTCGGCCACCCCAACGGCAAGTGCCGCTGCACGCCGGATCAGGTGGCGCGCTACCGCTCGCGTATATCCGGCCCGCTGCTGGATCGCATCGATCTGCAAATCGAAGTGCCGGCGCTGCCGCAGGAAGACATGACCCGCCAGGCGCTGGGTGATTCGTCGGACACCGTGCGTGCACGCGTCACCACCGCGCGCGAACGTGCACTCGCGCGCCAGCAAAAACCCAACACGCATTTATCCACGCGCGATATCGACAAACACTGCGTGCCCGACGAAAAAGGCGAAACGCTGTTAAAGCAAGCGATCAGTCGCATTGGCCTATCCGCGCGCGCGTATCACCGCATACTCAAGGTGGCGCGCACGATTGCGGATCTGGCGAACGTTGACACCGTTTCCAGTGCACATATTGCCGAGGCGATACAGTACCGGCGGTTTGAACGCGGTTAAGCACGCACTTCTCTCACGCGATGATTGCGTTTCTATCCATGTCGGGTAGAAGATGATGTGATCCTGCTTGCATTGCGGGTCATGCCACGCAGATTTTGGTATTTTGGCGTCGATCACAAAGCAGTAAATCAACACAAAACAAGCCGCAATCCTGTCATTTGAACGCAAGCGGCCCAGGGAGAAGGCGTGAACCGCTCGTGGGAAACGAAGGACATGGTGTAGCTGCTCGGCAGCCTTTGCCAGCTCAATAAAATCCCCTTCGATCCCGCGCTGCTCACCCAGCAGCATCCGCCGCCGCACACGGAAACTACCTTTACCGAAGCGGCAAGCGCGTCTACCACCGCCGAGCCCACCCCACCCACCGCCCAACTAGCCCTGGTCATCAAAACCGACGGCGACCGCCTGCTCTACTTCCGCGCCAACAACAACACCTCCGAAACCGCCTCAGTCGCCGAATTCGACCAGCGCTTTGAACCCGTGGTGCTGCTGGCAGCACATCAGGACAAAGCCATCTCACCGGACGACGACCTGTGGTCGCACGATCCAAACAAATTTGGCTTTCGCTGGTTCCTGCCCGAATTGCTCAAGCACAAAAGCATCTGGCGCGACGTACTTATTGCCTCGCTGGTGCTGCAACTGGTGGGGTTGACCACGCCGCTGTTTACCCAGGTCATCATCGATAAAGTCGTGGTACACCAAACCCAAAGCACCTTAATCGCCATCGGTGTGGGTTTGGTTATCTTTTTGATTTTCAGCGCTTTTTTAACATGGCTGCGGCAATACTTCATTCTCCACACAGGCAACCGCATCGATGCCGTATTGGGCAGTCAGGTATTCCGCCACCTGGTGCGGTTGCATCTGCGTTATTTCGAGCAACGCCCCACCGGCACACTCATTGCGCGCATGCACGGCGTGGAAACCATACGCCAATTCATCAGCGGCGCCGCTGTCACGCTGTTTCTGGACTTGCCCTTCCTGTTCGTGTTTCTGGCGGTGATGTTCTGGTATAGCTGGCAGCTTTCGTTGATCGCGGTGGCCACCGTGCTGTTGCTGGCGATACTCAGCATCTTTGTCACGCCCGTGCTGCGCCAACGCGTTAACGAACAGTTTTTGCTGGGGGCGCGCAATCAGGCGTTTCTCACCGAATACGTGGGCGGAATGGAAACCGTCAAATCCCTGCAAATGGAACCGTATCTTGAAAAGCGCTACGACGACCTGCTTGCTGCGTATCTTGCTGCGGGCTTTAAAACAAGACAACTCTCCAACACCACCAACACCCTCGCCAACGCCATCGAGCAAACCCAAACTCTTGCCATTCTGTGCGTGGGTGCGTTGATCGTGATGCAGAACGACGGCTTTACCATCGGCATGCTGGTGGCTTTCCAGATGTTCGCCAGCCGTATGGCGCAGCCCATGCTGCGGCTCGCCTCACTGTGGCAGGAGTTTCAGCAGGCCGACATCGCCGTTAAACGCTTGGGCGATTTGATGGATGCGCCGACGGAACCGTATACCCTTACACCATCCCGGGCGCCGGGCGGGGCCGGGCAGATTGCCATTAGCGCCCTGTCGTTTCGCTACAGCGAGAACCATCCTTACCTGTACCGCAATCTGAATCTCACCTTCAAGCCCGGCAATCTCACGGTAATCACTGGCCCTTCTGGTTGCGGCAAAAGCACGCTGGCCAAGCTGCTGCAAGGCTTTTACCCCGCCGAAGACGGCCGTATCGACATCGATGGCCGTGACATTCGCCACCTGTCGGCCAACGAACTACGCTAAACCTACGGCGTGGTACCGCAGGAAACCGTGCTCTTTGCCAACACCGTTTACGAAAACCTCGCCATTGCCAGCCCGCACGCCAACTTCGAGGACGTGATCACCGCCTGCAAAATGGCGGAAATTCACGACGTGATCGAGAAAATGCCACAAGGCGTACCAAACGCACATCGGCGAACACGGCGTGGGGTTATCCGGCGGGCAAAAGCAGCGCATTGCCATTGCGCGGGCGCTGCTCAAGCGGCCGAAGGTGCTGATCTTTGATGAAGCCACTAGCGGCCTGGATCAGCAAACCGCCGAACAGTTTGCGCAGACCATCAATCAGTTGAAAGGCAAGGTGACGATGGTGTTTATTGCGCACAACTTGCCGCGCACTTTGAAGGTGGATGAGGTGTTTAACTTTGGGGCGCCGCCAGCGGCTGAAAAGCCCTAGCGCGGTTACGCTGGCGGCACCGAAGTCCACCGGGATCGCGGGTGTATCGCCCGCAGTCAGGCGCGCGTAATGCCGAGTGCGCAGGGGGCCGACGAGCGAAAGTCCGCCGGGCTGGGCCAATGCGAAAAGACAACGGATTCCCCCTCCGATACGCAGGAATTTGCTACCCCCATTACTTTGATGGACAATTCTCGCTACACAGCGGTTCAGTCGAGCCGAAGGAGTAAAACCATGGGAATGCTGATAGACGACGACTTGCTACAAGCCGCAAGGATATCCGAGCCGGAACTCAAGCTTGAAATCGCGGCACTGTTGTACCGGCGCGAGCGCCTGACGCTCGGCCAGGCGGCACGTTTTGCGGGCATAAGTCAGGCGCGCATGCGGTTGACTCTCGCCGCACAAGGTATTGCGCCCAACTACGGCGTCAATGACTTTGCCGACGATATGAAAGTGGTGCGTGGCGCGGCCTGAGCGTAGGGTCGTTGTCTGCAATACATCGCCAATCATTGCGCTTGCCTGCGTAGGGCAGCTTGAATTACTGCACGGCGTGTATGCGCAAATCGTGATTCCAAATGCCGTGTTCGACGAGATTACTGTTGCAGGTGCGGGTGAGCCTGGCGCGCGTGAAGTCGTAGAGTCACCTTGGATAAAACGCCAGCCCGTAAGCAACGCACCGTTGGCCACAGCTCTGCGCCTCGAACTGGATGCCGGAGAAGCCGAAGCAATCGCTTTAGCGGTTGAAAGCAATGCAAATCTCATTTTGCTCGACGAGCGCCTGGGCCGTCGTGCTGCCCACCGCCTTGGCCTGACAGTGGTCGGCACACTGGGCGTTTTAATTGCCGCGAAAGATCGTGGCTTACTTGCTGCTGTGCGGCCAGTGCTTGATGCACTGCGCGCTGATGCCGGTTTTTGGATCACAGATGAGCTTTACAACGCGGTGCTTAAAGCTGCAAACGAGTAGCCGGGTTTAGCCGCGCACGCTGTAATGGCGTATTGATTATACTGAGCGTGAGAACACCATTTGGCGTGCGGCTCAAGTGTTCCCTTGTTGCCGCCGCTTGTCCTACGTCACGCGCGCAAAATAGCCCGGATCTCAATTGCACTTCTACGCAAAAACATCAAATACCGCTTGCAACATGATGAAAATATTCAATATTAATTTTTCCGATGCCGATGCCGATGCCGATGCCGATGCCGATGC
>CAMBGJ010000368.1 GCA_945865805.1 Bordetella parapertussis
AAGGCACTGAAATGGTGATGCCGGGAGACAACATCTCCATCACCGTGACGCTGATCCAGCCGATTGCGATGGAAGAAGGGCTGCGCTTCGCAATACGTGAAGGTGGCAGAACCGTCGGCGCGGGTGTCGTCGCTAAAGTTATCGAGTAACAGGATTGAGGAAGCCGGATTGAGGATTGAGCAAAGCCGTGGCATGCCGCGACCTGCTCAATCCAAGTAACTCAATCCTGAATCCTGAAGTTAAAGGCCAGTAGCTCAATTGGCAGAGTATCGGTCTCCAAAACCGAGGGTTGGGGGTTCGAGGCCCTCCTGGCCTGCCAGTATTGAAATACCGGTGTGGACGGTGTTTAGAGTTGTTCGGGTTGTGATTGATAGTAGCGGAGTAGCAGTCAGGTAGTTGCGACACACGGGATGGTTTCCCGGAGCACGAATGCGGTTGCGTGATTGACGAGAGGCTGGGCTGCGGCGTACCGCCAAGTGGCCTAATGTGATGGTTGATAAGATCAAAATAGTTGGTGCTGCATTGCTGGTCGCTGCGGGTATCGCTGCTTTCTACTATATGTCGGAGAAAGCCTTGATCATCCGTGTGGGCGCAGTGCTGGGTGGCATGGTCGCTGCGGGATTACTCTTTTTGACGACCGAATTGGGCCGCCAGTTCAAGACCTATGCGCAAGACTCGGTGGATGAAACGCGCAAGGTTGTATGGCCCACCCGCAAGGAAACCTTGCAAACCACAGGCATCGTGTTTTTATTCGTGGTGATCATGGCGTTGTTCCTTTGGCTGGTGGACGGAAGCCTGCTGTGGGCCATGAAAAAGCTGATCGGGCGGGGGGAAGTATGAGCAAGAAATGGTACGTAGTACACGCCTATTCCGGCTTTGAAAAAAGCGTGCAGCGCGCGCTGGCCGACCGTATTTCGCGCCAGAACATGCAAGAGAAGTTCGGGCAGATACTGGTGCCGGTGGAAGAAGTGGTCGAAATGAAGTCCGGGCAAAAAAACACCAGTGAACGGAAGTTCTTTCCCGGCTACGTTTTGGTGGAAATGGACATGGACGAGCAGTCCTGGCACTTGGTCAAAAATACGCCCAAGGTCACCGGTTTTGTCGGTGGCACGGCGACCAAGCCGACGCCGATCTCGGAAAAAGAAGTGCAGAACATCCTGCAACAGATTCAGGATGGCGTAGAAAAGCCGCGTCCCAAGGTGTTGTTCGAAGTGGGCGAGGCGGTGCGCGTGAAAGAGGGGCCGTTCGCGGATTTCCACGGCAATGTCGAAGACGTGAATTACGACAAAAGCAAATTGCGCGTGGCGGTCACGATTTTCGGCCGTTCGACGCCGGTGGAGTTGGAGTTCAGTCAGGTGGAGAAGGCGTAGTGCGGTAGTTGGTGAGTAGTGAACAGTAAACAGCGGCCCATGGGGTTTTCTGTTTACCGTTACCTGTTCACAGTTTGCTGAATTTAACCGGGGAGGGCGCTGCCAGCGCCCGTTTGCACCCAAAAGGAGATAGCAATGGCAAAAAAAGTCGTCGGCTTTATCAAGCTGCAAGTGCCGGCAGGAAAGGCGAACCCCTCGCCACCTATCGGCCCCGCGCTAGGCCAGCGTGGTTTGAACATCATGGAATTCTGCAAGGCGTTTAACGCTGCCACGCAGAAGCTCGAACCGGGTCTGCCGGTGCCGTGCGTGATCACTGCCTACGCGGACAAGAGCTTTACCTTTGTGATGAAGACGACGCCTGCGTCGATCCTCATCAAAAAAGCGGCGAAAATCGAATCCGGCAGCAAAACGCCGCACTCCGATAAAGTCGGCAAAATCACGCGCAAGCAAGCCGAAGAAATCGCCAAAACAAAAATGCCCGATCTCACCGCCGCCGATCTTGAAGCGGCCGTGCGTACGATCGCTGGCAGCGCCCGCAGCATGGGTGTCGACGTGGTGGAGGGTTAATCATGAGCAAAGATACCAAGCGTTACAAGGCATTGCGCGCGAAAGTCGATCGTGAAAAGCTTTATCTGATCACCGATGCGTTGAAAGTCGTCAAGGAAAACGCGACGGCGAAATTTAACGAATCCATCGACGTGTCGATTAATTTGGGCATTGACGCGAAGAAATCGGATCAAACTGTGCGCGGTGCGATCGTACTGCCCAAGGGCACGGGCAAGGACAAGCGTGTCGCTGTGTTCGCGCAGGGCGACAACGCCATCAAAGCGAAAGAGGCTGGTGCCGACATCGTGGGTTTTGACGATCTGGCCGCCGAAATCAAGGCGGGTAAAATGGATTTCGACGTGGTGATCGCCACCCCCGACGCCATGCGCGTGGTGGGTGCGCTTGGTCAGGTGCTCGGACCCCGCGGCCTGATGCCGAACCCGAAAGTCGGCACGGTGACGATGGATGTCGCCGGTGCGGTTAGAAACGCCAAGGCAGGCCAGGTGCAATACCGCACCGATAAGGCCGGCATCGTGCAATGCACGATAGGGCGTGCCTCGTTTACCGTCGAAGCGCTGGAAGAAAACGTCAAAGCGCTGGTGGATGCTGTGAACCGTTCGCGTCCCGCGACCGCCAAGGGTGTCTTCCTCCGGAAGATTTCCGTGTCCAGCACGATGGGCGCTGGCGTGCGTGTCGATCAAGCCAGCTTCACGCAGCAACAGGCGTAATTCGAATCAAGTCCCCGCGCGCAAAGACAGTGCGCACGGGGCAGTACTTTGGGCTACTGGCGCGATGTAGCGTGATACGCCAGTGGGTTGTCAAAGACCGTAGGAACCTTGCGGCATGGAGGTTTAATTTTCGGCATAACGTCACGGCTGTGCTCAACGCGCTAATCCGTGACCCGACGCAGAAATCCTACGCAGACGGTGCGCCCCAAAACAAGTCAAACATTCATGTCTGATTTTGGATACATGGTCGCCGTGGTGTGAGTTGGGGTCGAGAGTTGAGAGTTCGGAGTCCCGTGTTGCGAGATTGTGGTTCCTCCCAATGCTGAATTCAAAACGCTCAACTGCGCTTTAGACTCTAAACTGAACTTAAATAAGGAGAACGACCTTGAGTCTTAATCTGGAGCAGAAAAAAGCAGCCGTTGCCGAGATCGGCGCCCAAGTGGCGAAGGCCCAGGCAATTGTGCTGGCTGAGTATCGCAGCCTGCCAGTTGGACAGATGACCGCCCTGCGCAAAAAAGCGCGCGAGGCGGGCGTTTATTTCCGCGTGTTGAAAAACACACTGGTGCGCCGCGCGGTCGCCGATACGCCGTACAAGGGTCTCGCTGAAAAAATGAGCGGGCCTCTTGCCTATGGTATTTCGACCGACCCCGTGGCGGCGGCAAAAGTGTTGCATGAGTTCGCCAAGGCAAACGATAAACTGGTTATTACCGCCGGTGCGATGCCGGGCACGATGATGACGCCGCAGCAGGTCGCGGCGCTCGCATCCATGCCCAGTCGCGAGGAGTTGCTTGCCAAGCTGGTCGGCACCATGCAGGCGCCGGTGGTCAAGTTTGTGCAAACACTCAACGAAGTGCCAGGCAAGTTTGTGCGTACTTTAGCTGCCGTGCACGACGAAAAAGCCAAACAAGCTGCTTAATAAATTGTTTTAAAACAAATACTTACGAAGTTTATTCAGGAGATCGACATGAGCGCAGTAATTGATGAAGTGATTGAAAAAGTATCTGGCATGACCGTGCTGGAGCTGTCCGAATGCATTAAGAAGATGGAAGAAAAATTCGGCGTGTCCGCAGCGGCGGCCGTAGCCGTAGCCGCTCCTGCTGCTGGTGGCGGTGCCGCTGCTGCTGTTGAAGAAAAGACCGAGTTCTCAGTGATTCTGCTGGCCGCTGGCGAGAAGAAAGTGGAAGCCATCAAAGTGGTGCGTGCAGCAACCGGGCTGGGCTTGAAAGAAGCCAAAGACCTAGTCGATGGCGCACCGAAGCCCGTAAAAGAAGGCATCCCCAAGGCCGATGCCGAGAAAATCCTCAAGGATTTGCTGGCTGCTGGCGCGAAAGCGGAACTGAAGTAAGCAGGGTTGTGCGATGCGGCTGGCGGGTGACCGCTGGCCGAGTCAACTATTTGTAGTTTGCGTTGTCTGATGTTTGCTTGTGCCGTTGGTTTGAAATGGCTGTCCGTAGTGTTTTTAGTGGTTCGTTGGTTCGATAGTGTTTATAGCTGGTTAACTCTCTCCCGGAGTCTATTGATATGGCCTACTCCTTTACCGAGAAAAAGCGTATCCGCAAGAGTTTCGCCAAGCGCGACAACGTGTTGCCGGTGCCGTATTTGCTGGCGACGCAGATTGCGTCCTTCGCAGCTTTTTTGCAGGAATTCACCGCGCCCGAGGCGCGCAAGAGCGAGGGCCTGCAGGCCGCGTTCAAATCGATATTCCCAATTGAGAGTCATTCCAAGAATGCGCGCCTGGAGTATGTGAGCTACGTGCTCGGCACGCCGCCGTTTGATGTTAAGGAATGTCAGCAGCGCGGCCTCACCTTCGCGGCACCCCTGCGCGCCAAGGTCAAGCTCATCATCATGGACAAGGATGCGCCCAAGCCGGCCATCAAGGAAGTGAAAGAGCAGGAAGTCTACATGGGCGAAATTCCGCTCATGACCACTACTGGCTCGTTTGTCATCAACGGTACAGAGCGTGTGATCGTGTCGCAGTTGCACCGTTCGCCCGGCGTGTTTTTCGAGCACGATCGCGGCAAGACGCATTCGTCGGGAAAGCTGCTGTTTTCCGCGCGCGTGATTCCTTACCGCGGCTCGTGGCTCGACTTCGAATACGACGCCAAGGACTACCTGTATTTCCGCGTCGACCGCCGCCGTAAGATGCCGGTGACGATTTTGTTGAAAGCGCTGGGCTACAACAACGAACAAATCCTCAA
>CAMBGJ010000369.1 GCA_945865805.1 Bordetella parapertussis
TTGTCACGGACTTGCGGGTGCCGTTCACCAACAATCTGGCCGAGCGCGCCATCCGCATGCCGAAGGTGAAACAGAAAATCTCCGGCGGCTGGCGCACCTTCGAAGGCGCGCAGGTCTTCTGCATCGTCCGTTCCTACCTCGATACCATGCACAAGCAGGGGCATAATATGTTCGAGGTGTTGCGACAAACTTTCATGGGCTGTCCGCCTTCGCCTGAGTCAGGGTGAATAGAGACGGCACGCCAATACACCCGCGCGCTGGCGGATTTTTCGCAGGCCATAAACATCAACCCGCGCGATGCGAGCGCCTATCTGGGGCGCGGCGTGGCGTATGCGCGCACTGGCAGCCATGAACTCGCCGTGCAGGAACTCAATCGCGCCATCGTCATCGCCCCCGGCTACGCAGAAGCCTACGCCAAACGCTGCTTTGTGCGCATGATGCAGGACAACCCGCCGGCCGCTTTGCCCGACTGCGAAAAAGCCGTGGCATTGAATCCACGCCATCTCGAAGCGCTGACCAATCGCGGCGTGGTCTACGCGGCGCTCGATCGCGTCACTGAAGCGGCGCAAAGTTATCAGCGCGCACTGGAGATCGACGGTACCAATGCCGATGCGCATTACAACTTTGGCGTGCTGCATCTTACCCAACAGCGCGCAGCACAGGCGCGGCCACATCTGAAAATCGCGTGTGATGCCAAGGTGCGCGCGGCTTGCGACATGTTGCGTTCGCTAAAATAGCCATGCAGTCCATCCGCAACGCATCGCCGCAACATTGCGCATGCTCCTGGCCTGCACTAGCATCATCGCGATGAAGCTTGAGACAAAAATACCGCCCCAAATCTACGGCCCACGCGCTGCATACGCTTGCAAGCGTTTTGGCTTCTCGCTGTCAGTAGTCTGCGCGCTCGCCGCTTGCACGGGCGACACGATGGCCGCCAGCATGGATTACCCGCACCGTCCGTTGCGCATCATCGTGCCGTTCACCGCCGGTGGCGGCACCGACATACTGGCGCGCATGATCGGCAAGCATCTCACCGACACCTGGAGCCAACAGGTGGTGGTGGACAACCGCAGTGGCGCCAACGGCGTGATCGCGGCGGAGCTTGCCGCCAGGGCCAATCCCGATGGCCACACCCTGCTGATGGTGGCGATTGGTCACGCACTCAATCCGCTGCTGCAAAAGAAGTTGCCATACGACACCGAGCGCGATTTTCAGCCGGTGAGCATGACCGCGATGCTGCCGGTGCTGCTGGCGGTGCATCCCTCGGTCAAAGCCAACAACACGCGGGAGCTGGTTACACTCTCCCGTGACAGCGCCAAGCCGCTGACGTATGCCTCCGGCGGCATCGGCTCGTCACAGCATCTGGCCACTGAGCTGCTGAACAATATGGCCAAGATCAAGTTGACGCATGTGCCTTACAAGGGCGGTGCGCCGGGCATCGTTGATCTGCTCGCGGGCCAGGTGCAACTGATGATCACCAGCATTTTGTCGGTCACGCCGCACAACCGCGCTGGGCGATTGCGTGTGCTGGGTATCGCCACCGCGAAACGCAGCGCGATGCTGCCGGATATTCCCACCATCGCTGAAGGCGGCGTGCCGGGTTACGAATCCATAGCCTGGTACGGACTGGTCGCGCCGGCTGGCATCCCCGCGCCGGTGCTCGACAAACTTGCCGCCGAAGTGATCAAGGGTACGAAGTCGAAAGACATACAGGATGCGCTGATCAAGCAGGGCGCCGAACCCGTCGGCAACGGGCCGAAGGAATTCACCGCATTCATCAAGACCGAGACCGCCAAGTACGCGCGGGTGATACGCAGCGCCGGCACCATGGCTGAGTGAAACGTAAGTATTTGTTTTAATTGAATAATTTTACAAACCCTTAACGGCAACTCCATCATGGCGCAAGGCATCTGGGCCACTTGGTATGACCTTCCCGCCGTGGATGAGGCGCGCGAGCGCGTGCTGGCGTGGACGCACGACACCTACTGCCCGTGGCTGCGTGTCCAGCCCGGTTACATCTGGGTCGCGCACTACCGCTACACCGGCGGCGGCCCGCAGATGGAGCAGGTCAAGGCCATCGCCGTCGGCCACACGCAGGATGCCATCGGTGCGGGTAATCAATATCTGCTGCTGGTGGGCGGCCTGTCAGCGCATACGTTTTTCAAGCCGTCGATCAAGGATTGGGTGTTGCCCGCCGGATTTGATGCCATGCTGGCGGCGCGCGTGGGCCTACGCACGGCCGTGTTCACGGTGGAGGCCGCCGTCAATGGCCCCGAGCCGCGCGAGTTTGGCCCGGATACCGGGCCGGGCCCGGCGATTCAAATGGGCAACTTTTGCATGCGCACGCCCGAGGAGGAATTCGATCTCGGCCGCTGGTATGCGCAATACCGGCTGCCGTTCATGGCGCAACTGCGTGGCGCCATCGCCACGCGCAAATTGAGCGGCGTCGCGGGCTGGGCCAAACACAGCGTGATGTATGAATTCACCTCGCTCGCAGCACGCCTCAAACATTTTGAAGAACCGCACGAAGCGCTGGCGCTGGACCGCACGCGCTGGGAGTCACAGGTGATCGCGGGCACCGTCCACGCGCCCGGCTCGCCGTTTATCGGAGAACGGATATGGCCGCCGCTCGTTTAGTTGCTGCGCTGTTGCTTTGTGCCACAGGTGTGGTGCCAGCACAAGACTACCCGACGCGCCCACTGCGTCTGATCGTGCCGTTTCCGCCCGGCGGCGGCGCTGATTTTCTGGCGCGCGTGATCGGCCCGCGTGTCACCGAAAGCTGGGGGCAACCGGTGATCGTCGATAACCGCGGCGGCGGCTCCGGCATCATCGGCGTGGAGATCGCCGCGCGTGCGGCAGCCGACGGCCACACCCTGCTGTTCGGCGACGTGGGCACCTTGAGCATTAACCCCTATATTTTTACCAAACTGCCCTACGATCCGTCACGTGATTTTCACGCCATCACCAAGATCGCCGACAATCCGCTCACTTGCGCCGCACATCCCGCCCTGCGTGTCGGGAACCTCAAGGAACTGATCACTGCGGCCAAAAATAAAACCGCCATCCGTTATGCCTCAGCCGGCACCGGCAGCATGACGCATCTGGCTGCTGAACTGCTCGGGCGTCGCGCGGGTGTCGCGTTCACGCATGTGCCGTACAAGGGCGGCGGCCTCGCGTTAAACGCCTTGCTCGCGAATCAGGTGAATTTTCTGTGCATGACCACGCCGAGCGTGAAACCACACGTGCTGGCCGGACGCCTCACCGCGCTCGCCATGTCCACCGCGCAACGCTCGCCCGCGATGCCGGATTTACCCACGGTGGCGGAACAGGGTTTCCCCGGCTATGAATCGACGCAGTGGGTGGGCCTGCTGGCACCGCGCGGCACGGCACCCGCGATACTTGCCCGGCTGCACGGCGAATTCGTGCGCGTGCTGAATTTGCCGGAGGTGCGCGAGCGACTTTCCAGCGCTGGTGCCGAGCCAGTAGGCAACACACCAGCCGCGTTCGCCGCGCAAATCCGCAACGACGGCGAGAAATACGGCAAGCTCGCGGCAGAGCTGGGACTTAAACTCGACTAAACATCGCGCCTACCCTGCGCGAACATAGCGCCGCAGCCGCGCGCTTAAATGCGCGCTGGTGTGCTTGAGTATCTTGCCTGTCCACGGCGTTGCCACAGCAGCTTTCCATGGTTTGCCGGTGGCGATGTCCGGTGACGTGAGGTGATAAATCGCGAAGTACTTTTGCGTGGCGCTGCCCTCGGCCTTGAAGCGCCGTGCGCAAAGACAACCCGGCACCGCCGCCAGCGCGGGCAAGTGTTCGGTGTCGTACCACTGGTTAAATTCTGCTTCGGCCGCCGCCTCGACATTCATCGCAAAAAACAACAAGCCGCCGGCGTTCGGCGGCGCGGCTTGTCGGCCCGGTACGAGTTGCTCGCCGACGAAGCGGCCGAGTTTTTGCATTTGGTGTTCGACACGTTTGGTCCACGGCGAGTAATTGACGCCGCTGAACGCGAGATACGGCGCGCTATGCAGCACGTCGATGGTATCGAGATCATAGGTGGCGAACGCGATTTGGGGATTGTCCGCGCCGATCCAGCGCTCGGCGTTGATGAAGCCCGGCACGCGCAGGCGTTCGGGTATGTGCTCGGTGTCATACCAATCGTTGAATTCGTCTTCGGCGGCGGCGGAGTAGTTGAACCCTGCAGCCATCACACCCATTGCTTTAGTCATTAGAGACCTTTCGTAACTGTTTGTTTTTATTGATAATTTTATTCCGCACCGCCAAGTCGCTCGCCAGCGGTAACCCCTCTAGCATCATCTACTTCCGCACACCCGGCGTCTCCACTTTCAGCCCCTGCGCACGCCACGCAAGAAACAATTCCAGATCGAGCAAATCCTGCGAACCTGGCGCGGGCATTTCGGCGCGCACGCCGAAAAAGCACGCACGCAGCCGCCGATGCAGGGAGCCCATGGCCTGCCATTCCAGCCGGTACGCCGGATACGGATTGCCGTGGCCCTGGCTGATGGTGTCGTTCAACAGCTTGCGACCGAAGTTGCGGTCGTGACAATGTGTGCAGGCCAGATTCATCTGCCCCATGCGCGTGTAAAACAGATCGCGGCCACGCTCGAAGTTGCGGCGGTTCTGCGTGTCGAGAGTCACGTTCACCGTCTGCCCGCGCGATTGCAGGCCGACGTAGGCGGTCAGCCCGAGCAACTCATCCGACTCATAACGCAGCGGCTCGGCCTGCTGGTTTTGCGTGCGGCACTGGTTGATGCGGCCTTCGATGTTGGTGAGCCTTGCGCTACCCGGATCGACTCGGGGATATTTCGCCGACACGCC
>CAMBGJ010000370.1 GCA_945865805.1 Bordetella parapertussis
TTATTGAGGATTACATTACCTTGAGACAATTTGCGACACGGTGCTTCTTTCCCTCACCCTCGATCCCTCTCCCGGTGGGAGAGGGAAGTTAAAGCCCTTCTCCCCCCGGGAGAAGGGTTGGGATGAGGGAGAGCGATGTAACACGGTTACGTAAATCTCAATAAGTCAAAAACGAAAAAAAGGAATTTGTCATGACACAACCCCGCGGCCCGCTCGACGGCGTAAAAGTGGTTGCCTGCTCCACCGCACAGGCCGGCACCGTGCCCTACATGTTGATGGCCGACCTCGGCGCCGAGGTGATCAAAATCGAGGTGCCGGGCAAGGGCGACAACTCGCGTACCTCGAGCGTGTTTCCCGGATTGCCCAGCACGTATTTCGAGACCAACAACCGCAGCGTGAAAAGTTTTACGCTGAATATGAAATCGCCCGAGTCGCGCGAGATTCTGCACAAGCTGGTGGCGCGCGCCGATATCTTCGGACAAAACTTCCGGCCAGGTGCGGCGGAGAAAAACGGTTTCGGCTATGAGGAACTGAAAAAAATCAATCCGAAGCTGGTCTACGTGTCGATTTCCGGCTACGGCCCCAAGGGGCCGAACGCCAAGCTGCCGGGCACGGATTCAATGGCGCAGGCGCTGGGCGGCATCACGCAGGCGTACTCCACGCCCGGCATGCCGCTACGCACCGGCATCGTATCGGTAGCCGATGAAACCTGCGCGATTCTCGCCTTCGGCGGCATGCTGGCGGCGCTGCACTGCGCGCGCGCGCAGGGTATCGGCCAGAAAGTCGAGTGTTCGCTGCTCGGCGGGCAGATACGTCTGATGGGCTGGACGCTGACCACGGCGATGTGGCGTGACAAAGACCCCGTGACGGGGCAGGCGCGCGTCAACGGCACACCGGAGCGACCGGGTCTGTCGGCGAGTTTTAATGATATCGACGGCAAGCCGCTGGTGTTTCAATTAAACGGCGCGGTCAAGTGGAAGCAGGCGATGACTTCTCTGGGTTTTTACGATGCGTTGAGCCACGCCGGGTTCGCGGAATTGGGCGTGGTCATCGGCAACGATGAAAAACGGCTCACGTTGCTGAAAACTCTCGACAGCCTGTTCGCCACCGGCCCACGCGACAAGTGGGTGAAAATCCTGCGCGAGGCAGATATCGTGTCAGCGCCGATCAACACGCTGCTCGAAGCCGCGAGCGACCCCGACGTGCTGGCCAACGGTTACATCACCGAAGTGGATTACCCCAAGCACGGCAAGAAACTGAAAGTGCACGGCTCGCCGTGGCAATTCTCCGAAACACCGGCGAAGATAGGCGTTGCGCCGGAACTCGGCGAGCACAACGACGCAGT
Organism: Bordetella parapertussis; assembly: GCA_945865805.1. Taxonomy (GTDB): domain Bacteria; phylum Pseudomonadota; class Gammaproteobacteria; order Burkholderiales; family SG8-41; genus UBA5216. The sequence continues at coordinate 1,346 of CAMBGJ010000370.1, forward strand.
GCTGCACGAAGTAGGCTACAGCGCGGAGCAGATAAAGGGCCTGCGCGAACGCAAGGTGATCTGACACCGCGCGCCCGTGGCTATCCCGCGAAGGTAAAGCGCGTGTCCTGCACCGTCACGATGCGCGCGCCCTTTGCGCCCGCGATGATGCCGTGGGAAACCATTGGCGGCACGTGAACGACGAAGCGTTCTTGCACGCGATGCGTATGGCCATCGACGTACGCCTGCACATCGCCTTCGGCCACCAGCGTGAATTGCTCGTTCTCGTGTTCGTGCGTGGCTAACGTCGCGCCGGGTGCCAGATTCAGCACGGCGACCTGCAGTTTTTCGCTGATCAGCAAGCCGCCTTCCACGCCGCTGGCAAGCGTCAGGCCAGGCTGCATGCGTGCGCTGCTTGCGCGTCCCGGCCTTTCAGAAAGATCCATAAAATCATATACATAGCGTGTAGCACTGCCATGCGGTTCAGTGCCTGTCTCGGACATTAACTGCGCCGTGGTACGCCGACGTTCGCCCGCCCGCTTGCCGAAACCGGGCAGGTAAAACGGGCCATCGTGCTTACCGTCGATGGGCGGCCCGGTGATGCCGTGGCGCGTGTCCTTCATGGCGAAAAAGTACATGTCTTCGTCGGGACACGCTTGGCCCGTGTGCACCGACATCGACGGCGTGTGCACGATCATCCCTTTGCCGCCGAAGGTTTGTTTCTCGGCATTGATATCCGACACCATCACGCCCTGCAGGATGTAATTGAACTGCTCGTTCGGATGCGTGTGCGCCTTGGCACCGTAGCCCGCCGCCTGCATCGCCAGCGCCACCGCCACGTGTTCGCCGTAGAGCACCGCGCCGATGGTGGACGACTTCGCGGTCTCGAAAGTATCCCCCGACAAAATGCGGCGCGGCGCGACCCTGGCGCTGGTCGGATTATCCGGCGCGATAGTCAGTTCTTCGTACCCGTAGATATATTGCACACGTTGTTCTCGTTGCACAGTGGCGCCTCTTTCGCATACTCTGTGGCGGTAAATTTACCATAGCAAGCACCGACCGCTGCCAACCTGGACAATAAATCATGAAGAAACACATGATTCGTAAAATGACTGGCCTGATCACTGTCGGCGTCGTGGGCCCTGGGTGCCTGGCCGCGCACGCTGCAGAAACCTACCCTGTGCGCCCCATCCGCATGGTCATCTCGAATGGCCCCGGTTCGGCAGGCGATATCCTCGGCCGCATCGCTTTTCTGCGCGCGGCAGAAAGCCTCGGACAGCAGATCGTCGTCGATAACCGCCCCGGCGCGGGCGGCACCATCGGCGTGGAGATCGTCGCGCGCGCGGCGCCCGATGCCTATACCCTGCTCGGCACCTCGTTCGCCACGCTCGCGGTGGCGCCGCACACCTACAAGAACGTGCCCTATCACCCGGTGAACGACTTCGCCCCGGTGTCGCTGTTTGCCATCACGCAAGCGGGCCTGTGCGTGAACGCGGCGCTGCCGGTGAAATCCACGCGTGAGTTGATGGACCTCGCGCGGGCGCGTCCAGGCAAATTGTTGATGGCCTCCGCCGGCATCGGCTCCACCAGTCACCTCGCCGGGTTGATGTTTGCCACTGCGGCAGGCATGGATGTTACCCACGTGCCGTACAAAGGCGGCGGCCCCTCCGCCACCGCCATCGGCGCGGGCGAAGCGCATTGGGCGCTGGGGCCGCTGTCGGCGTATCTCGCGGCATGGAAAGCCGGTCGCTCGCGCTGCATCGCCGTCAGCGGCGAAAAGCGTTCGACCATTTTTCCGGAGCTGCCGACCATCGCCGAAGCCGGCGTGCCGGGCTTCCGATTCCTCGGCTGGAACGGCGTGCTGGCACCCAAGGCCACGCCGCGCCCCCTGGTCGACAAGCTCAACAACGCACTGGTGCAGGCGCTAAAAACCGCCGACGTGCGCCAGCTCTACGCCGCGCAAGGCGAAGAACCGGCTTGGACCACGCCCGAGGAATACGCAAAAATTATCCGCGAGGATTACGAGCGCTATGGCAAGATGGTTAAGTTGGCGGGGGTGAGGGTTGAATGAGGTCATTCTGCACGGGAATCGGGTCTTAGATTTAGAATTTTCCCCCAAACTCTTGTTCCAGGAGGCTAGCTCCGAAAAGAGCCGCGCCTGCTGTTGTTAGATGATGACCGTCAATAGACAGGGCCTTGCCAGAAACCCGCCATGCGCAGCCAGAATCGGGGGCGATACGACAGAAAACACGACGCGAGTTAATAACGCGCACACCGGCCATACCTTTCGAGAATGATTCAGCAAATAATTCACTACCAATAGCTGCCGTCTCATTCGCTTTAAGCGTGTCAATTGATTTGCCTAACAACGCCGCGCGAGGGCGAGCTACCGTAAGATTTGGGAATTCCGGGATACCGGTAAAAATCCAGATTTCTACACCGGGTAGCTTCCAATATTGTGACATTTCCGATTTAGCCGATTCAGTCAACTCTTCAGGCTGAAATCGATTCCCAAGTATCAGTGATTTGACCTTCTTTTTTGCTGCGTGTTGTAAAACAAAATCAAACTGCCTCCGGCACATTTCATCCATTCGAGAAGGAACTAACGAACACCCAGCCCCGGTCATTTGCCCTACATTCATCCCTATGCTTCGCAGCGCGACCGCTACATCGGCCGCATGGCTGTCACCAAGGACAACGCGACGGGGATTGACGTCGCCCCAGCAATCCCAAGCGGTCATAAATTCAGCAAATACCGTATAGCGACCGTACAGCCCATTAAAACTGCAGGTACCCGATCGGATAGCGTGTTGCCTTTCAAGAAATTCTGATTTAATCGCGGCTTCTTCCGCCAGCGTGTTCGGCCCCACTCTGAACTCCTGCAATTTCCCTGGCGATGAAAGCGTCAGACCCACCACCAGTAAGCTGGACGAGCCAAGTACTGCCCACTTAAAGACAACACTTCGTTCTCGAACCACGCATCGCCTCAATGGCTGCTCTATCCATACCCATGTCAATGTTGCAAGCATGAACGTCACAATGATCGGCAGAGCTATCGATTTAACGTCAGCTGTAATAACATTCATCGCATTCGTATAATCGATTATTGGATGATGCCATAGGTATGCAGAATAGGAAATTAGTCCGCAAAATACAAGTGGGCGCAACGTGAGAAGTCGAAACACTAGCAAATCAGGTTTGATCAACGCCAAAAGTACAGCAGTTGCGAAAACAGGCAGCAATTGCATCCAAGGCGAAACGCCAACCTGCGGGTTCGTAAAAGCAAGCGCGTAGATCAGCAAAAGCAATGCAATCGTGCATGGTATTTCACGCAGCAATAGGGGAATTCTTTGTACTCGCACGATAGGCATCGTCGCCACTACCGCTCCGGTCAATAATTCCCAAGCTCTAGTGGGCAGGAGATAGAAATTTGCAGATGGTCGTTGCTCCCATTGAGTGAGTGACAATGCAAATGATGCGACAACCCCAGCAATAAGGAGAGTAATGA
>CAMBGJ010000371.1 GCA_945865805.1 Bordetella parapertussis
GCGTACTTGGAGTTCCGATAGAACTTCTCTGGTAAATTCAGCCGCTTCCATTCCGCGATTTATACCGGGAAAAGTCGGCGGTGTCCAGCATTAAGTAATAACTCTTTGGTTACGCTTGGTATTATTCGGAGAACGATTTAGCCGTGCCGGTGGGGCCGCTGTGGCTGGTGTTGTTCTGGCTGGCGGTGTATGTGGTGATTAACGTGTTTCGCATCGGCACCAAGCTCGCCGAAAGCCGTAACGTAAAGTTAAATGAGGAAGAAGCCGAATTGCACGACACCGTGTTTCCGGAGTTCACGCCGGTCGAATTTGCCAAGCTGATGCGCATTGGCGCCTGGAAAAACGTAGCCGTGGGCGCCACGCTGACCACGCAAGGGCAACCGGTGGCCGAAGTGATGGTGGTGCAAAGCGGGCACCTGTCGGTCGAGGTCGACGGCAAGTCCGTCAACACGCTGAAGGATGGCGAGATCGTCGGCGAAATGTCGTTCATCGGCGGCAACCACGCCAGCGCCACCGTGCGCGCCCTCACGCCGACGCGTTACGTGGCATGACAGCAACCGGCGCTGCGTGCGTTGCTAGCGCGCAACCCGGCGATGAGTTCGGCCATGCGGTCGGTGTTCAGTGTCGAGCTCACCCGCAAGCTAATTGAGAACGACCAGCAGGCGGCGCGCGGCACGTGAGTCGCGGTCCGATGCCGAATTGACGTGTGCGCGGCATCGCTATATGCTGATTGCCGGGGAATGAGAAGTTTCACTCAGGGGCTGTGGAAGCCGGGGCGATCGTTACTATCGTTGCCACGGCACGCAGCCACACGTCACAATCTGCTACAGGGGGAGATACCATGCGTACGATAAGTGCCGTTCTAAAACCAGTCTTCACCAAACGTGTCCGGCAGTGGGCCTCGCTGGCGTTGGGTAGCGCCGCGCTGGCCGCGAGTTCCGTGGGCCTGCGCGCCGCCGATGTCACGTTTGAGCGCTTGCTGAATCCGGAGCCGCACAACTGGCTCGCCCATCATCGCGATTTCACCGAGCAGCGTCATTCGCCGCTGGATCAGATCAACAAGTCAAACGTCAAGAATCTGCGCTTGCAATTCGCGGTGGCGATTGGCGGCACATCACCCAACGAAGGCTTGCAGGTGACACCGCTGGTGGATGACGGCTTTATGTATGTGATCGACGGCTGGGGCGTGGTTTACAAAATTGATGTGCGCTCGGGCAACCATGGCCGCATTCTGTGGAAGATGGACCCGGGTATGAAACGCTACGGGCGTATCCGCGGGGTGGCGCTGTGGGGCAATCTGGTGATTTCGCCCACCGGCAAGGATGGCCGCATCATCGCCACTGACAAGGAAACCGGCAAGATCGTTTGGGACAAGAACCTCTCCGATCATCCGGAGCTGGAGTTATCCGCCGCACCACTGGCGTTGAAAGACGACATCATTATCGGCGGTTCTGGTGGTGATCAGGGCACGCGCAACTGGCTGGCATCGCTGGACCCGAAAACCGGCGATCTGAAGTGGAAGACCTACACCATTCCCGCGCCGGGCGAACCCGGCAGCGAGACCTGGAAAGACAAAAACGACGCATGGAAAACCGGCGGCGGCGGCGCCTTCTACGTCACCGGCTCGTATGACCCACAGACCAACTTGACCATCTGGGGCTCGGGGAACCCGGTACCCGGTTATGACGCCACGCGCCATCCCGGCGATAATTTGTTCACCGCCAGCGCGATAGGTTTTGACGTCGCCACCGGCAAGATGAAATGGTATTTCCAGTACACGCCCAACGACAACCGCGATTACGATGAAACCGGCACGCACGTGCTGATCCACACAAAAATCGATGGCCGTGATCGCAAGGCTGTGACGCACGCGGGCCGCAATGGCTTCAACTACACCTTTGACCGCACGACGGGCCAGTTCCTGAAAGTCGGACAGTATGTCGGCAAGGTGACCTGGACCAAGGGCATAGACCCGAAGACGGGCAAGCCTGTCGATTACGACCCCACCAAGGATTTGCAACTGTATGCCGAGCCGCCCAGCGCCATCGAACACAAGGGTACGCGGCGCGTGTGCCCCGAAATCTCCGGCGGCAATAACCTATGGCCGGCGGCGTATAGCCCCAAGACCAGGCTCTTTTATATCCCCAGCCTCGAAGGTTGCTCGGATATCACATCGGATCAAACCGCGCACGTGCTGGGCAAATTCGCGGGCGGCAGTTATACGCTGGCGGACCGGCTGACCAGCAGTATCGTGGTGGTGGATCCGGCTACCGGGCAACAAAAAGCGCGCAAGGAATTGCCGTACCCAAATACGGCGGGCGCGCTCAGCACCGCTGGCGGCATACTAATTACTGCGCTGACCGATGGCACGGTGATGGCGCTCGACGACCAGACGCTGGAGGAGGTGTGGCGTTTCAACGCTGGCACCGGTTTTAACGCGCCGCCGATGACCTATGCGGTGAATGGCAAACAATACATCGCCATTGCGTCGGGTCTGGGGCGTTCGGCGAGAAACAAGCTGTCGAAATCACCCGAGATGCGTTCGGCTTCGCAGGCGACGATGATTTTTGTGTTTGGCCTGTAAGCGATGCGTGGTGCGTTTGTGCACGCGGCGGCTGCCGTACTGGTGATTGCCAGTGCGGCGGCGAGTGCGCAGGCAGATTTTTCCTATGGCCGCCGCCTGTATCTCGACAAGGCGCAATGCTCGTACTGCCACGGCTGGGCTGGAGACGGCGCGGGGGAGGGGCAATCCAACGGCGGCGCTGCTAACCTGCGGCAAAGCCGTCTCAACCGCGCGCAATTGATCCTGGTCATTCAATGCGGCCGGCCCGGCACGGCTATGCCGCATTTTGATGAATCGGCTTACCGTGACAAACCCTGTTATGGCATGAACGAAGCCGAGGTCGGCGCGCGCAAGCCCGCGCTGCCGCCCGGTTCGACCTTGCAGCCCCGCGAAGCCGAAGCGGTCGCCGATTACCTGCTGGGCAGATTCATCGGACGCGGCGCGATCTCGCGCTCGGAGTGCGAAGAATCATTCGGCAAGGACCATCGATCTAGCACTGAATACCCGGCGAAACCATAGTTGATTCGTGCGCAAGCGTGTACGGCAATTGCGCCATGGATGTTCTAATCTTTGACGCGAGCGGCTTACGCGGATAAAGTCTGACCATGAAACCTGTCAAACCCCTGCCCATTCGTACTGCTAATCTTGCTGCGGCCTGGCACAAGCGTTGTGTCAACCGCCTGCTGCGAGGCGTCGCCTTGGCAACGTTGCCATTTTTGCCAGGTGTATCAGCGCTGGCTGCTGATATATTTCCCACGCGACCCATCCGCGTCATAATCTTGGTGGTGCCCGGCGGCGGCGCCGACATCACCTCGCGTGCCATCGGGCAAAAATTGACCGAGGCCTGGGGCCAGCAGGTGATCGTGGATAACCGCCCCGGCGGCAATGGCATCGTAGGCATGGAAATCGCCCGTAACGCCAATGCCGACGGCTATACCATGGTGCTCGGCACCATCGGCCCGGTGGCGGTCAACCCCAGTCTGTATGCCAAGCTGCCGTACGACTCGGTGCGCGACTACACACCGGTGGCGCGCGCGGTGTCGGCGCTGAACGTGCTGGTGGTGCATCCCTCGTTGCCGGTCAAATCGGTGAAAGATCTGATTGCGCATGCCAAGGCCAATCCGGCGAAGCTGAATTACGGCTCCTCGGGCGTGGGCTTTGCCGATCATCTGGCGGGTGAGCTCTTCAACACCATGGCGGGCGTGAAAATGCAGCACGTGCCGTACAAGGGCGGCGCACCGGCAATGATTGATCTGGTGGGCGGCAACATCAACCTGATCTTCGCCACCGTGTCCACCGCGCTGCCCAGCATGAAAGCCGGGCGCATCCGCGCGTTGGCGGTGACCTTCGCCAACCGCGTCGAACAATTCGCCGATCTGCCCACGGTGGCAGAATCCGGTCTGCCGGGCTTCGCGGTCGACAACTGGTATGGCTTTCAGGCGCCGCGCGGCGTGCCGCAGGGCATCGTGGCTAAACTACACGCCGAAATCAACCGCACCATGACGCTGCCCGACGTGACATCGCGTCTGGCGGGTTTGGGCATTTTTCCGTTTACCCTGCCTACACCAGCAGCGTACGGTGACTACATTCAGTCGGAAATCAGGAAATACGCCGCGGTCGCCAAGAGTGCCGGGCTGCGTGCGGATTAGACACGCTAGACGTTCATGATCCAGCCCGCGCCGCGCGCGCTGTTCGCCCTGGCCTTGCTGCTAGGCGCGGGCATATCGCCAGCGCAGACTTTCCCGAGCAAACCCCTGCGCGTCATCGTGCCCGCCATCGCAGGCAGCGCGCCCGACGTGCGTGCGCGGCAGATCGCCCCCAAGCTGTCCGAGGCGTTGGGGCAAAACGTCATCGTCGACAACCGCCCCGGTGCCAACGGCGCCATAGCCGCCCAGCAGGCTGCTCGCGCGCAGGCCGACGGTCACACGCTGATGTCGGCACTGATCAACAATGCCATCAACGACGTGTTGCAGCCGACTTCAACGGCCCGGCTTAACCACGAGTTAGTGCCCGTTGCGCAATTCAGTCTGTCACCGCTGGTGATGGTGGTGCACCCCGGCGTGGGCGTGAATACATTGCAGGAGTATTTGCAGCTCGCCAAAACAAAGCCCGGCGTGCTCACCTATGCCTCGGCGGGACCAGGCAGCATCACACAGTTGCTCGGCGAATGGATCAAGTTAAAAAGCAGCACCAACATACTCGATGTGCCGTACAAATCGGTGGGTGCCGAAATG
>CAMBGJ010000372.1 GCA_945865805.1 Bordetella parapertussis
CTGCCGTATCCGTTCAGCCGACACGCCGAATTCATCCGCCAGCTCATGCAGTGTGAGCGGGTCTTTTTCGGTCAGCCAGCGCGCCTTGATAATACGGCGGCTGCGTTCATCGAGACTTTCCAACGCTTTTTCGAGACCTTCGCCGCGCAGGCGGGCGTTTTGTTCTTGCTCGATTACTACTACCGGCTCGGCGTCGTCTGAAGCCAGATACGCGATCGGGCTGTAGCTTTCGTCGTCGTCAGCGCCGCCGGGTTCGAGGGCGATATCCTGTCCGCCGAGGCGGGTTTCCATTTCGACGACTTCGGTGTCCTTGACGCCCAAATGTTTGGCGATGGTTTTGACTTCTTCGCTACCGAGCGTATTCAAACCCGACTTCATGCTGCGCAGATTGAAAAAGAGTTTGCGCTGCGCCTTGGTGGTGGCGATTTTGACGATGCGCCAGTTGCGCAGAATGTATTCGTGCATTTCCGCACGGATCCAGTGCACGGCAAACGACACCAGCCGTACGCCGCGATCAGGGTCGAAGCGTTTGACCGCCTTCATCAGGCCGATGTTGCCTTCCTGAATTAAATCGGATTGCGGCAGTCCATAGCCCATATAGCCGCGCGCCAGCGACACCACCACGCGCAGGTGCGATACCACCAGCGCACGCGCGGCATCGAGATCGCCGCTGTCGCGAAAGGCGCGTGCGTAACCGGTCTCTTGCTCTTGGGTGAGGAACGGAAAACGGCTGACCGACTGGATGTAAGTATCCAGATTTCCGCCCGCCGAGGGCGTGGGTAATGCCGGTAAAGCAAACGTAGACATATGACCTCCCTGTCAGTGATAGCTATCTTAGCACTCTTGGGCTTAGAGTGCCAATTGCTGAGGGGGTTCCGTTAGCCCGTAATAAAAAAGATAAATAAAAACATATACTTACGAATAAAAAATAGATAGGCGGATGGCGTTTGGTGTGGGGGATACCCGCCGCTTTGAGCACTTTAAGCGCTTTAAGCCATCGCGCCAAGCCGGGTTTGGCCCGCGCGTCAAACGTACTCTGCGTAATGCCGGCAGCGCAACGCCTACACGGAACGCCGCCGACTTATGCGGCGGCTGCAGTCCAGGTTTTTTCGCCTTCTGCCGCCCACAGCGCGGGGTTGTCCTGAATCATGATGCGATACAGGTAGCGCACTTCTTTCATGTCGTAGTCGCCGTTGGCCTGATGCATCACGCTGCGGTCGTCCCAGATCACCATGTCGCCCATCAGCCATTGGTGGCGATACTCGTATTGCTGCTGCGTGGCATGGGCGATCAGCTCGTTCACCAGCGCCATCGCCGGGCCGTCCGCCATGCCGACGATACCGTCGATGCGCACCGGGTTCAGATACAAAAATGGGCGACCGTTCTCCGGGTGCACGCGCACCAGCGGATGCACGCTCGATGGCGGCAGCGCCTTCGCGCTGTCTGCCGAGAGCTTACGCATCTTGCGCGGCGTGTAGCGGCTTTCCCAGGCGTGGATGGCCTTGAGACCGTCGATGCGGCGCTTCATGTCCGTCGGCAATTCGTCGTACGCCCGATGCATGTTGACGAACTGCGTGTCGCCGCCGTAACTCGGCAGTGTCACGGTGTGCAGGGCGGTGGCGCGCGGCGGGTACGGGTGATTGGAGTGATCGGTGTGCCACGAGCCGCCGTTGATGCGGTACTGACCGGGCGCGACTTCGGTATTGCGGATTTCAAAAACTTCTGGATGGCCGGTGGCGCGCACGTCCTTGTGGTGCTGCGACAGCAGCAGGCCGAAAACTTCGCCTGCAGCGGCAAATTGTGCAGCCGACATTTTTTGATCGCGAAAGATCAGCACGTGATGTTTAGCGAAGTCGGCATTGATTTTTTGCTTTAACGTGGCGTCAACGGGTTTGCCAAGATCAACCCCGCGTATCTCCGCACCCGTGCCGTGCACGGTCATGGGGGTAATCGTGTAATCGTTCATCGCGCCCTCCGGATTGACGGGGTAAATGGATGGTGAACCTGCCGCCAATGTAGTCCTCGGCTCGCCCGGCGGTCAACTCCACGCGTAGCCCGCGCGCCTATGCCGCGCCTCAGTTTTTTGCCGTGTCCCCGCAAGCCCGCAAGCGTTTTTCCAGATACTGGCGTTCGGCCGGGTTGCGCACTAACGCCAGCGCCGCGCGATAGGCATCGCGGGCTTCGGCGTGCCGCCCCAACCGTCGCAGCAGATCGGCCTTCGCGGCGGGCAGTAAGTAGTAAGTGGCGAGTTCGTCGCGCGTGGCGAGTTGTTCGATCCATGCAAGGCCGTTTTCAAACCCTTCGGCCATCGCGTGCGCCACGGCGGCGTTGAGCTCCACCACGGCGCTGGGTTGCTCGCGTATCAGGCCGATGTAAAGCGCCGCGATTTGCCGCCAGTCGGTGTCTTCCGCCCGCGTGGCGCGCGCGTGTAGCGCTGCGATGGCGGCTTGCAACTGGTACGGGCCGCGTCGGCGCATGGCCAGCGCGGCATCGAGTTGCGCGAGGCCTTCGGTGATCGCGTCGCGGTTCCAGCGCGCGCGATCCTGTTCCTCCAGCGGCACAATGGCACCATCCGCGCCGATACGCGTATCGCGGCGTGAATCCTGCAGCAGCATCAACGACAGCAAGCCGAGTGCTTCGGGTTCCCGTGGCATCAGCTCGGCGACGAGGCGCGCGAGCCGTATTGCCTCCGCGCACAGGTCGGGCCGCATCAGGCCCGGTGTATCGGTGGCGGTGTAGCCTTCGTTGAAGACCAGATAGACCACGCCGAGCACGGCTTGCAGCCGCTCCGGCAGAATGTCGCGGCCCGGTACTTCGTAGGGTATGCGCGCGTCGCGGATTTTGCGTTGCACGCGCACCAGACGCTGCGCAGTGGTGGCTTCGCGCTCGAGAAACGCGCGTGCGATTTCGCGTGTGGAAAGCCCACACAGCGTGCGCAGCGCCAGCGCAATCTGCGCCTGCTGCGCGAGCGCCGGATGGCAACAGGTGAACACCAGTCGCAGGCGGTCGTCTTCCACGCCGGACGCGTCCGCCGGGTGTTCGTCAGCATTCTCTATTTCGGGCGCGGCCACGTCGGGCGGCTCATCGGTATACAGCGGCCCGCTGTGACGGCGGCGCAGCAGATCAAGGGCACGCCGCTGCGCGACCGTGGTGAGCCAAGCTGCGGGCGTTGCGGGCAGGCCTTGCACGGGCCACGTTTCGAGCGCTTTGGCGAACGCATCCTGCAAGGCGTCTTCGGCGAGTTCGAAGTCGACGAAGCGGCGGATCAGCCCGGCCAGCACGCGCGCGCCTTCGGCGCGGCAGATGCTGTCGATAACGCGCGTCAGCATTGCGGGTGCCGACGTGCGCCGGGCGTCAGAGTGTTTCCGGCGTCAATCCCACCGGACGTACTTCGATGGAACCCCCTTGCGCGGCAGGGCAGCGTGCGGCCCACTTCACCGCTTCATCGAGGTTGGGCGCGTCGATGGTGTAATAGCCGCCGAGTTGCTCTTTGGTTTCGGCAAACGGGCCGTCGGTGGTGACGGTCTTGCCGTTTTTCACGCGCACCGTGGTGGCCGTGGAGGTCGGCTTCAGTTCAGCGCCGCCGCGCAACACGCCGGCTTCACGCATGGCCTCGCCGTATTGCTTGAACGCGGCATACATCTGCTTTTGCGCCTCGGGGTTGTTCGCCATCAGGGCGAAATTCTTTTCGTCACCATAAATCAGGATCATGTATTGCATGGCAGTTCCTTTTGTTATTCAGGTTGCCCCGAAGTCCGGGGTCATGGTGACGACGCAAGGGGTGGTGCAAATCGACAAGAATCGACAAAAATATTTTCTTGCGGGTGCGGGACGAGCCGCAGCATCGCTGATGTTACGCGATGATTGGATGTAAGTATTTGTTTTTAAACAACTATTTTAGATGTTTAACTACCGCGTTAACGCACCACCACCGGTGGCACGCTGGCTTGTACCCAGCGCGCCAGCGCCGTCATGCGCGCGTCTTCGTGCTGCTGGCCCATCAGTTGCACGCCGACCGGCATGCCGGTCACGCCGAGCAGCGGCAAGGTCACGCACGGTGCGTGCAGCATTGAGCTGGGCGTGTTGAACACGGAATCCCCGGTGGGGCGCGGTGCCAGCGGCTGGCCGGGTTTGTCGCCGGACCACAGCGGCGCGGGGCCAGGGCAGGAGAGCATGATCACTGCATCGGCGAGCGGCGCCAACATTTGGTGGCATTGCTGTGCGGTCGCGCGTTTGAGCAGCAGCGCGCGATAGTCGTCCGGGCGCATATCCAGTGCGCGACGCACCGTGCCTTTCAAACGTTCGCTGACACCGTTCGGATGCTGTTCGACCAGCGCCGCCTGATACCAGCGGTTTTCCCAGGCGGTGATGGTATTGCAAACCTGATTGCTGTCGGCTATCGATTGCTCGAACGACTCGACCCACGCGTTATCCTTGCGGCGTATCAGCGTCACGCCGGCACGTGCCAGGTTTTCCATCTGCGCTTCGAATGCCTCCTTGCTCGCTGCGTCGAGTTCGGCCCAGCCTTCGGATTCAAGCACGATCAGGCGTTGCGGCTTCACCGCTTCCGGCGGGGTGGCGGGGCCGAACAAGCCTAGCTTGCCCGGATCGCCACCTGCGCGTTTTGCGATTTCAATCGCCACTTGCCACATGTCTTCAATCGAACCCGCGTGTACGCCGGTGGTGCTTTGGCTGGTGGCTTGCCGCTCGCCGCGATTGATGCCGCCTTGCG
>CAMBGJ010000373.1 GCA_945865805.1 Bordetella parapertussis
TTCCGCGACCGACCGCACGCTGCGATTCCCGCGAGAAAATACTTTAACCAATGCTTGCTCAATCAGACCTTCAGGATACGTGGATCTCACTTTCGCCTCGATATTTAAAATTCAAATTCTGAGGCGACAACTAGTCTGACACCAGGGGACAGCTGCTCCCGGCTCGCGTGACCCAACGCCTTGACCATCATCTCGGTATACCTCTCAAACCGCGACTCCATCGCACTGACCATGGGCAGTTCCTTTAGTAATAGGAATACCTCGCCATGATCTCAGAATACTTAACACAGTACAACTAATACTGATCTAGCATCCCATTTGGATGATCGTGGGCGAGCACTGTCTCCCGTCCAACTGGCGTAACCCGGAGTGCGTTTCTCAAAAGGTGGTGGATATGAGTGGTCTCCAGCGCAATGCATCGAATTTATCTCTTCTACCTCATAGACTGGTTCGAATTGTGGGAAACGAGCACCTCCCGGGACCCACATTCATTCTGATTTTTGCTGTTTGTGCCGTTTTGACGATGAAAACGGTCGTAGCCGCCGACTATCCCGACCGCCCCGTTCGCTTCATCGTGCCCGCCGCGCCGGGGGGAGGGCCGGATGTCATCAATCGGCTTGTTGCTGCCGAGCTGACGCGGCAAATGGGCAAGCAGTTCGTCGTTGACAATCGGCCCGGCGCGAGTGGATCGATAGGCACCGAGATCATTGCGCGCGCCGCACCGGACGGCTACACCATCGGGAATGGAAATTCCGCGACATTGGTTACCAATCGTTTCTTCCTGTCAAAGTTACCGTACGATCCTGACCGGGACATTCAACCCGTCGCACAGCATGTGATAACGCCCCTGATACTTGCGGTGGGGCTCTCGCTACCAGTGAAGTCAGTATCCGAGTTGATAGAACTTGCTCGCAAGAATCCGGGCAAACTTAGGTTTGCGTCCTCGGGCAACGGCTCAAGCGCGCATTTAGGCGGCGAGCTTTTCAAGCGCATGACCGGTACGCAAATGACTCATATTCCATACAAGGCTGCGCAGCAGGGCGTAACCGAAATAATCGGTGGACAAGTGCAACTGATGTTCGAGAATGTCGCGTCGATTGGCGTGCATGTGCGCAGCGCGCGCGTGCGCGGACTCGCCATAACCACGGCTAAACGGTCACCGTCTTATCCTGATCTGCCGACGGTTGCGGAATCCGGTGTTCCTAATTTTGAAGTAATGGTCTGGGGTGGCATCGTTGCGCCCCGCGGCGTTGCGAAAGACATCATTAATCGCCTGAACTTGGAAATCAACAAGGCCCTCGCGACATCGACAGTAAAGGAGAAAGTAGACGTGCTCGGCAACGTACTCACTGGCGGCACGCCCGAAGAGTTTGCCGCATTCATCAAACGTGAGATGGTCAAGTGGGCGGTAGTAATCAAAGACGCGAACATCAAGGCGGATTAGTACGTATTCACCTTTACTATTAGCAACATGTACGTGAATGGCTCCTATGTAGAGAGGCGACCGTCCGCTGCGGGTGACCGTCCTCTCAACGGGATGGCAAGAGACCACGGAGCTGGTGGGCACGTTGAACCGCACGCTGCGGGGCTGGGCGAACTACTTCAGTGTAGGCACCGTCAGCAACGCATACCGGGCGCTTGACAGCTACACGGCGACGCGGTTGCGTCGATGGTTGCGCAACAAGCACAAAGTCAGGCGTAAACGGGGCGGGACCTATCCACTCTCGCATCTCTACGGCCACTATGGATTGATTCGACTGAGTGCGCGGGGGCGCGCCGAGGCGTGGGCGAAGGCGTGACGTCTTGTCCGAGAGCCGGATGCGGGAGATCTGCACGTCCGGTTCGATGAGCGGGATGTGGAAACGGGGTTATGGTGAAGTTACTCGGGCACCGCCAAACGAAAGGGGCGGCAACAGACAAACTAAACCTAACGCTACCGCGCCACATCTCGACTCTACCGTCACCAGCCAGTCACGCTACTCAAGGTTTCTTCCGTCTCGCGCCTCGCAGCAGCACCACCGCGGCACCCCCGCCACCCTCCGTGCGCCGTGCCTGACAAAACGCCAGAATTTCATCGCGCTGCATCAGCCAGCTGGCGACTTTTCGTTTCAGCACCGGCTCGCCGTTTTTTGAGCCGAGACCCTTGCCGTGGATGATGCGCACGCAGCGCAGGCCGTCGCGCAGGCATTCGTTTAAAAACGCCACCAGCGCCGGACGTGCTTCGGCGACGATCATGCCGTGCAAGTCGATTTCGTTCTGGATCAGCCAGTGGCCGCGCCGCAGTTTGCGCAGGGTGTCGGTGCCGAGCCCGTCGCGCAGGAAATTGAGTTCGTCGCCCGCTTCGAGGCCGGCTTCCCACGCGTCGGTGTCGCTTAGCGATTCAACCAGCACTGCGCGCTCGTTGCGCAATCGCTGTTTGGCTGCCGGACTGGGTTGCGCCTTGGTGAGCGGCACGCGATTTAATCGCGGCAACGGGGTTACGTCAGGCAGCAGCTCCTGCAACTGGTTTGCAGGCGGCGTCTGGGATGGACGCGGTTTGGTCACGATACACCTCGTCACCTGTCCTGAAATAGTTAAATCAATCCCTTATCTTCAAGGTATTTTTGTGCGTCGAGGGCCGCCATGCAACCGGTAGCGGCGCTGGTGACGGCCTGGCGATACACGTGGTCTTGCACGTCGCCTGCGGCGAACACACCGGCTACGCTGGTGGCGGTGGCGTTGCCTTCGAGTCCGGCCTTGGTGGTGATGTAGCCGTTCTTCATCGCCACTTCGCCGACGAAAATATCGGTGTTGGGTTTGTGGCCGATGGCGATGAATACGCCCGACAATTTTTTCTCGGTGACGGCGCCGGTCTTGACGTTTTTGATTTTCATGCCGGTGACGCCGCTGTTGTCGCCCACCACTTCGTCGAGCGTGTTATCCCACATGATCGTGGCCTTGCCGGCGGCGGCGCGTTCCTTGAGTTTGTCGATCATGATGGCTTCGGCGCGGAATTTATCGCGCCGGTGCACCACGGTGACATGGCTGGCGATGTTGGTGAGATACAGCGCCTCTTCCAGCGCGGTGTTGCCGCCGCCGACTACCGCGACTTCCTGGCCTTTGTAGAAAAAGCCGTCGCAGGTGGCGCAACCTGAAACGCCCTTGCCCATGAATTTTTCTTCGGAGGGCAGGCCCAGGTACATGGCGGATGCACCGGTGGCGATGATCAGTGCGTCACAGGTGTAGGTGGCGTTGTCGCCGATCAGCGTGATCGGCGTTTGCTTTAACTTCGCCGTATGAATCTGGTCGAATACGATTTCGGTGTTAAAGCGCTCGGCGTGCTTTAAAAAGCGCTCCATCAGCTCGGGGCCTTGCACGCCATCGACATCGGCCGGCCAGTTATCGACTTCGGTAGTAGTCATCAGTTGACCGCCTTGCGCCATACCGGTGATCAATACCGGTTTCAGGTTGGCGCGGGCAGCGTAAACGGCGGCAGCGTAGCCAGCGGGGCCGGAGCCGAGGATCAGCAGGCGGCAGTGGCGGGTAGCTTCAGTCATGATTTCACGTCGGATTTCGGGGAAAACGCGAATGTAGCAGGTTGCACGATGAGGTGTCGAGGCACGATATATGCGTTAATCGTGACGTGTGGCTTGCATTCTGGCAAACTATAGTGGGTACCCGGTAGGGATGGCTGTCGCCAGCATGTCAGAACGAGTAGGGGCCGGGTCGGTGATTTAAAAACGCGAAAGAGCGGGTAAACACCATGGCAATAATTTTCAAGATCAATCCGACGGTGTTGAAGTCGGTGTCGTTGTTTGCGTCGTTTTCAGACCAGCAGATCACCACGCTGCTGACCTACGTGCAGCATCGCAGTTTCGCGCGCAACGTGTATGTGATGCACGCGGGTGAAGAGACGGATTCGCTGTACGTCATGCTCTCGGGCAAAGCCAAGGTGGTGCTCACC
The DNA here is from genome assembly GCA_945865805.1 of Bordetella parapertussis. GTDB lineage: Bacteria > Pseudomonadota > Gammaproteobacteria > Burkholderiales > SG8-41 > UBA5216. The sequence continues at coordinate 3,944 of CAMBGJ010000373.1, forward strand.
GACGACCACGGCCGCGAGGTGATTCTCGGCCACATGGGACCGCAGGATTTTTTCGGCGAGATGGGCATACTCGATGATCAGCCGCGCTCAGCCAGTGTGTATACGCTGGAGCCTTGCGAGATGCTGCGCTTGTCGAAATCCGGCTTTATGTCTTGTGTGAAAGAGCATTCCGAAGTGGCGATGCTGGTGATCCGCAATCTGGTGAAACGCCTGCGCGCCGCCGATCGTAAAATCGAAAGCCTGGCGCTGGTGGATGTGTCGGGTCGCGTGGCGCGCCTGTTGATCGATCTGGCGCAGGAAACCGGCGGCAAACTGGTGGTCGTGCGCGCGCCTGCGAAGCAGGAAATCGCGCGTATGATCGGCGCTTCGCGCGAAATGGTGAGCCGCGTGATCAAGGAACTGGAGCAACGTGCGTTGATACGTATCGATAGGCGCAGCATCATTATTCTCGACCGCGAGATGACCAAGGCCGTGAAGATGTAACGTTGCCGCTTGGCGATGACTCAGACGGGTGGAAAGCGGATTTGTAAGTTATTGTTTTAATTGAACTATTTTATAGGTGTGACGAAATTCACACGGCTTTCCCAGGGCAATTGCATCAAATAGCCACCATCCCAAGTAATTGCTCACGATAAGAATCGCTGGTTGATGCGACCAAGCGTCGCGTCTTGATTCCGCCCTTGCGGGACTTATCCAGACGCAGAATATTGAGCACCATGCGACGCACGGCGG
>CAMBGJ010000374.1 GCA_945865805.1 Bordetella parapertussis
CGTTCAACCCCGCTGCCGCCTTCCAGCATAATGGGCAGGGTAGACTGCGCCTGGCGTTCTGAAAGACCGTGAAATCAATTCCATATTATGCCAAACATTTGATATCGGATTGTTTGTGCAACATTCGGGTTAGAACAGGCTTGCACCACCGCAGTTGGTAGCCACCGTCTGCGAAGCCCACCCGAAAGGCGCAGCGGCCGCGTAGCAATTCGCTGCCGTAGGCGCGACGCCGCCACCCGCATACGCCGAAAACCGGAACGTACCACCTTGCGCATTGCCATCGTCAGCCTTGCGGTCTACCTCAGCCATGATGTCCGAGGGAATCTGATTACCGGACTTGACATTGTGCCGGGCGACCGGCGCACCGTCATAGACAGCATCGTAAATCACTTGCAAGCGCGTGCCGTAGGGATTCGTTGGCGTAGTCGCTGGGGCAGCCGGCGGATTTTCCGTCGTATTACAAGTGTAGGCGCCATTGATAAATCCCGACTTCGACAAATGTTCCCAAGCCTGTACGGACTCGTTGCCTGCTTCGATCTGGCCGTTACCGTTGCCATTATGAGTACCGCAGGCGCCCGCTGCGACCCCGGTTATATTGGTTGCCGCTGCCGTGTAATCCCCCGGCAAAGCCCGGTAGCGATCCAAAAACCCAAAATAAGCCGCCTTAATCCCATCCTGCTGCGAAATCAAATTCCGCACCCGCGCAGTGGTAATCAATTCCTGCCCTTTGAGCACGCCGCCCAGCAGCAGCCCGATAATCACCAGTACGATGGCGATCTCAATCAGCGTAAATCCGCTTTGTTTCTGCTTGTTCATAACCGCTCTCCCGTGGTATTTCTCAACAATCGGTTTCTGGTGCATCTACTCGCATAGACATAAACGCAAGCTTTGTACCCGCTCGCTACACCACCGATCAACGCAAGCATTCTGACGAAATAATAGCATAATAAATTGTAACTATTTGTTTTTATTGAGTATTATCAAAAATCACCTTTGGGTAAATATTCACATTAAAAACACAATTACCGGATTCCCTTGAGGGCCTACCGCCTCTCAAATAGCGAGACTTCAACGTACTGCCGATTTTTCGACACCCTTGAGCTTCTCCAACTGCTCGGTCAGAAAATGCAGTTCCTTGGGATCGCTCACTTCCTTATTGGCGAGCAGCCCGCCCAGCAATACCGCCGCGCGTTCCACCTCGCCCATGTCCTCCAGCAGAAAGATGCGCATCTGCCGCGCCCAGCCCGAAGCGCGGCCCGCGTGGCGCGTGATGTCTTCGGCGTAGCGCAGCGCCAGCGGCAAATCTTTCAGCCGATGCCGCGCCATGATCGCGCAGTGCGCCAGCCAGCGCCAACGCGCGTTGGGGTTGTTGCGGAATTCACGGTGAACGAATTCACACATGTCGCGCTGGCGTGCCTCGCCAGGCGCCTGGCCGTAGAGTTGCGAGGCCATCATCAGCGGATATTGCGCGGCGGGGTCGAGCGTTAGCGCGGCTTTCAACCATGCGCTGACGCGCGCGTAATCGAGTTCCGCGAACGGAATGCTGATGCCGGGTTGATTGTCGAAGGCCTGTAAATACAAGGTGAGCCACTGCGACAGCGCCTGCGGCTCGCCCAGGCTCAGCACGCGCAGGGCGGCATCCGGCAGCGGCGCTTCGAGCGCTGCGGCGCTGGCTTGCGGGCGCGCCTCGAAAAAGCGCAACGCGCCGTGCGCCGTCAGCGCGAGCAAAAACACCGCCAGCACCCAGCGCGGCACGCTACTGAAAGGGCGTTCGGGTTCGAACAAGCCGATGTGTTTCATCGTAACTACTCAGGTTCCTGCGGTGTATGCAAAAACCTTCCCTCACCCTCGGTCCCTCTCCCGGAGGGAGAGGGAAGAAAAGCGAACCGTCGCTGGTAGTGGTTTTTAAGCCCTTCTCCCACCGGGATAAGGGAATACATTACGCGGAGCAGAAGGGTTGGGATGAGGGAAGGGGGATCACTCAAACCCGAATAGTTACGTTTCATCTCAAAAATTGCGCCGCTGAAAATCCACCATCGCAGCACCCGCCAGCAGCGCGACGTACAGCGCCGCTTGCGCCAGCAAGCCGCCAAACGACGGCCACGGCGCCACGGCATCCACCAGCCACGCGGTTTGTGGCCAGCGGTCGAGCGCGGGCATCACCAACGCTAGCGCGTCCACCAGCCAGCGGCCCACTTCATGCGACAACGTGCCCGCGCCGGTGAGCGGGTGCGCGCTGATGAGTTGTATCGCAGTCAGGCTGCGCGCCAGCAGGTAAAACGCCAGCACCAGCGCGGCGGCCGGGATGAACTGGCCGAAGGCGATCACGCAAAACAGCGAAAACGCCGCCACCACCGCCAGCTCCAGCGCCAGCGCCACGCTCCATTGCAGCACCGCGACTGCGGACGTTTGCAGCAGCAGCGGCACGCAGGTGATCAGCGCCACCACTGCGGCAATCGCCAGAAACCCGCCAAGTTTGCCGAGGATATAATGCGAGCGCGGCAGATCCAGCGCGAGCAGCGCGTCGATGCCCTTGTCGTTGAATTCCCGCGTGATGCTGCCGAGCACGTGCGCCGACACCATGAACACCGCGGCAAAACGCGCCCCGGCGGCGTAAAAGCTGGTTTGCAGGCGCGTGCTTTCGATCACCGCCAGTTCGGATACAAAAAACGCCAGCGCCAGCATCAACGCGAGTGCTGCGGCCAGCAGCAAAGGCAAGCGTGTGCGCCGCGCCTCGAGCAGCGTGTAGTAGGAAATCGCCAGAATCTGTTGCATGATCCGTGAAGTATAGCGATATTGCGAAAGTGCATTTTCCAACCCATCTGTTCATGCCTGCCGATTCCACAGCGTCGTTACCCGTAGCAAAAACAGCGAAAGCACCACGCGGCGGTTTCGTCGCGCGCCACGGTCATCTGTGGCTGGGGCTGATGTTGCTGACACTGCACGCCGCCACCGCCTGGGGCACGGATACGGTATGGGCGTCGGCGTTGCTGCTGGCGCACTTTGGCCTGTTTTTGCTGTGGCAGCCGCTGTGGCAGGGTGACGGCGAATTGCGCCCCGCACAGGCGCTGCTGGTGATCGCGCTTGGCGTGCTGCTCGCCACCGTCAGCAATTGGTGGCTGATCGCGGTGTGGCTGGCGGCGCTGACCGCGGTGATCGGCGGCGCGGTGCCCGGCATCACGCAGCGCCGTCAGCGGATCGCTTCGATGCTCGCCGCACTGTATCTGCTGGCGCTGCTGCTGATGTGGGTGGTGCCGCAACTGGCGGGGCCGCTGCCTGCCGACACGCCGCCGCCGACGCAGGTGTCCGTGGTGCGTTTTGGCCTGCCGTTGATCGCGCTGGCGATTCTGTTTGTGCGCGCGGCACCTGCCCGCAACGTCACGCATGTGGCAGTGGATGTGTTCTACAGTCTGATGCTGTTCCTGCTGGTGGCCGCACTGGTGCTCGGCAGTCTGGTGCTGGTGCGCACCAATCAGGGCCAGTACCTGCTGGCGCTAGCGCAAACGCTGATCATGATTGCGGCGGCGCTGGTGGTGCTGTCATGGCTGATGAGTCCGACGGCGGGCTTTGCCGGCTTCGATCAATTGCTGTCGCGCTACCTGATGAGCGTGGGCCTGCCGTTCGAGCAATGGGTGCAACGCCTGGCCGAGATCGCGGAAAACGACAGCGAACCGCGGCAATTTCTTGATGCCGCGCTGGAACACCTACTGGCGCTGCCGTGGGTGATTGGTCTGCGATGGGAAACGCCGCTCGGCTCGGGCCACTACGGGCGGTTGAACGAACACTACGCGGAGTTTAACTTCGACGATCTGAAGCTGAATATCCACACGCGCTGGGCGCTGTCGCCGACGATGCTGTTGCACGTCAAACTGCTGGCGCAAATGATCGGCCACTTTCACGCAGCCAAACTGCGCGAGCAGTTGCAGCGCCAGAATGCCTACACGCAGGCGATCCATGAAACCGGCTCGCGTCTGACGCACGATGTGAAAAACCTGCTGCAATCGCTGCATGCACTGTGTGCAGCGGCACAAAACAACACGCCCGGCCAATCCGCTGCGCTATTGGCACTGATTCAGCGACAGTTGCCGCAGATCACGCAGCGCCTCTCCGCGACGCTCGATAAGCTCGGCACGCCCGATCAAAACCCCGCGCGGCGCAGCGACGCGGCGGCGTGGTGGGCCACCGTGCAACAACGGTATGCCTATCGCAATGTGCGACTGACACTGCTGGGCGAAGCTAAAGGCGTGGTGCCGGCTGACATCTTCGACAGCATCGCTGATAACCTGGTCGAGAACGCGCTGCGTAAAGCATCCGAAGTGCAGGTGACCTTTGAACCCGCGCGGATGATGGTGACGGTGCGCGACAGGGGCGAGGCGATTCCCAAAGCGCTCGCCGAGCAACTGTTTCATGCGCCGGTGCCGTCCCATGCAGGGCTGGGCGTAGGCCTGTATCACGCGGCGCGCCTTGCGGCACAGCACGGCTACGCGTTGACGTTGGCCACCAACGAACCCGCCGAGGTGTGTTTCGAGTTTATTCAAGAAAAATCAATTAAAACAAATACTTAGCTGTTCGGCCGCGATGGCAAAACATCCTCACCACAAAAGCCTCATTGATG
>CAMBGJ010000375.1 GCA_945865805.1 Bordetella parapertussis
CGCTTTGCGCATCGGAAAACACCTGCTGAAATTTCGTGGTGAATTTATCGAATCGCATGATCTCTCCGGTTCCGTTGAACCCGCAAGCAAGGTAGATGGGGGCGCGCAGACGAGGTTCAAGATGCGGGCGCGAACGCAGCGGGCAGCGATGAAAGTCGCGCGACAAAAAATATTCGCCAAAACACGCTGCCGCTATAGAGTAATATGTAACATTCCTTGAGGAAAAGTGCGGCCAACCGTTTGTATCGGTGTTTTTTTGCTCCCTCACAGGCGCTCGCTCAATGACTGGCAGGCGTCGACTCGTCCATGTTTAAAATTATCAATTAAATCAAAAGGTTAAATCATGAACTTTGCGATTGAAGATTCCCCCGAACAAAGTGCCTTCCGCGAGGAAGTGCGTGCGTTCCTGGATAAGAACGTCTCGCCGAAGATCGAACATATGGCCGATCCGTGCGACATGTCGTTCGAGCAATATCAGTTGCGCCGCGACCTGGGCCGCGCGCTGGGTGCGCGCGGGTGGCTGTATCCATCGATGCCCAAGGAATACGGCGGTGGTGATCTCTCTACCGAGCAAATCAGTATCCTGACGGATGAGTTGACGCGCATCGGCTTAGCGCTCCCGCCCTATTACGACGCGGGCGGGCGCATGGGTGCGCCGACGATTCTGGTGTGGGGCACCGAGGAACACAAAAAACGTTTCCTACCGCCAATCTGCCGTGGCGAAGTGCGCACTTGGCAATTGCTCACAGAACCGGGCGCGGGCTCTGACCTCGCCGGCATTAAATCCACCGCGATCCGCGATGGCGATCACTATGTCGTGAACGGGCAGAAAATGTATGTGGGCAGTTCGCACGGCGCGGATTTTTCGTGGACCATACTTGTCACCGATCCCAAGGGCGAGCGCCATAAAAATCTGTCATGGCTGATGATCCCGATGAATTTGCCGGGTATCACCGTCACACCGATGGATTTGCTGGCGACCGGCGGCGAAGGCGGCAGCGGCTGTGGCGTAAAGAACGCGGTGTTCTTCGACAACGTGCGTGTGCCCGCCGAAAATCTCGTGGGCGGCGAAAACAACGGCTGGAAAGTCGCCACCACGCATCTGGAAGTCGAACACGGCGGTATGGGTCGGCTTGCCGACCGCCGCGTGGTTTATGATTTCATCAAGGTGTGCAAGGAGCGTAAGGATGGCTGGGCCATTGCTGACGATCCCAGTGCGCGCGAGGAAATCGTCAACCTCTACATCGAATCCGAGATCACGCGGCTATTCGCCATGCGCAATCATTGGCTGTCGCACACCAATCAACCGCGTTCCTACGAAGGCTCGCAATACAGCCTGCGACGCAAGCTCTCGGGCCTGGACATGGGCGAAAAGATGGTGCGCATCGCGGGGCCGCTGGTGTTGACCAAGGATAAGCGCTGGGCACCACTGAACGGTGCAATCGAATATTTTCAGCGTGACTCCATCACCTCGCTGCATCCCGGCGCGACCACCGATATTCAGCGCGTGATCATGGCACGGCGTCTGGGAATAGGCGGACGGGAACGCGAAAAAGCGGCGAATCTGCGTTAGTGCGCCTCTCATACTTTCCAGATTATTTGGCAGCACCAATCCCAATCCTTTAGTCCCCTCGCCCCGCTTGCGGGGATAAGGGAACACTTAAAGCAACGCAGAGGGTTAGGGAGAGGGGGTTGCCTGTTGAGTAACACACCCTACCCCCTACCCTCTTCCGCTGCATGACAGCGAAATTACACGGAGAAGCTCATGGACCTATCACTCAACGACACCCAGCAACTCATCCAGGATTCCGCCAAGGATTTTGTGCGCGGATCATGCGGTCGCGACGTGCTGCTCAAGTTTGACCGCGATCCAGCCTTGATCATGAGCACGCTATGGAAGCCGATGTCGGATCTCGGCTGGACCGGCATGGCCATCCCGGAAGAGCACGGCGGCACCGGTAACAGTCTCACTGACGTGGCGGTGCTATTTGAGGAACTCGGCTGCGGCCCGGTGCCAGGGCCGCTGTTTTCGTCTGCGGTGTTGTGTGCGCGCATCATTATGGAAGCCGGCAGCGACGCGCAAAAGAAAAACTGGTTATCCGGCATCGCCAGCGGCGAGCGGGTATGTGCACTGGCACTCACCGAATCGCAGTACGGCTGGACGGCGGATGGCGTGCGCGCTGCCGCCAAACGAGCGGGGAACGATTACACTTTATCCGGCACCAAGGTGTTTGTGCACGACGCCCATTTTGCGACAGATTTGCTGGTGGTCGCGCGCATCGAAGGCAGTAAAGGTGTGAGCGTGCTGCGAGTTGACGCCAAGGCGACCGGTGTGTCGGTGCGCGCGCTAGATGGATTCGTTACGGGCATCTGCGAAGTTCTGCTGGACAACGTAAAAGTAGGCGCTAGCGATGTCATGGTTGACGCCTGGCCCGCAGCGGAACGCGCGATGCTCGCAGTCACCCCGGTGCTTTGCGCCTATAAGGTCGGTTCGTGCAAAACCGTGTTCGACATGTCACTCAACTACGCGCGCGAACGCACACAGTTCGGCCAGATCATTGGTCGTTTTTCCCGCGTGCAGGATCATCTCATCCATCTGGTCAATTACCTGGATTCGGCGCGCTGGACCACGTACGAAGCGCTATCGAAGCTCGATAGCGGCATCGATGCCACGGCGAGTTGCCACGTCGCCAAATCGGTATCGTCCGAAAGCTATATGCATGCCTGCGACTATGCGCACGAAGTGCATGCGGGCATCGGCGTCTCGCGCGAATATGGCCTCACGCTGCACACCAAGATGTCACGCTCGTTGTATCACTGCCTCGGCGCACCGAGGCTGCATCGTAAGAAGCTCGAACACGTGATGGGCCTGGTACCCGCTTAGGCCCACTCGCGCGGGCCTGCGCGTCATTTATGTGCCAGTAAACACGGGTTCGCGGCGGTCGAAGCCCGCCTTGACGCCTTCCTTGAAATCGTTGGTTTCTCGCAGCATATTCTGCTGAAACGCCTCACGCTCAGTGGCGGCGCGAAATTCTTCGTAGAGATGTAAATTCAGCGTTTCACGTGCCGCCTGCACCGCCAGCGGCGCGGAATTCGCGAGCTCCGCAGCCATCTCAGTCGCCACCTTGCGCACCTGATCCTGCGGCGCCAGACGATCCGCCAGCCCCATCGACACCGCCTCCTCGCCTGGCACGCGCCGCCCGGTCAGCATCAGCCACTTGGCTGTTTGGGCACCGACCAGACGCGGCAAGGTGTAAGTCAAGCCAAAGCCGGGGTGATAGCCCAGCGAGCAAAAATTCGCCGCCAACCGCGCTTCTTTGCAAGTCACCCGAAAGTCCGCTACCAGCGCCAGCCCCAACCCCGCCCCGATCGCGCTGCCATGTACGGCGGCAACAATCGGTTTTCTAGTCTGCACCAGACGCTGCGCCTCGTGGTAGAGGTGCCGGGGCCGTGCCGCCTGCGGTTTCCCGGCAGCTTCGTCATCCACGCGTTTTTTAAGATTTGCGCCAGCGCAGAAATGCTTGCCGGCAGCGGCGAGCACGATGGCGCGACACGACGCATCTTTGTCCAACGCTTCGAGTACGGTTGCCAAACTGCCGATTAGCTCGATATCCAGAAAATTGTTGGGCGGTCGCCGTATTTCGACGGTGGCGATGTAGTTTTCTATACTGCAACCGATTTCTTCGTTACTCATGGTTTCTCCAATCAAATTGACATCTAATGAACATATTTGGGTAAGGCAAGCCATCGAATTCACTAGAGCGCTAGAGTCTACCCTGCCCGCGACTCCGTTTGCCGAATCACCTTGCCCCACTTCCCCACCCACCGTACGTAAATACTCAACAAACTACCGTGTTGAATTTGCCAGGGGATCACATCCCCGCGAGGTCAACCACTCACACGCACTGAAAGGGGCAACGCGACGGCAACGGTCTGATGTTGTTGCGCCCGAATATCCTTGGGCATGCTGTGCAACGCTTGAATGCCCTACCTATTATCCACAAAAAAAGAGGGTAACCCAACTCGAACATCGCGGGTGCGTATGCCAATAGGCACGGTGCGGCGTCCCGAGCTGCCGCCGCCACCTGACAAACATCAATTCCCAATCGCGACTAGTCATCCGAATGAATCGAGGACTGCGCCTCCGCACCTTACACTGTCGCGATTGTATGGTCGATGGCGGCTATCAATCGATGGATTGTCATAAATATTCTGTCAATAAGCTGACAATGACAACGCAGCCCGCCATCGAAGAATTTAACGCGTTGCGCGAAGCACTGAAAGCGATCGAGTTCAAATCGCTCCAGTCCATGATACCTGCAAGAACCGCTTAAATCAGCAATGCACTTCCTCAGCAAACCTCTAGCCTGAATTTTGCATAAAGAGGGCAAAGAACACTGTAAGTGATTGGTACAATGTGAGTTATTGAGAAACACATTCGTCAACACGAACAGGTCTTTGCCCACCATGGATTCTACGCCAGAACAACTGCGATTTGCTTCGATTCCGGGC